>NZ_JBJHAD010000001.1:0-491239 GCF_054050875.1 Blastococcus sp. SYSU DS0541 | reverse complement strand
GATCCCCACCGAAGCGGTTCACCGTTCGACTTGCATGTGTTAAGCACGCCGCCAGCGTTCGTCCTGAGCCAGGATCAAACTCTCCGTAGATGATTTGATACCGGCTGAGAACCGCGAGCTGACACTCTCGCGATATCAATCAACCAAAGGAATCCCAGCCACGACCACAAGAATCGCGGCACGGGGTATTACTTGGCACTGACTTTCGGCACGCTGTTGAGTTCTCAAGGAGCGGACGCGCAGAAACTCGACCCTTCCGGGCTTCGTCCCTGGCTGGAGGTCCCACTCTACGCCGGTTTCCAGCAGCCCGTCTAGCGGGGGGCTGGTCCGGCGGCCCTCCCGGGCCGCGCGGCGCAGAAAGAAAGTTACGTGCCCCCGCGGGCGGTGTCAAACGAGCTGCAGGTGACGCGCGCCACGCCCCCCGCCGCCTGGGTCGGCCCGTCCAGAGGCTCGCGCCGAGCCTGCGAGGCGTGAGGAGGACGGGGCCCTCTCAGAGCCCCAGGAAGCCCTCGATGCCGACGGTGAGACCGGGCCGACGCCCGATCTCCCGGACGGCGAGCAGCACCCCGGGCATGAACGAGGCGCGGTCGAACGAGTCGTGCCGCAGCGTCAGCGACTCCCCCGCCGCCCCGAGCAGCACCTCCTGGTGCGCAACCAGACCGGCCAGCCGCACGGCGTGCACGCGCACCCCCTCGACGTCGGTGCCGCGCGCCCCCGGCAGCTCGTCGGTCGTGGCGTCCGGCGCCGGCGGGAGCCCGGCCGCGCGGCGCGCCGAGGCCACCAGGCGCGCGGTCCGCACCGCCGTCCCCGAGGGGGCGTCCACCTTGTTCGGGTGGTGCAGCTCGACGACCTCCACGGACGGGAAGAAGCGAGCCGCCTCCTGGGCGAAGCGCATCAGCAGGATCGCCCCGATGCCGAAGTTGGGGGCGATGACGACCCCGAGCTCCGGCTTCGGCTCGAGCCACTCGGCGACGGTCGCCAGTCGGGCCTCGTCGAACCCGGTGGTGCCCACGACGCAGTGGATGTTGTTGTCGATGCAGAACCGGATGTTGTCCATCACCACGTCGGGACGGGTGAAGTCGACGACCACCTGGGCGCCGGCGTCGGCGACGTTGAACAGCCAGTCGCCGTCGTCGACCATGGCCACCAGCTCGAGGTCGTCGGCGTCGTTCACCGCCCTGACCACCTCGGTGCCCATCCGGCCGCGGGCGCCGAGCACTCCCACCGGGATGAGGGAGGACTCCCCCTCGACGGAGGCGGGCTGCTGGCCGGGCGCGCTCGTGGTCACGCGGTCAGGTTTCCCGGCCCGGCCCCGCGATGCAAGACAGGCCCCGGTCAGCGCGTCCGCCGGGCGAGGGCGGCCCACGCGAGCAGCCCCACGAGGATCCCCGCGACGTCGGCGACGACGTCGGCGAGGGACATCGAGCGGCCGAGCGGCGTGAGCCCCTGCACCAGCTCGCTGGCCACCGCGTAGGCCACCAGCCCCGTCGCCAGCGGCACCCCCTGCATCCCGGCCCACCGGCCGGTCAGCGCCAGGGCGCCGAAGACGAGCAGGTGGACCGCCTTGTCGGTCCCCGGGGGCGCGGTCGGCACCCCCGAGGCCGGCAGGAAGAGCACGACGGCCGAGACCAGCACCGCGAGCGCGAAGGCGGCCTGCGGCAGGGAGGTCCGGGTCGTCGGCATCCGCGAGGTCAGAGCCGGTCGAGGTCGGACTCGCGGTAGGGCCCCACCACGGCCAGGCAGGTCTCCCGGCCGAACAGCTCCCCTGCCACCGACCGGACCTGCGCCTCGTCGACGGACTCGATGCGCGCGAGCACGTCCCGCACCGGGACGTACTCCCCGTAGGACAGCTCGCTCTTGCCCAGCCGGCTCATGCGCGAGCCGGTGTCCTCCAGCCCGAGCACCAGCCCGCCCTTCAGCTGACCGCGCGCCCGGGCCACCTCCTCGGTGGTGAGCCCCTCGGCGGCGACCCGCCCGAGCTCCTCCCGAACCAGGCGGAGCACCTCGGGCACGCGCTTCTTGGAGCAGCCTGCGTAGACGGAGAAGGCGCCCGCGCCGGCGTAGTGGGTCAGCGCCGACCCGACGCTGTACACCAGTCCGCGCTTCTCCCGGATCTCCTGGAACAGCCTCGAGCTCATGCCGCCTCCGACGGCGGCGTCCAGCACGGCGGCGACGTACCGGCGCTCGTCCAGGCGCCCCATGGCGGGCGTGCCGAGCAGCAGGTGGGTCTGCTCCGTCCGGCGGGAGATGAGCCCGGCCGGCCGCGCGGGCCGCTCGAGCGCCACGTCGCCGGTGCGCAGCGGCGCGGGACGGGCCGTACCTGACAGCCGGTCGCCGAATGCCGCCGTCACCAGGTCGAGGACCTGCCGGTGGTCCACCCGCCCGGCCGCGGTCACCACGATCGAGGGCACGGCGTAGCGCGAGCGGTACCAGCCGTCGACGTCCTCCCGGGTGAGCCCCTCGATCGACTCGACGGTGCCCAGGACCGAGCGCCCGAGGGAGGTGTCGCCGTACAGCGTCTCGGCGAAGAGGTCGTGGACGGCGTCCGAGGGCTCGTCGTCGCGCATGGCGATCTCCTCGAGCACCACCGTGCGCTCGGACTCCAGGTCCGCCGCCGTGTTGGTCGCCTCGGTGACCAGGTCGGCCAGCAGCGTCACCGCGAGCGGGAGGTCGCTGGCGAGCACGTTGGCGTAGTAGCAGGTGTGCTCCTTGGCGGTGAACGCGTTCATCTCACCGCCGACGGCGTCCATGGCGGTCGCGATCTCCAGCGCCCCGCGCGACGTCGTCCCCTTGAACAGCAGGTGCTCGAGGAAGTGCGAGGCCCCCGCGACGGCCGGCGTCTCGTCGCGCGAACCCACGCCCACCCAGATGCCCAGGGTCGCCGACAGCACCCCGGGCATCGTCTCGGTGAGCACCCGCAGGCCCCCGGGGAGCTCGGTGCGCTCCACCCGGCCGCCGACCTCGTCGAGGTCCAGCAGCGCGGTCGTCCCGACGGGAACCGGGGTGGGGGCCGCTCCCGGAGAAGCGGCGCCCACCCCGGCCCGGATCAGATCAGTCGTGGTCACTCACCCGCAGGGGCGGACTCGGCCGGGGCCTCGGCGGAGGCCTCGGCGCCGTCGGCACCGTCGGCGGCGACCGGCGCGAGGCTGATCTTGCCGCGGGCGTCGATGTCGGTGATCTCCACCTGCATCTTGTCGCCGACGTTGGCGACGTCCTCGACCTTGCCGATGCGCTTGCCCGCACCGAGCTTGCTGATGTGGACCAGCCCGTCCTTGCCCGGGAGCAGGGAGACGAAGGCGCCGAACGGCGTGGTCTTGACGACCGTGCCGAGGAAGCGCTCGCCGACCTTGGGCATCTGCGGGTTGGCGATGGCGTTGATCCGGTCGACCGCGGCCTGGGCCGAGGGGCCGTCGGACGCGCCCACGTAGATCGTGCCGTCGTCCTCGATCGTGATGTCCGCGCCGGTCTCGTCCTGGATCGCGTTGATCATCTGGCCCTTGGGGCCGATCACCGCACCGATCTTGTCGACCGGGATGCGCACCGTGGTCACCCGGGGGGCGTACGGGCTCATCTCGTCGGGGGCGTCGATGGCCTCGTTCATCACGTCCAGGATGTGCAGCCGGGCGGCGCGGGCCTGGGTCAGCGCCTGGGCGAGCACGTCGGACGGGATGCCGTCGAGCTTGGTGTCCAGCTGCAGCGCGGTGACGAACTCCCGCGTGCCGGCGACCTTGAAGTCCATGTCACCGAACGCGTCCTCGGCACCGAGGATGTCGGTCAGCGCCACGTACTCGGTCCTGCCGTCGACCTGGTCGGAGACCAGGCCCATGGCGATGCCGGCGACCGGGGCCTTGAGCGGCACGCCGGCGTTGAGCAGCGCCAGCGTCGAGGCGCAGACCGACCCCATGGAGGTCGAACCGTTGGAGCCGAGCGCCTCGGAGACCTGCCGGATCGCGTAGGGGAACTCCTCGCGGTCGGGCAGCACCGGCAGCAGCGCACGCTCGGCGAGCGCACCGTGGCCGATCTCGCGCCGCTTGGGCGAGCCCACGCGACCGGTCTCGCCGGTGGAGTACGGCGGGAAGTTGTAGTTGTGCATGTAGCGCTTGCGGTTGTCCGGCGACAGCGTGTCGAGCTGCTGCTCCATGCGCAGCATGTTCAGCGTGGTGATCCCCAGGATCTGGGTCTCCCCGCGCTCGAACAGCGCCGAGCCGTGCACGCGCGGGACGACCTCGACCTCGGCGGACAGCGGCCGGATGTCGGTGACGCCGCGGCCGTCGATGCGGACCTTGTCGCGCAGGATCCGCTGCCGGACGACCTTCTTGGTGACGGCGCGGAAGGCGGCCGAGACCTCCTTCTCGCGACCCTCGAACTGGTCGGCGAGCGAGGCCTTCACCTCGTCCTTGAGCGCCTCGGTGGCGTCCTCGCGCTCCTGCTTGCCCGCGATGGCCTGCACCTCGCCGAGGCGGGTCAGGGCGGCGGACTCGACGGCGGCGTAGACGTCGTCCTGGTAGTCCAGGAAGCGCGGGAACTCCGCGACCGGCTTGGCGGCCTTGGCGGCCATCGCGCTCTGCGCCTCGCACAGCGCCTTGATGAAGGGCTTGGCGGCCTCGAGGCCCTGGGCCACGACCTCCTCGGTCGGGGCGCTGGCGCCACCGGCGACGAGCTCGATCGTCTTCTCGGTGGCCTCGGCCTCGACCATCATGATCGCGACGTCGCCGTCCGGGAGCAGGCGACCGGCGACGACCATGTCGAAGACGGCCTCCTGGAGCTCCGAGTGCGTCGGGAAGGCGACCCACTGGCCGCGGATGAGCGCGACCCGGGTGCCACCGATCGGGCCGGAGAACGGCAGGCCCGACAGCTGGGTCGAGGCCGACGCGCCGTTGATGGCCATGACGTCGTAGAGGTGCTCGGGGTCCAGGGCCATGACGGTGATGACGACCTGGACCTCGTTGCGCAGCCCCTTGGCGAAGGTCGGCCGCAGCGGGCGGTCGATCAGCCGGCAGGTGAGGATCGCGTCCTCGGACGGCCGGCCCTCGCGGCGGAAGAACGAGCCGGGGATGCGGCCCGCGGCGTACATCCGCTCCTCGACGTCGACGGTCAGCGGGAAGAAGTCGAAGTGCTCCTTGGGCTGGCGGCCCGCCGTGGTGGCCGACAGCAGCATGCTGTCGCCCATCGTCACGACGACCGAGCCGGCGGCCTGCTTGGCCAGCCGGCCGGTCTCGAAGGTGATGCTGCGGCTGCCGAAGCTGCCGTTGTCGATGACCGCGGTGGCGGTGGTGACCCCGTCCTCGGGGTCGAACTCGGCAGCGATGCTGCCCTGGGTGGTGGGTGCGGACACGTGTCCTTCTCTCTTCGTCGCATACCGCGACGTTCCTCTTGCGGCGCCTCGCGCCGACCTGCTTCCGGGGGCGACCGGTCTTCGATCGAAGCCCTCGGGCGGTGCTGTTCCCCGGAGGTGGGGAACCGATGCGTCCCGGGGGCCACTACCGAGGACCGGCCCTTGGCGGGGCGGTCGGCCGGAGGGCCTCGAACTCGGACGGCGGGTGCCGTACGAGAGAGGGGACCGCCCCGGATCGATCCGGGAGCGGTCCCCTCGACGTGCTAGCGGCGCAGGCCGAGCCGCTCGATCAACGACCGGTAGCGGTTGATGTCGGTCTTCGCCAGGTAGTTCAGCAGCCGGCGACGCCGGCCCACCAGCAGGAGCAGGCCCCGCCGGCTGTGGTGGTCGTGCTTGTGCGCCTTGAGGTGCTCCGTCAGATCGCTGATCCGGCGGGTCAGCATCGCGACCTGCACCTCGGGCGAACCGGTGTCCTTGTCGACCGTCGCGTACTCGGTCATGATCTGCTGCTTCGTCGCGCTGTCGAGCGCCATGGTTCGCCTCCTGGGCGGGTCACGTGTGGCCCCCGGTCTGACTCACGAGGGCAGCGTTCACACAGCCGTGCGTGCACGGCTGCCACGAGACTACCAGCGGTGATCAGCCGGTCGGACCGAGTGGCTGCCGGCCGGGGTGCCGTCCGGAGGACGACGCCGTCACAGGCCCAGCAGCGCCCGGGTGTCGGCCACGTCCTTGGCCATGGCGGCCAGGAGCCCGTCGACGTCGGCGAAGGCGGCCATCGCCCGGAGCCGGTGGGCGAACTCGACGCCGACGTGCTCGCCGTAGAGGTCGCCGTCGTAGTCGAGGACGTAGGCCTCGACCGTCCGGCGGCTGCCCTGGAAGGTGGGGTTGGTCCCCACGGAGATCGCCGCGGGGAACCGTTCCCGGCTGGCCGCGCTGCGCGGGTCGCGGGTGACCAGGTGCCCGGCGTAGACGCCGTCGGCGGGGATGGCGGTGTACGGCGGGGTCTCCACGTTGGCGGTCGGGTACCCCAGGTCGCGGCCGCGGCGGTCACCGCGCACGACGACGCCGTCGACCCGGTGCGGCCGGCCGAGCGCGCGGGCCGCCGGGACCATGTCCCCCGCGGCGACGCAGGCGCGGACGTAGGTCGAGGAGATGGTGACCTCGCCGTCCTCCGAGGCGTCCTGCGCCAGGGACACCCCCTCGACGGCGAAGCCGAAGCGGCGCCCCTCCGCGGTGAGCGAGGAGACCGTGCCGGCGGCGCGGTGGCCGTAGGTGAAGTTCTCCCCCACCACCACCTGCGCGGCGTGCAGCCGCTCGACCAGCACGGTGTGCGTGAAGGTCTCCGGCGGGAGCTTCATGAACTCCGCGGTGAACGGCAGCACGCACATGGCGTCCACGCCGAGGTCGGCGACGAGCTCGGCCTTGCGGTCCAGCGAGGTGAGGATCGCCGGGTGCGACCCCGGCCGCACGACCTCCGCCGGGTGGGGGTCGAAGGTCAGCAGCAGGCAGGGGCGGCGCATGGCCCGGGCCCGCGCGACGGCGGCCCCGATGAGCTTCTGGTGCCCGCGGTGGACGCCGTCGTACATCCCGACGGTGACCACCGTGCGCCCGAGATCACCCGGGGTGGCCTCGAGCCCCCGCCAGCGCAGCACGCGACAACCCCCGCCGCGGTCAGGAGACCTGGTGCAGCCAGCCGTGGGTGTCGGCCACCCGCCCGTGCTGGATGTCGAGCAGCGTCTCGCGCAGCCGCATGGTGACCGGGCCGGGCTCGCCGTCGCCCACGGTGAAGTCGCCGGTGCGGGCGCGGATCTGACCGACCGGGGTGATGACGGCGGCCGTCCCGCAGGCGAAGGTCTCGCTGATCGAGCCGTCGAGCGCGCCGCTGCGCCACTCGTCGAGGGTCACCTTGCGCTCGGTCACCCGGTGTCCGAGCTCCCGGGCGACGGTGATGAGCGAGTCGCGGGTGATGCCCGGCAGCAGGGTGCCGGAGAGCTCGGGGGTGACCAGCTCGGCGTCCTCGCCTGAGCCCAGGACGAAGAACAGGTTCATCCCGCCCAGCTCCTCGATGTAGCGCCGCTCCACGGCGTCGAGGTAGACGACCTGGTCGCAGCCGAGCTCGCTCGCCTGCTGCTGGGGCCGGAGGCTCGCCGCGTAGTTGCCGGCGCACTTCACGTCGCCGGTGCCCCCGGGCGCGGCCCGCACGTAGTCCTCGGAGACGAAGACGGAGACCGGGTGCACGCCGCGCGGGAAGTAGGCGCCGGCGGGGCTCGCGATCACCAGGAAGAGGTACTCGTGCGCCGGGCGGACGCCGAGGAAGGACTCGCTGGCCAGCTGGTAGGGGCGCAGGTACAACGTCTGGTCCGGCCCCGTGGGCACCCACGCGCGGTCGGCGTCGACGAGCGCGTCGACGGCGGCGAGGAACGCCTCCTCGGGCACCGGCGGCATCGCCAGGCGCTCGGCGCTGCGGATGAAGCGCGCCGCGTTGGCCTGCGGCCGGAAGGTGGCCACGCTGCCGTCGGGCTGGGCGTAGGCCTTGAGCCCCTCGAAGATCGACTGGGCGTAGTGCAGGGCGGCGGTGCCGGGGTCCATCGGCAGCGGGCCGTACTGCGTCAGCCGGGCGTCGTACCAGCCGCGACCGGCCTGGTACCGGGCCACGAACATGTGGTCGGTGAAGTAGCGGCCGAAGCCGGGGTCGGCCAGCAGCTCCTCGCGCTCGGTGGTGGAGCGGCGCTGCACGTCCTCCACGACCACCGGCACGCCCTCGACGAACGTCCGGGACGTGGTTCGGCTGTCGGCGAGCGTGTCGGTCATGGCTCCTACCCGGGCGTGCGAGGGGACGGCACCGGCCCGCGGGCGTGCGGGGCCGGTGCCGTCACACTAACCCGGCTCAGGCCCCGTCTTCGTGCTCGCCCTTCGGGCCGGCGGTCTCCAGCACCTCGTAGGTCCAGACGTGCGCCGAGTGCGGGGCGGCCGAGGCGAGGGTGTCACCGCCACCGGAGTGCGCCCGGTCGAAGTCCTGACCGGACTGCCAGGCCTCGTAGGCCTCGACGCTGCTCCACCGCGTGTAGACCAGGTACTGGTCGGTGCCCTCCACCGGCCGCAGCAGCTCGAACCACTCGAAGCCGGGGGTGGTCTCCACGGCTCCGGCGCGCCCGCGGAACCGCTCCTCGAAGCGCTCCTGCTTGTCCTTCGGCACGGTGATCGCGTTGATCTTGACGACGCTCATGGTCGTGCCCTTCCCGGGCGGGGTGGCCGCCAACCGCACGACCACCCCCGCGTGCGGCAGGCTGGTGCAGGTGAGCGCACCCCGCACCGCAGACCTGGGCTTCGCCCGCCTGGACCTCGACCGCGAGACCCGGACCGGTACGCCCGAGGTCGTGTTCGCGGCCGGCAAGACCCCCGCCCAGACCGTGGCCTGCCTGGCCGCCCTGCTGGAGGGGTCACCGGCGCCGTTCGCCTGGGCCAGCCGGGTCGACGACGCCACCGCGGCGGCGGTGCTCGACCGGTGGCCCGACGCCGTCGTCGACGCCGAGGCGCGGTGCGCCTTCGTGGGCACCCTGCCGGACCCGGTCGGCGAGGTGCTCCTGCTGACCGCGGGCACCTCGGACGGCCCGGTGGCCGCGGAGGTGGCGGCCACGCTGCGCGCGTGCGGCGTGGGCTGCCGCCGGGTGGACGACGTCGGGGTGGCGGGGATCCACCGCGTCCTCGGCGTCGCCCCGGACCTCGGGGCGGCCGACGCCGTGGTCGTCGTCGCCGGCATGGACGGTGCGCTGCCCAGCGTGGTCGCCGGGCTCACCGACCGGCTCGTCGTCGCCGTCCCCACGTCGGTGGGCTACGGCGCCGCCTTCGAGGGGCTGGCCGCCCTGCTGACCATGCTCACCGCCTGCGCCCCGGGGGTGCTCGTCGTCAACATCGACAACGGGTTCGGGGCCGGGGTGGCCGCCGCGCGGATCGTCCGCTCGGCTCAGCGGTAGCGCACGGGGTCGGGCAGCAGCTCGTTCATCGCCCCCGACCGGAAGCCCCGCGGGTCGAGCTCGACCCGGGCGAAGCCGGGGACGGCGGCGTGCAGGTCCACTCGCGCCGCGAGGTCGGCCACCAGCGCGGCGTCGACCTCCACCCGGGCGACGTCGTCGCCGAGGTCGCGCACCCGCAGGTCGCGCACCGGCAGCCCGGCCGCGACGAGTGCGGTGCGCAACCCGGCCTCCGCGTGCTCCACGCGGGCCAGCCCCGCGGCAGACACCGGCACCCCGTAGGCGATCCGGCTGGCCAGGCAGGCGGCCGCGGGCTTGTCGGCCAGCGGCAGCCCCCACCGGCGGGCGGCGGCGCGGACGTCGTCCTTGGTGAGCCCGGCCCGCGCCAGCGGCGTCCAGGCCCCGCGCCGGGCCGCCGCGCGGATGCCCGGCCGGAACCCCGCGACGACGTCGTCGGCGTTGGTGCCGGTGACCACGTCGGCGATGCCGAGCCGGTCGGCCAGCGGGCGCAGCACCTCGACCAGCTCGGTCTTGCAGAAGGCGCACCGGTCCCCGCCGTTGGCCCGGTAGCCCTCGCGGGAGAGCTCGTCGGTGCGTGGCCGCTCGTGCCGCACCCCCAGCGACGCGGCGAACTCCCCCGCGCCGGCGAGCTCGGCGGCCGGCAGGCTCGGGGAGACGGCGGTGGCGGCGACCACCCGGCCGGCGCCGAGCGCGCGTACCGCGGCGGCGAGCAGGACGCCGGAGTCGACCCCGCCGGAGAACGCGACGAGCACCCCGGGCAGCGGGCGCAGGAGCGCGTCGAGGTCGGCCAGGCGGGCGGCGAGGGTCACGGTGGCCAGGCTGCCACCGCCTCAGGCCGGCGGGAAGCCGACGACGACGCGCGCCGTGCGACCGGCGTCCTCGACGAGGGCCGCCAGCCGGCCGTCGGCGTCCACGGCGGCGTGCAGCCCGGCCGCCCCGGTCGCGGGGATGCGCTGGCCGTAGCCGAGCGCCCGCGCCTCCTCCGGGGTGAGCGGCCGCTCGGGGAAGACCAGGCGCGCCGCCTCCGTGAGCCCGAGGAACCCGGGCCCGCCGCCGGCGACCAGCGAGGCGGCTGCGTCCTCGACCGTGCCGGACTGCGCGACCGCGAACGGCCCCGAGGCGGTGCGGCGCAGCGCCGTCAGGTGGCCGCCGACGCCCAGCGCCGCGCCCGCGTCGCGGGCGATGGCGCGGATGTAGGTCCCGGCGGTGCACTCGACCGTGACGTCGACGTCCAGCAGGTCTGGCTCCGGCCGGCTGAGGCGGTGCACCTCCAGCCGGTGCACGGTGACCGAGCGGGGGGCGAGCTCGACGGCCTCCCCCGCCCGCACGCGGTCGTAGGACCGGCGGCCGTCGACCTTGACCGCGCTCACCGCCGAGGGCACCTGCTGCAGCGGTCCGGTCTGCGCGGCGAGGGCCGCGCGGACGGTGTCGTCGTCGAGGTGCGCCGCGGAGGTGGTGGTGAGCACCTCGCCCTCGCGGTCGTCGGTGACCGTCGCCTGCCCCAGCCGGATCCTGGCCTCGTAGGTCTTGCCGTGCCCGCCGACGTACCCGAGCAGCCGGGTCGCGGTGCCGACGCCCAGGACCAGCAGCCCGGTGGCCATGGGGTCGAGCGTCCCGGCGTGCCCGACCTTGCGCACCGACAGCGCGCGGCGGGCGCGGGCGACGACGTCGTGGGAGGTCATGCCGTCCGGCTTGTCCACCAGCAGCAGTCCGGGCGGGACGTCGGCATCCGGGCGTCGGCTCATTGCTCGACTCCGCCCTCGTTCCGCTCCTCGGTCGCTGGCGCTCCCTGCGATGCTCGCTCGGGCGTCGTTCTCGCGGTGCTCACGGGGCAACCGTCTCAGGCGCGCCCACCCACCGGTCACCCGCCACCCGCAGCAGCACCGCGACCAGCCGCAGCACGATGAAGAGCGTGAGCCCGGTCCAGATGCCGGCGAGGCCGAGGTCCAGCGGCCCGGCGAGCAGCGACAGGGGCAGGAATCCGACGAGCGCGGCCGCGATGGTGACGGTCCGCAGGTAGCCGACGTCGCCGGCCCCCATCAGCACGCCGTCCAGGGCGAACACCACCCCCGCCAGCGGCTGGAAGCAGGCGAGGAACCACCAGACGAGGGCGGCCTGCGCCAGCACCGCCGGGTCGTCGGTGAACAGCGGCGGCAGGACGTCCCGCAGCGCGATCAGGACGGCGGCCACGAGGCAACCGGTGACCAGGCCCCAACCCACGACGCGGCGCGCCGTCGCGCGGGCCTCGTCGGGCCGCCCGGCACCGAGGGCGTGGCCGACCAGGGTCTGCGCCGCGATGGCGTAGGCGTCGAGCACCAGGGCGAGGAAGAAGAAGAGCTGCAACGCGATCTGGTGGGCACCCAGGGCCGCCGTCCCGGCCCGCGCGGCGACCCCGGCGGCGACCAGGAAGGACAGCTGCAGCACCGCCGCCCGCAGCAGCAGGTCGCGGCCGATGACCAGCTGCCGCACGATCGCCCGCGGGTGCGCGCCCCAGTCAGCGCCCTCGCGCAGCAGCGCCCGCACGAAGAGGGCGGCGGTGAGCGCCTGCCCGGCGACGTTCGCCACCGCCGAGCCGACCAGGCCCAGCCCCACCGGGTGCACGAGCAGCGGGCAGAGGACGAGGCTGAGCAGGCTGCCCGCGACGACGTAGCGCACCGGGCGGCGCAGCTCCTGGACACCGCGCAGCCAGCCGTTCCCGGCCAGCGACACCAGCAGCAGCGGGGCCCCGAGCGAGGCCACCCGCAGCCAGCCCTCCCCCGCCTCCGCGACCGGCCCCGCGCCTCCGGCGAGGACCCGGGTCAGCGGCCCGGCCAGCAGCTGGAAGAGGGCGAGCACGAGCACCCCCAGGGCGAGCGCGAGCCAGGTCGCCTGCACGCCCTCCTCGACCGCGCCGGCCCGGTCACCGGCGCCGGCGCGGCGGGCGGCGCGCGCGGTCGTGCCGTACGCCAGGAAGTTCAGCAGCGCGGCTGCCCACGCCAGCAGGCCGCCACCGACGGCGAGCCCACCGAGGGCGACCGTGCCCAGGTTGCCGACGACGGCGGTGTCCACGAGGAGGTACAGCGGCTCGGCCGCGAGGACGACGAGCGCCGGGGCGGCGAGGGCGAGGACGGACGGGGAACCGGATGGCGGGGGCCGGACGCCTCCCGATCCGGTTCCCGGATCCGGCTCGGCGGCCTGATCGGCCCCGGTGCGGGGGCCCACGCCCGGCCGGCGAGGCGTGGGGGGCACGGAGATCCTTCTACCCACCTGGTCGCGGTGGCCGGCCCGCGGCCGACAGATCGCAGAGCTCCCGGCGCAGCGCCGCGACGGTGCCCTCGCGGTCGAGGTGCGAGGTGTACCCGGCGGCCGCCCGGTGCCCGCCGCCGCCGAGCGCCGTCGCGACCCGCGCGACGTCGCTCCCCCCGCGGGACCGCAGGGAGACCGACCAGGACCCGTCGTCCTGGCCCTTGAGCACGCAGGCGACGTCCGCCTCCTGGGTCGAGCGGACGACGTCGACCAGCGCCTCGAGCTGTTCCCCGGGCAGGCCGTGCTCGGCTGCCTCGACGGTGCTGGACCACGTCCACACCAGCCCGGCGCCCACCTCCGGCTCGAGCACCGCACGCCCGGCGACGACCGAGAGCAGGCCGAGCCAGCCGAAGGGGGCCGTGTCGAAAAGCCGGCGGCTGATCGCGGCGTGGTCGATGCCCGTGGCGAGCAGTCGCGCGGCGAGCTCGTGGGTCTCCGGCCGCGTGCTGCCGAACCGGAAGGAACCGGTGTCGGCGGCGAGCCCGGCGTACAGGCAGGTGGCCAGTTGGGCGTCGAGCGCCACGCCGAGGCCGTCGAGGAGGTCGGCGACGAGGGTGACCGTGGCGGGGGCGGCCGGGTCCACGAGCCGCAGGTGGCCGAAGCCGGGGTTGCTGGCGTGGTGGTCGACGACCACGGAGGTGCCGGCGCGGTCGAGCAGCGGAGCCAGCTCGCCGAGGCGCCCCGGGGAGGCCGCGTCGAGGCTGACGAAGACGTCCGGGGACGAGGGGACGGCGCCCGAGGGCACCAGCCCCTCCGCGCCGGGGATCCATCCGAGCGACGCCGGGAGGGTGAACGGGCCCGGGAAGGTGGCGAGCACCCGGGCACCGCGCCGGCGCAGCCCCTCGGCGAGCGCCAGGGTGCTGCCGAGGGCGTCGGCGTCGGGTTGGACGTGCCCGGAGAGGACCACGGTCGCCCGCGCATGCGCCGCCTCGGCGAGCACGGCGGCGACCGACCTCGTGGCGGTGGTGAGGTCCGGGACCGCACCGCCGCCGGGGTTGGCGGGGGTCACCCCGCCGGGTCGGGGTCGGCGACCCGGCCGCCCTGGTGCTCGGTGATGTCGCCGCCGCCCACGGGATAGCCCGGGCCGCCGTCGTCCGGCTCGTCCTCCGCGATGCTCGGCGCCTCCCCGATCTCGCCACGCTTGCCGCCCTGGGTGGGGTCACCGGCGTCGGGGGCCGGGCGGCCGCCGAACTCCGAGCGGCCGTGACCCTCGTCGGGCAGGTTCGGGTCGGGGTCGTTCTCGCTCACAGCGCACTCCTCGTCCGGGGCGTCAGGTCCTCGCCGCTGTCATCGGCAGCCCCGCCGCCGGCCGGTGCGTCGTCGTCCCCGTCCTCCGCGGGGCGGCGGTAGGGATCGGGCTCGCCGGCGTAGCTGGCGCCCTCGCGGGCGCGGGCCAGCTCCGCGTCGGCGTGCCGGGCCCGCTCCAGCGCCTCCTCGAGCTCGCGCGCGGTGTCGGGGACGATGTCGGCGACGAAGGTCAGCGACGGGACGAACTTGATCCCGGTCTGCCGGCCGACGGTGGAGCGGAGCACCCCGGTGGCGCTGGTGAGCGCCTTGGCCGAGTCGGCGACCTGCGTCTCGTCGCCGTAGACGGTGTAGAACACCGTGGCCTCGCGGAGATCGCTGGTCACCCGGGCATCGGTGACGGTCACCATGCCCAGCCGGGGGTCCTTGATCTGGGACTCGATCGCCGCGGAGACGATCTGTCGGATGCGCACCGCCAGCTTGCGGGCGCGGGCCGGATCGGCCATCAGGGACCTCCTTGGGACTGCCAGGTCGCTACCTGGGTGGGTCGGGCGGCCTCGTCGCCGGGGCCCGCCCCCCAGACTGCGAGGGGGTTGTGGGCGACGAGGTCCTCAATCGGTGTCGCTGACGAGCTGCCGGTGCGTCGACAGCAGGGTCACCTCCGGCCGCTCGGCCAGCAACCGCTCGCAGGCGTCGAGGACGTCGGAGACCTGGGCGGCGTCCCCCGCGACGGTGGCGACCCCGATCTGCACGCGGCGGTGCAGGTCCTGGTCGCCGACCTCCGCCGCTGCGACGGCGTACCGCCGCCGCAGCTCGGCGACGATCGGCCGGACGACCGACCGCTTGCCCTTGAGCGAGTGGACGTCGCCCAGCAGCAGGTCGGCGGTGAGCGCGCCGGTGAACACTAGGAGGACCCTCCTGCCCCCCACCGCTCGCGAGCTCGCGCCGGGACCCTGCAGGAGGGCCGTTCCAGCACGTCACCCGCTCGCAGTGGGGGGCAAGGGATCATCTGGTTCAGTCGCGCGGCTTCTCGCGCAGCTCGAAGGTCTCGATCACGTCGTCGACCTTGATGTCGTTGTACGACCCCAGGCCGATACCGCACTCGTAGCCCTCGCGGACCTCGGTCGCGTCGTCCTTGAACCGGCGGAGGGACTCCACCGACAGGTTGTCGGCGACCACGGCACCGTCACGGATCAGGCGCGCCTTGGAGTTGCGCACGATCGTGCCGCTGCGGACCAGCGAGCCGGCGACGTTGCCGACCTTGGGCACCCGGAAGACCTCGCGGACCTCCGCCGTGCCCAGCTGGACCTCCTCGTAGATCGGCTTGAGCATGCCCTTGAGCGCGGCCTCGATCTCGTCGATCGCCTGGTAGATGACCGTGTAGTACCGGACGTCCACCCCTTCGCGGTTGGCGAGCTCGGTGGCCTGGCCCTCGGCCCGGACGTTGAAGCCGAGGACGATGACGTCGTCGGCCAGCGCCAGGTCGATGTCGCTCTTGGTGATGCCGCCGACGCCGCGGTGGATGACCCGCAGCGAGATCTCGTCGTCGACCTCGATCTTCATCAGCGCCTCTTCGAGCGCCTCGACGGTGCCCGAGTTGTCGCCCTTGATGATCAGGTTGAGCTGACGGTTCTCCTTGAGCGCCGCGTCGAGGTCCTCCAGGCTGATCCGCTTGCGCATCGAGGCGTTCTGCGCGTTGCGGATGCGGGCCTGGCGGCGGTCGGCGATCTGCCGGGCGACGCGGTCCTCGTCGACGACGAGGAAGGTGTCGCCGGCGCGGGGCACCGAGGTGAGACCCACGACCTGCACGGGGCGGGCCGGCAGGGCCTCCTTCAGCTTGTTGCCGTGCTCGTCGAGCAGCGACCGGACGCGGCCGTAGGCGTCGCCGGCCACGATGGAGTCGCCCTGGCGCAGCGTGCCGCGCTGGACGAGCACCGTGGCGACGGGGCCGCGACCCTTGTCCAGCTTGCCCTCGATGACCACGCCCTGCGGGTCCTGCTCGGTGTTCGCGCGCAGGTCCAGCGAGGCGTCGGCGGTGAGGAGCACCGCCGCGAGCAGGTCGTCGAGGCCCTGCCGGGTGATCGCCGAGACGTCGACGAACATCGTGTCGCCGCCGTACTCCTCGGCGACCAGGCCGTACTCGGTGAGCTGCTGGCGGATCTTGGCGGGGTTGGCCCCCTCCTTGTCCACCTTGTTCACCGCGACCACGATCGGGACCTCGGCGGCCTGGGCGTGGTTGAGCGCCTCGACCGTCTGCGGCATGACGCCGTCGTCGGCCGCGACGACCAGGATGACGATGTCGGTGACCTTCGCGCCGCGGGCACGCATCGCCGTGAACGACTCGTGGCCCGGGGTGTCGATGAAGGTGACGGGACGCTCGTTGCCGTCCAGCTCGGTGACGACCTGGTAGGCGCCGATGTGCTGGGTGATGCCGCCGGCCTCGCGGGCCACGACGTTCGCGTCGCGGATCGCGTCCAGCAGCTTGGTCTTCCCGTGGTCGACGTGACCCATGACGGTCACGACCGGCGGACGGGCGGACCAGTCCTCCTCGTCGCCCTCCTCGTCACCGAAGGTGAGGTCGAAGGTCTCGAGCAGCTCGCGGTCCTCGTCCTCGGGGCTGACGACCTGGATGACCCAGCCGATCTCGGCGCCGAGCAGCTGGAGCGTCTCGTCGTTGACCGACTGCGTGGCGGTCACCATCTCGCCCAGGTGGAACAGGGCGGTGACCAGCGCGGCCGGTTGCGCGTTGATGCGCTCGGCCAGGTCGGTCAGCGAGGCGCCACGGGGCAGCCGGACGGTCTGCCCGTTGCCGCGCGGCAGGCTGACGCCGCCCATGCTGGGCGCCGCCATGGAGTCGAACTCCTGACGCCGCTGCTTCTTGCTCTTGCGCCCGCGGACCGGACCCCGGCCGCCGGGACGCCCGAAGGCACCGGCCGTACCGGCACCCGAGCCACCGCGACCACGGCCACGACCGCCGCCACCGCCGCGGAAGCCACCGCCGGCGGGCGCGCCGGCGCCGGGAGCGCCACCGCCACCGCCGGGACGGAAACCACCGCCACCGCCACCGCCGGGACCACCCGGACGACCGCGACCGGCACCGCCGGGCCCACCGCCCGGTCGGCCGCCACCGGCGGGTCGGGGCGGCATCATGCCGGGCGAGGGGCGCTGCGGCATCATGCCCGGGTTCGGGCGCGGACCGCCGGGACCGGCCGCCGGACGGGGACCACCGGCACCGGCGCCGGGACGGGGACCGCCCGGACCGGGGCGCGGACCACCCGCACCGGGCGCCGGACGGGGGCCGCCCGCGCCGGGCGCCGGACGGGGACCACCAGCGGGGCCCGGACGCGCGCCACCGGCCGCGGGGCCGGGGCGGGGCGTGCTGCTGAAGGGGTTGTTGCCCGGGCGCGGAGCCGGCCGCGGACCGGGACGCGGACCACCCGGGGCAGCGCCACCGGCGGGAGCCGGCCGGGATGCCGCGGGACGGGGAGCGGACGGCTGCTGCACCGGGGCCCCAGGAGCCTGCGCGGCCGGAGCCTGCGGAGCCGGGGCCTGCGGAGCCGGGGCCTGCGGAGCCGGGGCCTGGGCGGCCGGGGCCTGCGGGGCGGGCGCCGCGGGGCGCGGACCCGGACGGGGTCCGGGAGCGGCCGGGCGGGACGGGGCCGACGCCGCCGGGGCCTGCGGAGCAGCAGGGACCTGCGGGGCCGCCTGCGGCGCCGGAGCGGCGGGACGGGGAGCGGGCGCGCTCGGGCGCGGGGCAGCGGCCCCGTCGTTGCCGCCGCTGGTGGCGGCGCCGAGCGCCTCGCGCAGCCGACGGGCCACGGGGGCCTCGACGGTGGAGGACGCGGACTTCACGAACTCGCCCTGCTCCTTGAGCTTGGCGAGCACGGTCTTGCTGTCGACACCGAACTCCTTGGCGAGTTCGTGTACGCGGGCTTTGCCTGGCACGGGTCTCCTCTTGGTGAGGCCGGCGGCTTGCCCGCTCGACCTCGTCGTTAGTGGCGCATGGTCATCGTGAGAACTTCACGGCTGAGTCATCCGACGGTGTCCTGTCGACGTGCGGACCGGCCTGGTGCCGGCCCGACTGTGCAGTGCTGTCGCCCTCTCCCGGCCCGGTCCCGGCGACCTCCGCGGAGGCGCCCAGGACGTGGGCCCGGAGCGGACCGACCTCCACGGGGGCGCTGGTGCGCAGCGCCCGCGGGAAGGCCCGGCGTCGCTCCGCTGCGCGCAGGCACTCCGCCGTCGGGTGCAGCGAGGCACCGCGACCGGGGAGCCGCCGCCGCGGATCGGGAACCAGGTTCCCGTCCACGACGACCACGCGCAGCAGGTCATCGACCGAGGTTCGCTTCCGGCACCCCACGCAGGTGCGGACCGGATCCGACTTTTCGGCCACCCGTCACTCTAGCGCGTGGCCGGCCCGCGGTGTTCCGCGCGGCGTGGAGCCGAGCGCGGACCGCCCGCGGGAGCCTGCGCGCGGGACCCCGGAGCCCCGCCGCGCCCCCCGCCCGGGTGAGGCGGCAGGCCGGAGCGCAGCGGCGGGCGGCCCACCCCCGGCGAGGGGGTTGCGCCGGCGTCCTCGTCCTGGGCGTCGCTGCGGATGTCGATCCGGCAGCCGGTCAGCCGCGCGGCCAGGCGGGCGTTCTGCCCCTCCTTGCCGATGGCCAGCGACAGCTGGTAGTCGGGGACGACGACACGGACGGCCTTGGCCTGCGGGTCGACGAGCTGGGCGCTGGACACCCGGGCCGGGCTGAGCGCGGAGGCCACGAAGGACGCCGGGTCCTCCGACCAGTCGACGATGTCGATCTTCTCGCCGTGCAGCTCGCTCATGACGTTGCGCACCCGCTGGCCCATCGGCCCGATGCAGGCGCCCTTGGCGTTCAGCCCGGGGACGGAGGTGCGCACCGCGATCTTCGTGCGGTGCCCCGCCTCGCGGGCGACCGCGACGATCTCGACGCTGCCGTCGGCGATCTCCGGGACCTCGAGCGCGAACAGCTTGCGGACCAGGTTCGGGTGGGTCCTCGACACGGTGACCTGCGGGCCCCGGTAGGTGCGGGAGACGGCGACGACGTAGGCCTTGATCCGGCTGCCGTGCGGGTAGGACTCCCCCGGCACCTGCTCGGCGGAGGGCAGCACGGCCTCGACCTTGCCGATGTCGATCATCACGATGCCGCTGGCGTTGCGCCGCTGGTCGGCCTGGACGATGCCGCTGACGATGTCGCCTTCCTTGCCGGCGTACTCGCCGAAGGTCTGCTCGTGCTCGGCGTCGCGGAGCCGCTGGACGATCACCTGCTTGGCGGTGCTCGCGGCGATCCGGCCGAAGTCCGAGGGGGTGTCGTCCCACTCGCGGACGACCTCGCCGTCGGGGCCGATCTCCTGCGCCAGGACGGCGACCTCGCCGCTCTTGCGGTCCACGTGCACGCGCACGTGCTTGGCCGCCCCGTCGGCGTGCCGGTAGGCGGTCACGAGGGCGGTCTCGAGCGCCTCGATGACCGTGTCGACCGGGATGCCCTTCTCCCGCTCCACCGCCTTGAGCGCGGTGACGTCGATGTTCACTTCTCTCCTCCGTCGTCGTCCGCGAGCGCGGCCTGGTCCAGGTCGTCGCGCTCGTCGGCGTCGTGCTCCGCGGTGTCGCCCGCGATCTCGTCGGTGCTGTCGTCGGCGTGGGAGTCGGCCCGGCCGAACTCGACCTGCACCCGCCCCGCGCCCAGTTCGGCCCAGGGCACGCGGCGCGGCTGCGGCGGACGCTTCTTCGCCCCCGGCTTGCCCTTGGCCTCGACGGCCAGCGTGACGCCGTCGCCGTCGACCTCGGTGATCCGCCCGGTGAGCTGCTCGGCCGCCCCCGCGGCACCGACCGCGACCACCACCAGCCGTCCGGAGTTCCGGCGCCAGTGGCGCGGCTCGGTGAGCGGGCGGTCGACCCCGGGGCTGGTCACCTCCAGCACGTAGGGGGTGCGGCCCATGCCGTCGTCGTTGCGGTCCAGCACGTCGGAGACCGCCCGGCTGACCTCGGCGATGTCGTCGAGGGTGATCCCCGCATCGCGGTCGACGACGACGCGGACGACGCTGCGCCGGCCGGCGGGGGTGACGACGAGCTCCTCGAGGTCGTACCCCGCCTCGGTGACGACCGGGCGGATCCAGCCGGTCAGCCGGTCGGTGGCGGGGTCGCTCCGCTGGGTTCCGCGAGAGGCGGACACGCTGGCCTCCTCAGGCTCGGTCGGCGGCACGGTGCCGTGCGCGCAGTTCTGCGGCCCGGCGCCGCGGACCTGCGTCGCTGGCCGGGCCCGGTGTCGAGGGGAAGTGCTCAGGCTACCGCCCGCACCGGCACCCCGGCCCGGCGCGGGGCGGCCGGACGGGACCGGCCGGGTGGTGCGCCCACCGGCGGGCACGGCGGGTGCGGTGCACCTCACGTCCACGCGGCACGCCCGTCCGACCGGAGGACCGGCTGCGGGGGCCGGCGGCTGCGAGGATGGGGGTGATGTCTTCCACCCCCCGTCCCGGCCCGCGGACGCTCACGCGCCGGACCCTTCTGGTGGCCTCCGCCGCCGGCGTCGCCGCCGTGGCCACCGGGTGCACCTCCTCTCCCGCGGTGGAGGAGCGCGACACCGTGACCAGCGCGCAGGCCGACGAGCTGGCCGCGCAGGTCGGCGTCCAGGAGACCCTGGTCCGGGCCTACGAGCTGGCCTTCGCCGCCGATCCCGCGCTCGCCGCGGCGGTCGGTGTCCTCGCCGACCAGGCGGCCGAGCAGCTGGACCGGCTGCGCGCGGCGGCGCCCGGCAGCAGCCCCTCGGCCGCCCCGCCGGCGGACGCGCCCCCGCCCGGGGAGGCGCAGGCCTGGCTGCGGGCGCAGGTCGCCGTCGCGGCCACCTCCCACGCCGCCGCGGCGCTGGGCCAGGCCGGTGCGCGGGCCGCCCTCCTGGGCTCCATCGCCGCGGGGCTGCGCGGGCACGAGGCACGACTGGCATGACGGAGGACGGCCATGGCTGACGAGGACACCACCGCCACCTCCGCCGAGGACGCCGCGCTGGATGCCGCGCTCGCCGCCGAGCACGCCGCGGTGTGGGGCTACGGCGTGGTCGGGGCCGCGCTGCCACCGGAGCAGCGCGGCGGGGGGGCGGCCGCCCCGACCGGCCACCGCCACGGGCCCCACACGCTGACCACACAACTCCCCCAGCTCGGACCCCATCCCCCCCCCCCCCCCCCCCCCCCCCCCCCCCCCCCCCCCCCCCCCCCCCCCGCCGCGGGGGCGCCCCCCCCCGCCCCCCCCCCCCCCCCCCCCCCCCCCCCCCCCCCCGCGGCCGCGGCCGCCGAGACGGGCCACCGCCAGGTGCGCGACCGGGTGACCACCCTCCTCGGCGAGCGCGGAGCCGATCCGGCGCTGCCCGAGGCCGGGTACGCGCTGCCCTTCCCGGTGCTGTCGCCGGTGGACGCCGCAGCGCTCGCCGCCGTCCTGGAGGAGGGCGTCGCCGCCGCCTGGGTGCGGGTCCTGGACCGGGCGGCGGAGCGGACCACGCGGGCGCTGGCCATGGAGGCGCTCACCGCCGCCGAGGTGCGGGCCGTCGCGTGGCGCCAGGCCGCGGGCCTGAGCCCCGTGACGAGCGCTCTCCCGGGGCTCTCCACGGGGTAGGCCGGGGCCGAGGTCAGCCCAGGTTGCCGACGAAGGCGTCGGTGACGGCGACCGCGGCGCTGCTGGACTGCCCGGCCTCGACGAGGGTCGCGAAGGCGATGTCCCCCTGCGGGCCGGCCAGCTGGTAGCCCATGAACCAGCCGTGCGACTCCGGCGGGCTGGCCGTGCCGAACTCGGCCGTGCCCGTCTTCCCGTAGACCTCGCCGCGGTCGGCCAGCGCCTGCGCGGTCCCCGACAACACGACCTGGCGCATCATCGGCCGCAGGCCGTCGAGCACCCCGGCGGCCGGGCCGCTGGGCACCGGCCCCGCCGCCTCGGCGCCCACGACCTCGACCGGAGCCACCGGGGTACCCCCGGCGATGCCCGCGGCGACCAGGGCCAGCTGGGCGGGGCTCATGAGCACCTGCCCCTGCCCGATCGCGTTCGCCGCCTTCGTCGTCCCGGTGCTGTCGCCCGGGACGCTGCCGCTGAAGACGTCGACCGGCAGGTCCCAGTCGGTGCCGACGCCGTAGGCGGCCGCCGCCTCGGCCAGCGCGGCGTCCGGCAGCTGCAGGCCCTGCTGGATGAACGTGGTGTTGCAGGACTGCGCGAAGGCCTCGGTGAAGGGCACCGTGCCGAGGTCGAACTGGTCCTGGTTCTCGAACTCGCGCCCTTCGACGACCGTCGTCGCCGGGCAGGGCACCGGTGTCTGCGGGGTGAGTCCGCCCTCGTCCAGCAGTGCGGTCGCCGTCACCGCCTTCATGCTGGACCCCGGCGGGAACTGCCCGGTGAGCGCGTTGGCGGGGTTGGCCGCCTCGTTCGAGGCCACCGCGAGGATCTCGCCGGTCCCGGGGCGGACGACGACGAGGTGGGCGGGCAGGGGCTGGGCGGCGACGGCGGCCTCGGCGGCGGTCTGGATGGCCGGCACGAGCGGCGTCCGCACCGGCTCCCCCGCGACGGGCGGCACGGAGGCGATCTCCCGGCCGGACCCCTCCTCCGTACCGGCCACCGCGACGGTGAAGCCGGCGGTCCCGCTCAACTGCTCCTGGTAGGCCCGCTGCAGCCCGGACAGCCCCAGCTGGTCTCCGGCGGCGTAACGGGGCTCCCCGTCGACCGCCGTCTCCTCCAGGAGCTCCGCCGTCGCCGCGCCGACCCGGCCCAGCAGCGCGACGGCGAACCTCGACGAGGGCGCCAGCGACCGGGTCTCGGTCGGGAAGACGGCGCCGGGCAGGTCGAACACCTGGCCGCGGATCTGCTCGAACTGCGGCCGGCGCAGGTCGATGACCGGCACGAACTGCCCCTCCGGCGCGGCCTGCACGTCGGCGATGATCTCCTCGGCGGCGACGCCGGTCGCCGCCGAGAGCGCCGCCGCCAGCGCCGGCAGGTCGGTCACCTGGGCGGGGTCGACGCCCACCCGGACCACCTCGGTCGGCGTGAACAGCGGGGCGCCGGAGGCATCGGTGATCGCCGCCCGCTCGGGCAGCTGCCGGTCCAGTTCCAGGTGCTGCCCCTCGCCCAGCTCGGGGTGGACGACCGCCGGTTCGGCGACCACCTGCCACGCGTCGTCACCCTCGCGCAACCGAAGGGTGCCCTCGTAGCTCCACTCCGGCGCCGCCTCCAGGTCCCAGGTGGCGGTCCAGCCGACGGTGGCGACGCCGTCGTCGACGGCCACCTCGCCGATCTCGGCGGTCAGGGCCGCGCCGGGGAGGTCGGCGGCGGTCTGCTCGAGCAGCGCGGTGGCGGCGGCGGGGTCGGTCGTGGCACCGGCCGCGGCGCTGAGGTCACCCGCCGTCCAGTCCTCGAGGAAGGCCTCCGCCGCCGCGCGCACGTCGTCCTCGCTGCCCGAGCAGCCGGCCAGCACCGGGACGGCCAGCAGGATCGGGATCAGCAGAGCGGGGGCCGGGCGGGTGCGCACCCACACAGGTTCCCAGACGGGAGCGACGGTTCAGAACAGGACGCTGGCGTACTCGCCGACCTCGCGGAAACCCACCCGGCGGTAGGAGGCGCGGGCCCGCGTGTTGTAGTCGTTGACGTAGAGGCTGACCACGGGGGCGATGACCGCGCGGGCGTACTCGACGACCGCGGCGGTGCAGGCCGTGCCGATGCCCTGGCCGCGCAGCGCCGGCGCGACCCAGACGCCCTGCACCTGGCACGCGGCCCGGCAGGCCGCGCCGATCTCGGCCTTGAACAGGACCCGCCCGTCCTCGATCCAGGCCAGCGACTGGCCGGCCCGCACCAGCTCGTCGACCCGTGCGCGGTAGCCGGCGCCGCCGTCGACCCGCAGCGGGCTCACGCCGACCTCCTCGGTGAACATCGCCACCGCGGCCGGGAGCAGCACGTCGAGCTCGCCGGGGCGCACCGGCCGCACCCGCGGCTCGGGGGCGACGGCGGGCGGGCAGTCGATCGCCATGAGCGGCTGCCGGGGCCGGTGGTCGCGGGGCGGCCCCCACGAGGGCGCCAGCAGGTCCCACAGCGGCGCCACGGCGGCGGAGGGGCCCACGATGGTGGAGCAGCGGCGCCCGGCCCGGCGGGCCCGCTCGGCGAAGGCGACGGCGGCGGCGCGCTCGCTCCCGGGCAGCGCGAAGGGGATGAGGTTCGCGCCGGCCAGGCAGACCGCGTCCAGCTCCCGGCCGCTGCCGATGCCCCACAGCGGGGCGCCCAGCGAGACCGCCGCCGTACCCGAGGCCTCGACCCGGCCGGCGATCACGCAGGCCGCGACGGGGTCGGTCGCGAGCAGCCGGTGCACGGCCGGCTCGTCGGCCTCGTCGAGGACGCGGGCGGCAGGCGTACGGAGCACGGGTCAGCTGACGGAGACGACCGGCGGCCCGGAGGGCTCACCGGCGTCGACGTGCTCGCCGGCGATCCGCATGGCCTCCTCGATGAGGGTCTCGACGATCTGCGACTCGGGCACGGTCTTCACGACCTCCCCCTTGACGAAGATCTGCCCCTTGCCGTTGCCGGACGCCACCCCGAGGTCGGCCTCGCGGGCCTCACCGGGGCCGTTGACGACGCACCCCATGACGGCCACCCGCAGCGGGACCTCCATGCCTTCGAGGCCGGCGGTGACCTCGTCGGCGAGCTTGTAGACGTCGACCTGGGCGCGCCCGCACGAGGGGCAGCTGACGATCTCCAGGCCGCGCTGCTTGAGGTTCAGCGACTCCAGGATCTGGTTGCCGACCTTCACCTCCTCCGCCGGCGGGGCCGAGAGGGACACCCGGATGGTGTCGCCGATGCCCTTGCTCAGCAGGGCGCCGAACGCGACGGCGGACTTGATCGTGCCCTGGAAGGCGGGCCCGGCCTCGGTGACGCCGAGGTGCAGCGGGTAGTCGCACTGCGCGGCCAGCAGCTCGTAGGCGCGCACCATGACCACCGGGTCGTTGTGCTTGACCGAGATCTTGATGTCCCGGAAGTCGTGCTCCTCGAACAGCGAGCACTCCCACAGCGCGGACTCGACCAGCGCCTCCGGGGTCGCCTTGCCGTACTTGGCGAGCAGCCGCTTGTCCAGCGAGCCGGCGTTGACGCCGATCCGGATCGGGATGCCGGCACCCCTGGCCGCCCGGGCGATCTCGCCGACCTTGTCGTCGAACTTCTTGATGTTGCCGGGGTTCACGCGGACGGCGGCGCAGCCGGCGTCGATCGCGGCGAACACGTACCGCGGCTGGAAGTGGATGTCGGCGATGACCGGGATCTGCGACTTCTTCGCGATGATCGGCAGCGCCTCGGCGTCGTCGGTGTCGGGCACCGCGACCCGCACGATCTGGCAGCCCGACGCCGTCAGCTCGGCGATCTGCTGGAGCGTCGCGTTGATGTCCGCGGTCTTCGTCGTGCACATCGACTGCACGCTGACCGGGAAGTCGCTGCCGACACCGACACCGCCGACGTCCAGCTGCCGGGTCTTCCGACGCGGGGCCAGCACGGGCGGAGGGGCAGCGGGCATGCCGAGGCCGACGGGGATCGCCATGTCGCCAGTATCCCCCGGCGGACGGCCGGGCCGCTGTGACGTGCGCGTCCGCAGGGTGCAGGGCGTGCGCCGGCGCCTCAGGCCGGGTAGGCGGCGGTCTCGGCCACCCCCTCGCCGACGACCGCCCGCACCGCGCGCTTGTCCTTCACGAACGTCGACCGCAGGCTCGCGGTGTGCCGCTCCGCGACCGCCTCCTCGCCTGCTTCGTCGCGGTGTGCTGGGGGCTCAACTTCCCGGCCACGGCCCTCGCCCTCGAGCAGTTCCCGCCGCTGTCCATGGTCGCGCTGCGCTTCGCGCTCGTGGGGCTGCCCGCGCTCCTGCTGATCCCCCGGCCGGTCGTCCCCCTGCGCTGGCTGATCGGCGTCGGGGTGGGCATCGGGATCCTGCAGTTCGCCTTCCTCTATGCCGGGATGGCCGCCGGCATGCCCAGCGGCCTGGCGTCCCTGGTGCTGCAGGCGTCGGCGCCGTTCACCGTCCTGAGCGCCGGGGTCTGGCTGCACGAGCGGCTGTCCGCGCGGCAGCTCGGCGGGGTGGTGCTCGCCGTTCTCGGTCTCGCCGCGATCGCGGTGCACCGGGCGCAGACGGCCGCGTGGCTGCCCGTCGTCCTCACCCTCTGCGGGGCGCTCGGCTGGGCGATCGGCAACGTCTGCAGCCGCCGGGCCCAAGCGCCGAACGCGTTCCACCTGACGCTCTGGACGGCGGCGATCCCGCCCGTGCCGATGCTGGTGCTCGCGCTGGCCGTCGAGGGGCCGGACCGGATCGTGCGCTCGCTGGCGACCGCTGCGACGGCCGAGGCGCTGCCGGCGGTGCTGGGGCTCCTCTACGTCGTCGTCGTCGCCACGCTGGTCGGCTACGGGATCTGGAACACGCTGCTCTCCCGGCACCCGTCGAACGTGGTGGCGCCGTTCTCCATGCTCGTGCCGGTGGTCGGCGTGCTCGCGTCGTGGCTGGCGTTCGGCGAGGTGCTGGACCCGGTGGAGCTGGTCGCCGGCATCCTCGTGGTGGGCGGCGTGCTCGTCGCCTCCCGGCCGGCCCGCGGTGCCGCGACGCCGGCCGCGCCGATCACCCAGCCAGCCTGACCGGGTTGACCACGTCCGCGATCAGCAGCAGCAGCGAGAGCCCCAGGAAGAGGCCTGCGACGGCGTAGGCCACCGGCATCAGCCGGGCGATGTCGAACGGCCCGGGATCGGGCCGCCCCCGGAGCCGCGCGACCGTCGAGCGCGCCTTCTCGTACAGCGCGCCGGCCACGTGGCCCCCGTCGAGCGGGTAGATCGGGAGCAGGTTGAACAGGAACAGCACCAGGTTCAGCCCGGCCAGCAGCTGGATGAAGTAGCCGATCTTCTGCACCGGCGAGAGCTGGTCGAGGGCGAAGACCTCACCGGAGATGCGGCTGACGCCGACCACGCCGATCGGGCCCAGCGGGTCGCGCTCCTCGCCGAGGAACGCCGCGCGGAACAGCTGCGGCACCCGCTCCGGGATCTCCACCAGCCGGTCCACCGACCGCACCAGGATGTCGCCGAAGTGACCCGGCACCTCGCTCAGCGGCTGGCGCACCTCGCGCTGCAGCGGGCTGATGCCGACGAAGCCGACGACCTGCGTCGCCTCGCCCTCCTCGTCGGCGTAGACGACGTTCTCGATGGGGGTGACGGTGAGGTCGCGCCGCTCCCCGTCGCGCTCGACGGTGAAGACCACCGGCTCGTCGGCGCTGGTGCGGATCGCGTCCTGCACCTGCTGCCAGCCGACGTCGGTCTCCTGGGAGACGGGCTCGCCGTCGAGCGCGAGCACGGTGTCGCCCGGCTGCAGGCCGGCCCGCGCGGCGGGGCTGCGTGCCGGCAGGGCGCAGCCCGCGGCGCCGGCCTCGCACAGCTCCCCCTCGGACGTGATGGGGATCGAGCAGGGGTCCTCCGCACCGGCGCTCGCGGCGCCGGCGGGGAGGACGCAGTCGGGCACCT
The DNA here is from genome assembly GCF_054050875.1 of Blastococcus sp. SYSU DS0541. NCBI lineage: Bacteria > Bacillati > Actinomycetota > Actinomycetes > Geodermatophilales > Geodermatophilaceae > Blastococcus > Blastococcus sp. SYSU DS0541. The sequence continues at coordinate 463,869 of NZ_JBJHAD010000001.1, read as the reverse complement.
GGCGGATCGTCGTGGTGATCTCCGGGATGCCGAAGCCCATCAGCACGACCGCGAAGAAGATGACGGCGAGCACCAGGTTGTGGAACGGCCCCGCGAACATCACGACGACCCGCTGCCACCAGGGCTTCTTGTAGAAGACGCGGTCGCCGTCGCTGGGCCGGACGTCGTTGAGCGCCTGCCCGCGCACCTCGGCGATGAAGCTGCGCATGCGCGTGGCGCGCTTGCTCTCGTTCTCCTCGGCCGGCGGGATCATGCCGACGATGCGGATGTAGCCGCCGAGCGGGACGGCCTTGATGCCGTACTCGGTCTCGCCGCGACGCCGGGAGAAGACGGTGGGCCCGAAGCCGACCATGAACTGCGGCACCCGCATGCCGAACTTCCGGGCCCAGTAGAAGTGCCCCGCCTCGTGGAAGGCGATGGAGAACATCAGGCCGAGGGCGAACAGGACGATCCCCAGGATCGTCAGCAGGAATCCGCTCAGCTCAGCCTCCGCCGATCACACCCCGGGCGTGCTCCCGGGCCCACTTCTCCGCCGCCAGGACGTCCTCGACGCAGGTGGGGGCGCCGAGGTCCGGCGCGGCGTCGAGGGTACGCGCGACGAGCTGGACGATCCCTGGGAACGAGAGCCGACCCGCCGTGAACGCGGCGACCGCCTCCTCGTTCGCGGCGTTGTACATGGCCGGGACCACGCCGCCGGCCTCCCCCGCCGCGCGGGCCAGCCGCACAGCGGGGAAGGCCTCCTCGTCGAGCGGCAGGAACTCCCAGGTGCTCGCTGCCGACCAGTCCAGCGCCGGCTGCACGACCGGCAGCCGGTCGGGCCACGCCAGCCCCAGGGCGATGGGCAGCCGCATGTCCGGCGGGCTGGCCTGCGCGATCGTCGCGCCGTCGGAGAAGGTGACCATGGAGTGCACGATCGACTGCGGGTGCACGACGACGTCGATGTCGGCGTAGGGGACGCCGAAGAGCAGGTGGGCCTCGATCAGCTCCAGCCCCTTGTTCACGAGCGTCGCCGAGTTGATGGTGACGACGGGCCCCATCGCCCAGGTCGGGTGGGCGAGCGCCTGCTCGACGGTGACCTCCGCGAGCTCGGCGGCCGTCCGGCCGCGGAAGGGCCCTCCGCTCGCGGTGAGCACCAGCCGGGCGACCTCGGCCCGCGAGCCGCCGCGCAGGCACTGTGCGAGCGCGGAGTGCTCGGAGTCGACCGGCACCAGCTGACCGGGGGCGGCGGCGGCCAGCACCAGGTCACCACCGGCCACGAGCGATTCCTTGTTGGCCAGGGCGACGGTGCGCCCGGCCCGCAGCGCCGACAGCGTGGGCCCCAGGCCGATCGAACCGGTGATCCCGTTGAGGACGACGTCGGCCGGGCGGGCAGCGAGCTCCTCGGCGGCGCGCGGGCCGGCCAGGATCTCCGGCAGCGAGAAACCCCCCTTCGCCCAGCCGCGCTGCTGCGCCGCGGTGTAGAAGGCCAGCTGGAGGTCCTGGGCGGCGGTCGCCCGCGCGACGGCGACCGTCCGGACCCCCAGCGCCAGCGCCTGCTCCGCCAGCAGCGAGACGTCTCCTCCCCCGGCGGCCAGGCCGGTGATCCGCAGCCGGTCGGGGTTCTGCGCGGCGACCGCCAGGGCCTGGCGGCCGATGGAGCCGGTGGAGCCCAGGACGGTGACCTCGCGCGGCTCGCTCATGCGGGCATCCTGCCAAGCCCCCCGCCACCGGCCGCACCCACAGGCCGCCCCGGCCCCGGCCTGGCGGAACGGCAAGTTATGCCATCAGCCGCACCGGAGCTGGGCAGTTTCGATCCTAGGCGCCGCGCTCGGGCGTCTCGGGCGGGTGTGGATCGACGAGGACCTGCACGTCGAGCGGCGTGTCGTCGTCGATCCGCTACATCTGGCCCCGCTGCGTGCCGATACTCACCGCGACGGCTCGGAGATCCGGGCCCCCGACCATCGGAGCTCGCCATGTCGCACCGCACCACCAAGCGCGTCGCCGCCGCCACCGGCTTCGCCGTCGCCACGGTCTCCCTCGGCATGGCCTTCGCGCCCGCCGCCCTCGCCGCACCGACCGGGCTCGCCGCACCCACCGGCCCGGCGAGCGCGCAGGCCGGGCAGGTGTTCGAGGTGAGCGGCAGTGGCTGCGTCGCCGACGATCCGGAGAACCCGGACTACGAGGCCGGCGTCATCGTCTTCACGGACATGACGGACCTCGACGACGACAACTCGCCCCTGTTCCTCGCCGTTCCCACGGCCGAGGGCGACTGGACGGCGGAGATCTCCTTCCCGGCCGGCACGCCGGCCGGCGCGCACGAGGTGTACGCGGACTGCGACTACGCCTACAGCGCCGAGCTCGCCGAGTACCCGACCCTCACCGTGACCGTGCAGGCGCCGGCCACGACCACTCCCACCCCGCCGCCGGCCGCGCCGAAGACCGACGCCCCGGTTCCCGGCGCCATCCGCGGCACCTCGTCGAACACCCCCGGGGTCGCCGTCCAGACCACGGGTGCCACCACGAAGGACGCCGTCCTCGGCCAGAAGGTCGTCAAGGTCTACAAGGGCTTCCAGCCCTTCGAGAAGGTCACGCTGACCATGCACTCGACCCCGACCACGATCGGCACCTTCACCGCGACCGCCGAGGGCGTCGTCACCGCCGAGTTCATGCTTCCCGCGGGCACGACCGCGGGCACCCACACGCTGGTGCTCGAGGGCGACCAGGGCACCTACTTCCAGGAGTCCCTGCAGGTGGCGGCCGCCACGAGCAGCACCGGCAGCCTGGCCTACACCGGTGCCAGCGTCGGCCTGCCGCTGGCCCTCGGCGCCGGCCTGCTCGTCGCGGGTGGCGGCGCACTTGCCCTTTCCCGTCGCCGCGCGGAGGCCTCGCAGGCCTGAGCATGACCTCTCCGCACGACCCGGAAGCCGGCCAGGGCACCCCTGGCCGGCTTCCGGCGCGTTCCGGGGCCCGACGGCGGCTGCCGGCGGTGCTGGTGGCGCTGCTCGCGCTCCTCGGGGTCGTCGCCGTCGACGTCGTCGCGGTCGCGGCGCGGGTCGAGCGCCTGGAAGCCGATCTGGCGAACGGCTCCGGGGACGCCGACGGCCGGACCTGGGTCCTCGTCGGCGTGGACTCACGCGAGCGGTTGCCCCAGGGAACCGACGCGCGTGACTTCGGCACGGTCGAGACGGTGCCGGGCAGTCGTGCGGACGTCGTCCTGGTCGTGCACCGGACCGACGCCGGGACCACGGTGTTCTCCGTCCCCCGCGACGTCCTCGTCCGGCACGGCCGCAGCGTCGACCGGCTCGCCCTGACCTGGCTCGACGGCCCCCAGGCCACGGTGGACGCGCTCTGCACCCTCGGCATCCCCACCGACCACCTGGTGAGCGTCGACCTCGCCGGTTTCGCCGCGGTCGTCGACGCGGTCGGCGGCTTGCGCGTGGACGTCCCCCGGCCGGTCCGCGACCCCGCTGCGGGGTTGCTGCTGGAGACCGCCGGGCGTACCCACGTCGACGGGACGACCGCGCTGGCCATGGTCCGCTCCCGCCACCCGCAGCACCTGGTGGACGGAGCCTGGGCCCCCGCTCCCGTCGACCCGGACGGGCGGGCGGACGCGGCCGGCGACGTCCTGGCCGCGCTGGCCACCCAGGTGCGGGCGTCGGCCGCACGCCCCTGGCTGCTGCAGTCGGTCATCTGGACCGCCTCGGGCGCCGTCGCCGTCGATCCCGGCACCTCGGTGGCCGACCTGCTCGACCTGGCCCTCTCCGACGTCGGCGAGGTCTCCGTGCTGCCCGTGGGCGACCCGGTGGGGGACGGGCTGGCCCGCCTCCCGACGGCCGCGACCACCGCCGCCGTCGCGGGGGCGGGGCTCTCCTGCGACGGCTGACGACCCGCCGGGCCACCACCTCGGAGCGTGGAGTGCGCCGGCTCCTGCCAGAATGGTCGGGTGACCGAGGCACTGCACTCCCCGTCGACCCAGCGGGTCAACCAGCCCGGCCGTGAAGAGGCCGTCGTCCGCGCCGGCGAGCACCCCGTCGAGCACGAGGAGCCCCAGGACTGGGGCTGGCACGGCGAGACCGGCGCCTGGGGCCGGATCGGCGCCGTCGTCGCCTTGGGCTTCCTCCTGCTCATGCTGGCCGGCAACGAGCCGTTGATCAGCACCGGGCACGTCTGGGTCCTCGCCCTCACCGCCCTGGGCGCGCTGGTGCTGTTCATGGACTGGCGCCGCCGGAAGAACTCCTGGCGCAGCCGCTAGACCGGCTCGGCACCCCTGCGCGCGGCCCCGGGCGACGCCCGGCGGCCGCTCAGGTGACGGCGACCCCGATCGCCGCGCCGATCAGGTAGGTCACCCCGGCCGCGGCCGCCCCGAACAGGAGCTGGCGCAGACCGGCGTACCACCACGGCCGCGGGGTGAAGCGTGAGGAGAGGGCTCCGGCCAGCAGCAGCCCCAGCCCGCCGCTGAGCAGGGCGACCCAGAGGACCGGCACGCCGAGGAAGTAAGGCAGCAACGGCAGCACGGCACCGGTGCCGAAGGTCAGGAACGACGAGACCGCGGCGACCCGTGGCGAGGGCCGGTCGTCGGTGCTCACGCCGAGCTCGGCCAGCACGTGCAACCGCAGCGCGACCTCCGGGTCGGCCGAGAGCTGGACGGCGACCTGCCGGGCCAGCCGGGCGTCCACCCCGCGGTCCTGCAGCATCGCGGTCAGCTCCGCGAGCTCGCCGGCGGGGTTGCGGGTCAGCTCGCGCCGCTCCTTCTCGACCTCGAGGTCGAGCTGCTCGTTCTGCGTCTTCACCGAGGTGTACTCGCCGAGCGCCATCGACACCGCGCCGGCGACGAGGCTGGCGACACCGGCCAGCACGATGGCACGGGGGGCGGCACCCCCGCCCGCGACGCCGGCGACGAGCGCGGTGTTGGTGACCAAGCCGTCCATGGCCCCGAAGACGGCGGCCCGGAGCCAGCCACCGGAGACGTCGGCGTGGGTGTGCTCGTGCGCCTCGGCCTCGCGCGGCGCCGTGCTCACGCCTGGTCGGCCTCCGCGCCGAGCGGGACAGGCGCCTCGGCAGACGGCGTGGGCAGGGCCACCGCGGGCACGCCCTCGACCCGGTCGGCGGCGGCGAGCTGCCCGCAGGCACCGTCGATGTCCTGCCCGCGGGTGTCGCGCACCGTGGTGGCGACGCCGGCCGCCCGCAGCCGGGCGACGAACTCCCGCTGGGCGGGGAGCGGGCTGGCGTCCCACGGGCTGCCCGGCGTGGGGTTGAGCGGGATGAGGTTCACGTGCGCGAGCTTCCCGGCCAGCAGCTTGCCGAGCAGGTCGGCGCGGAACGGCTGGTCGTTGACGTCGCGGATGAGCGCGTACTCCACCGAGTAGCGGCGCCCGGTGCGCTGCGCGTAGGCGTCGGCGGCGTCGACGACCTCGCCGACCTTCCAGCGCGTGTTGATCGGCACCAGGGTGTCGCGCAGCTCGTCGTCGGGGGCGTGCAGGCTCACCGCGAGGGTGACGTTGCGCCCCTCCTCGGTGAGCCGCCGGATGGCCGGCACCAGGCCGACGGTGGAGACCGTCACCGACCGCTGCGAGAGGCCCAGCCCGTAGGGGGCGGTGCCGAGCAGCGCGTCGAGGGTGGCCCGCACGCGGGCGTAGTTGGCCAGCGGCTCCCCCATGCCCATGAAGACCACGTTGGAGAGCCGCCCGGGCCCGCCGGCGATCTCGCCGTTCGCCATCGCCGCCGACGCCGCCACCGCCTGCCCGATGATCTCGGCGGCGGAGAGGTTGCGGGTCAGGCCGGCCTGGCCGGTGGCGCAGAACGGGCAGGCCATGCCGCAGCCGGCCTGGCTGGAGATGCAGACGGTGGCGCGGTCGGGGTAGCGCATGAGCACGCTCTCCACCAGGGCGCCGTCGTGCAGCCGCCAGAGGGTCTTGCGGGTGCGGCCGTTGTCCGCCGTCTGGTGGCGGACCACGGTCAGCAGGCCGGGCAGCAGCGCCTCGCGCAGCGTCTCGCGGACGGCGGCAGGGATGTCGGTCATCTCGGCCGGGTCGGTGACCCCGCGGTAGAAGTGCCGGGCGAGCTGGTCGGCGCGGAAGGCCGGCTGGCCGAGCTCGACCACCGCCGCGCGGGCCTCCTCGCGGGTGAGGTCGGCGAGGTGGCGCGGGGGCTTGCCGCGGCGGGGGGCGTCGAAGACCAGGGGGAGGGCAGTCATGGCGCTCTCCATCGTCCCACTCCCCCGGCCCGGGGACCCGGTCCGGAGAGGCAACTCACGCGGACGGGCCGGATCCCTGGCAGTCTCCGGGTGCATGAGCAGGCTGGACGACGTCGACCTGAGCCTCCACCTGGACAAGAAGGAGGCCAAGAAGCAGCTCGCCGCCGCCCAGGAGCGGCTGGTGCACCTGCGCCTGCTGCTCGGCGGCCAGATCGGGCCCGGCGAGCTCGGCCCGCCGCTGCTGGTGCTCTTCGAGGGCTGGGACGCATCGGGCAAGGGCGGGGCGATCCAGCGGCTGGTCGGCGAGCTCGACCCGCGGCACGTGCGGGTGGCGCAGTTCGCCGCCCCCACCCCCGACGAGAAACGGCACCACTTCCTGTGGCGGTTCTGGCCGGTGCTGCCGGGATGGGGCGGTATGGCCGTGCTCGACCGCTCCTGGTACGGCCGGGTGCTGGTGGAGCGGGTGGAGGGTTTCGCCGAGGAGGAGGCGTGGCGCCGGGCCTACCAGGAGATCGTCGACCTGGAGACCTCGCTGGCCGCCGAGGGCACGGTGCTGGTGAAGTTCTGGATGCACGTCTCCCCCGAGGAGCAGCTGCACCGGTTCGAGTCGCGCCGCGCGAACCCGTACAAGGCCTGGAAGCTCACCGACGAGGACTGGCGGAACCGGGAGAAGCGCGGCGAGTACGAGGCGGCGGTCGAGGAGATGCTGGAGCGCACCGACACCCCCGAGGCGCCGTGGCACGTGATCCCCGCCGACGACAAGCGGTGGGCCCGCGTCGCCGTCGTCCGGACGGTCTGCGAGGCGGTCGAGGCGGCGCTGCACGCCCGTGGCATCGACCCCGACCCGCCGCTGACCGGGGATCAGGACTAGCGCGCGGCCCCCAGGTCGGCGTGCCGGCGCACCCAGGCGTGCATGGCGATGCCCGCGGCGACGCCGGCGTTGATCGAGCGGGTGGAACCGAACTGGGCGATCGAGACCGTGAGGGCTGCCCCGGCCCGCGCCTCCTCGGTGAGCCCCGGCCCCTCCTGGCCGAACAGCAGCACGCAGCGCTCGGGCAGCTCGGCGGTCTCCAGGGGGACGGCGCCGGGCCCGTTGTCGACGGCGACGACGGCGAGCGCCCGCTCCGCCGCGAACGCCAGCAGCCCGCCGACGTCGTCATGGTGGCGCAGGTGCTGGTACCGGTCGGTGACCATGGCGCCGCGACGGTTCCACCGTCGCCGGCCCACCACGTGCACCTCGGCGGCGAGGAAGGCGTTGGCGGTGCGCACCACCGTGCCGATGTTCAGGTCGTGGCCGAAGTTCTCGATGGCGACGTGGAAGGGGTGCCGGCGCCGGTCGAGGTCGGCGACGATCGCCTCGACCGTCCAGTAGCGGTACCGGTCGACGACGTTGCGCCGGTCGCCCTCGGCGAGCAGCTGCGGGTCGTAGCGGGGGTCGTCCGGCCACGGCCCCGCCCACGGGCCCACGCCGACCGTCGCGCCCCAGTCGGTGGGGCCGGGCTGTTCGTCCTCGTGCACGCAGGGAGGATCGCAGGGTGACCGACGACGTCCTCCTGCACCTGGTCGAGCCGGCCGCGTGGCGCGCCGCCCTGGGCAGGGGCGCGATCGCCCCGGCGGCGGAGGGCTTCGTGCACCTCTCGACGCCGGAGCAGGTGCACCTGCCCGCGCAGCGGCTGTTCCCCGGCCGCCGTGACCTGGCGCTGCTCGTCGTCGACCCCGCACGGCTCCCCCACCCGGTGCGGTGGGAACCCGGGCATCCTGACGACCCGGCGGGGATGCTGTTCCCCCACCTCCACGGCCCGCTGCCGGCGTCATCGGTCGTGGCGGTCGTCCCGTACCGGCCGCCGGCGCCGCTCGTGCTACCCGCGCCGGGCGACGCCCTCGCCCGCGCGGTGGCGCTCTACGCCTCGGTACCGGTCCGGCGGGCCGTCGGCGTGGGGGACGTACCGGGTGGCGTGGCGGTGCTGGACCCGGACGTCCCGCACTCCCGGGACAACAACCGGCTGGTCCTCACCGGGCCGGTCGACGCGGCGACCGTCGAGGCCTCCGCCGAGGAGGTCGGTGGCAACGCCGGGTGGCCGCACCTGGCAGCGCTCCTGACCTGGCCCGGCGCCGCGTCGGTCGCCGCCGAGCTCGCCGCCCGCGGCTGGGCCGCCGAGGAGCTCGTGCTCATGGGCCGCCCCACGGCGCTCGCCGTGCCGGCCGCCGCCGTGCGGGCCGAGGTGGTCGACCAGCGGGAGGTCCACGGCCTGTGGGACCGGGGCTGGCGCCGCGACCTCGCCGCCCTCGGCGACCGGCTGGAGCCGGTGGTGCGGCAGCTCATCGGCCGGGAGCAGCTCAACGACCGGGTGGTCGCGGTGACCGACGTGGTGGTGCGGGAGGACGGCCGGGTGGTGGCCGCCGCGCAGTTGCGGGTGGACGGCGCCACCGCGGCCGTGGAGTCGGTGATGACCGATCCGGACGCCCGCGGGCGCGGGTACGGCGACGCGGTGCTCGCCCGGGTGCTCGAGCTGGCCGCCGAGGCCGGCTGCGACCTGGTCGTGCTGGAGGCCGCGGGCGACGACTGGCCGCGGCACTGGTACGCCCGGCGCGGGTTCGCGGAGCTGGGCACGACCTGGTCCGTCGACCGGGAGCCCTAGACGGGCGCGAGGACCGCCAGGAGCAGGTAGGCCGCCGCCGCGGACGGAAGCAGCGAGTCCAACCGGTCCATGATGCCGCCGTGACCGGGCAGCAGGTCCCCCATGTCCTTGATGCCGAGGTCGCGCTTGATGAGCGACTCGGCGAGATCCCCCACGGTCGCCGAGACGGCGATCGCGGCCCCGAAGACCAGCCCGCCCCACCAGGGTGCGCCGAGGCCGAGCACCAGGATCGGCGTGGCCATCAGCATGCAGGCGAGCACGGACCCGGCCATGCCCTCCCACGACTTCTTGGGGCTGATCGAGGGCGCCATCGGGTGCTTGCCGAACAGCACCCCGGCGGCGTAACCCCCGACGTCGCTGGCGATGACCGTGGCGATGAAGGCCAGCACCCGCACGGCGCCGTCCTCGGGCACGAGCAGGAGGACGGCGAAGCCGGCCAGCAGGGGGACGTAGAGCGCGACCAGGACGCCGGCGGCCGCGTCCCGCCGGTAGCCGACCGGGCCGGCGGCCAGTCGCCACAGGAGCACCGCCAGGGCGGTCAGGAGGAAGCCGGTGAGCAGGCCGGTGGGGCCGCGCGTCCAGGCGAGCGCCTCCATGGCGAAGGCGCCGACGAGCAGCGGCACGAGCGGCGCGGAGTACCCGCCCTTGCCCAGGGCCCGGGTGAGCTCCACGACGGCGACGAGGATCGCGGCGACGAGCACCCCGAGGAACGCCGGGCGCCAGACGAACAGTGACACGACGATGACCGCGACCAGCCCGACGCCGACGCCGATGGCCGCGCGCAGGTTCCGGCCGGCGCGGCTCACCGGCTGCTCCGTGGTGGGCAGCTGGGCGACCGCCTCGGGCAGCGGCATGGCCGTGGCCGTGGGGACGTCGTCGGCGGCATCGGGGGTCGGCCCGGGTTCGTCGGGGACCGGAAGCGGCGAGCGGGACGGGAGCGGCGGCAGCGGGCGGGACGCCGCGACCGGCACCGGCCCGGTGTCGCCGTCCCGCCGGCGCCCGCCCGACCCCGGGCCACCCACCCGCGGGTAGGACTGACCCCCCGGGCGCAGGGAGCCCGGGCGGTCGGCGGGGGGAGGTGTCATCGGAGCGGCGGCCGAAGTGGAGGTCAGACCTCGAGGAGCTCGGTCTCCTTGTTCTTCATCGCCTCGTCGACGTGCGCGACGTGCTGGGCGGTGAGGTCGTCGAGCTCCTTCTCCGCGCGACGCACGTCGTCCTCGCCGGCCTCGCCGTCCTTGGCGATGCGGTCGAGCTCCTCCTTCGCGCGGCGGCGGATGTTGCGGAGCGCCACCTTCGCGTCCTCGCCCTTGGCGCGGGCCTGCTTCACCAGGTCGCGACGGCGCTCCTCGGTGAGCTGCGGGAACACCACGCGCAGGATCTGACCGTCGTTGGTCGGGTTGACACCCAGGTCGCTGTCGCGGATGGCCCTCTCGATGGCCGTCAGCTGCGACATGTCGTAGGGCTTGATGACCGCCATCCGCGCCTCGGGCACGGTGATCGAGGCCATCTGGGGCACCGGGGTGTAGGCGCCGTAGTAGTCGACCATGATCTTGCTGAACATCGAGGGCGTGGCACGGCCGGTGCGGACCGAGCCCAGGTCCTCGCGCGCCACCGAGAGGGCCTTGTCCATCCGCTCCTCGGCGTCGAGCAGGGTGTCGTCGATCACGGGGTGTCCCTCCTGCGGCGGTTCTCGTTCCGCCGGCGTCCTCGTCTGTGCCCGATCGGTGCAGCCGGCGTCACGCCGGCTGGCTGATCAACGTGCCGATCTTCTCACCTGCGGTGGCGCGGGCGATGTTGCCGTCGCGCAGCAGGTCGAACACGACGATCGGCATGGCGTTGTCCATGCAGAGGCTGATCGCCGTCGCGTCCGCGACCTTGAGCTGCTTGGCCAGCACGGTCGCGTAGTCGAGGTCGTCGTACATGACGGCGTCGGGGTTGGTGCGGGGGTCGTCGTCGTAGACGCCGTCGACACCGTTCTTGCCCATGAGCAGCACCTGGCACTCGATCTCCAACGCCCGCTGGGCGGCGACGGTGTCGGTGGAGAAGTACGGCATGCCGGCGCCGGCGCCGAAGATGACCAGCCGGCCTTTCTCCAGGTGCCGGATCGCCTTGCGCGGGATGTAGGGCTCGGCGACCTGGCCCATCGTGATGGCCGACTGCACCCGGGTCTCCAGCCCCGCCTTCTCGCAGAAGTCCTGCAGCGCCAGGCAGTTCATGACCGTGCCGAGCATGCCCATGTAGTCGGCCTTGGTCCGGTCCATGCCGGCCTGCGAGAGCTCCGCGCCGCGGAAGAAGTTGCCGCCGCCCATGACGACGGCGACCTGGGTGCCCCGGGAGACGACCTCGGCGAGCTGCTCCGCGATCCCCTTGACGATGTCGGCGTCGACGCCGACCTTGCCGCCGCCGAAGGACTCACCGGAGAGCTTGAGCAGCACGCGCTTGTAGCCGTCCCCGTCGGCCGGCTGGAAGGCGGTGGGGGCGGACAGCGGCGCGGTGGTGGTGTCGGTCAACGGTTCATCCCTGGGTGGAGTCGATGGGTGCTGTCGGTGGAGTGATCCTGCCGCATCCGGGTGCCCCGCTCCTGCCGAGCGAGGGCGTCCGCACAGCAAAGGACCCCGCTGCCCCCCACGCTCGGCGCGGGCCCCTGCACCGGGGCCGAATGGGGACGCGGGGTCCTCTGCTGTACGGCTCGTTACGCCTGGCCGACCTCGAAGCGCGCGAAGCGCTCCACGGTCAGGCCGGCCTCGTCGACGATCTGCTTGACCGTGCGCTTGGGCTCGGTGATCGACGGCTGCTCGAGGAGGACGAAGTCCTTGTAGTAGGCGTTGACCCGCCCCTCGACGATCTTGGAGATCGCCTGCTCGGGCTTGCCCTCCTCCTTTGCGGTCTGCTCGGCCACGCGGCGCTCGGTCTCGACCGCCTCGGCCGGGACCTCCTCACGGGTGAGGTAGCGCGGCCGTGCGGCGGCGATGTGCATCGCCAGGCTGCGGGCGGCGTCCTCGCTGCCACCGGAGTACTGCACGGCGACACCGATGGCCGGGGGCAGGTCGGTGGCCCGCTTGTGCAGGTAGGTGGCGGTGGTGCCCTCGAACGCGGCGAACCGGCTCAGGACCAGCTTCTCGCCGATGCGGGCGGACTCGCCCTCGACGAGCGCGGCCACGGTCTGGCCGTCGACCTCGCTGGTGAGCAGGCTCTCGGCGTCGGAGGCCTTGTTCGTCAGGCCGATCTCGAGCAGGCGCTCGGCCAGCGCGATGAAGTCGGCGTTCTTGGCGACGAAGTCGGTCTCGCAGTCGAGCTCGAGCAGCGCGCCGTCCTTGCTGACGACGATGCCGTTCGTGGTGGAGCGCTCGAGACGCTTGCCGACGTCCTTGGCGCCCTTGACCCGCAGCAGCTCGACGGCCTTGTCGTAGTCGCCGTCGGCCTCGGTGAGGGCCTTCTTGCAGTCCATCATGCCGGCGCCGGTGGCGTCGCGGAGACGCTTGACGTCGGCCGCGGTGAACTCAGCCATGTCACTTCCTTCTGGATGTGGTGAAGCGGAACGCCCGGAAAGCCCCGTCCCGAGGCTCACCCCGAGCTTGCGAGGGGTGAGAGGGACGGGGTCCTTTCTCAGACGGCGTTGTTCTCCTTGCCACCGGTGGTGGCGGGGACGTCCTCGACCGGGGCGACCTCGCCGACGGTGACGTCGGCCGGCTGCGCCGGGGTCTCCGGCAGCGGCGTGGCGGCGGCCTGCTCGTCGGCGGTACCGCCGGTGAGCAGCTCGCGCTCCCAGTCGGCGAGCGGCTCGCCGGCGCCGACGGCGGGCTCGCCGTCCTCGCGCCCGGCGTTGGCCTGCGCGGCGGAGCGGGCCATGAGGCCCTCCGCGACGGCGTCGGCGATGACCCGGGTCAGCACGGTGATGCTGCGGATCGCGTCGTCGTTGCCCGGGATCTTGTAGTCGACCTCGTCGGGGTCGCAGTTGGTGTCGAGGATCGCGACGACCGGGATGTTGAGCTTGCGGGCCTCGCCGACGGCGATGTGCTCCTTCTTGGTGTCCACGATCCAGATGGCGCTGGGCACCTTCTGCATGTCGCGGATACCGCCGAGCGAGCGCTCGAGCTTGGCCTTCTCCCGGCTGAGGACCAGCTGCTCCTTCTTGGAGAGGCTGACCAGCACGCCGGTCTGCTCCATGTCCTCGAGCTCCTTGAGGCGCTGGAGGCGCTTGTGGACCGTCTGGAAGTTGGTGAGCATGCCGCCCAGCCAGCGCTGGTTGACGTAGGGCATGCCGACCCGCGTCGCCTGCTCGGCGACGACCTCCTGCGCCTGGCGCTTGGTGCCGACGAACAGGATCGAGCCGCCGTGGGCGACCGTCTGCTTGACGAACTCGTACGCCGAGTCGATGTACCCGAGCGTCTGCTGCAGGTCGATGATGTAGATGCCGTTGCGCTCGGTGAAGATGAAGCGCTTCATCTTCGGGTTCCAGCGACGGGTCTGGTGCCCGAAGTGGACGCCGCTGTCGAGCAGCTGCTTCATGCTGACGACTGCCATATCGCAGCCTCTCTGCTCTCGCGCGCGACCGAGGCCGCGCGGATTCCGGTTGTCGCGGGCACCGGGTGGTGCACGCCCTGACGTCCTGCGGCGCCACTCACCCGGCTGGGCCGGGACCGAGGTGGCGACTGCCCCGCCGATCGGCGGGAAGAGGACGCGCGAAGTCGACCCGCTCGCACGGGCCGCACCGGACAGCATACGCGTCGTCCACCGGCACCCTCGTCGCGCCGGTCGGCGACCCGTCCACAGCGGGTACGGGCGTCCACACGTACCGGCCGCCCGCCCCCCAGCACGCCGCCCGCGACCAGCATCGGGGGATGCCCCTACGCGCCCGTCCGCTGGCCGCCCTGTTCCTCGGTCTGCTCGTCCTGGCCGGCGTCGTCCCCGCCACGGCGTCGCCGACCGCCGCCGGGCCGTCCCGACCGGAGCCGCTCTGGAGCGCTCCCCTGCCCGGCGAGCCGGTGGTCACCCGCCCGTTCGAGCCACCTCCGCACCGGTACGGGCCCGGGCACCGCGGGGTCGACCTGGCAGCCGCTCCCGGCTCCCCGGTGCGGGCGGCCGGCGACGGGGTCGTCGTCTTCGCCGGGATGGTCGCCGGGCGGCCCGTGGTCAGCGTCGACCACGCCGGAGGGCTCCGGACGACGTACGAGCCGGTGACGCCGTCGGTGGGCACCGGCCGGTCCGTCGTCCGTGGAGCTCGTCTGGGCGTGCTGCTGGCCGGCCACGACGAGTGCCCGGTCGCCGCCTGCCTGCACTGGGGGGCGCGCCGCGGCGAGGTCTACCTCGACCCCATGTCGCTGCTCCGGCCCCCGCGGGTGCGACTGCTCCCCCTTGCCGGCGATGCCCACGGTGCACCACAGCCAGTCAGCGCGCGGTGACAGGTCGTACGCACCGTCCCTGCGGGGATCCCGGGCGACCCGGCACCCCGGCGCTACCGTCCAGGTGTGCGATTCCGACGCAAGCGTGCCGCCAACCCGGGCTCCGGCGAGCCCACCGGTGTCGAGCAGGCCGGTGCCGGGACGACCGACGTGCAGCCGGCCGAGGCCCCGGCCCCGGCGACCGCGGCCCGACCGGTCGAGAGCGGGCCGGTCGAGAGCGGGCCGACCGAGGGCGAGCAGGACGCCGACCAGGTGCTGAGGGGCCTGCACCAGGTGATCGACACCTTCGGGTGGGCGGTGCTGCACGGTGGCGGCACGCCCGGCGAGCCGCGCTACTCCTACACGGTGGGCCTCGCAGCGTGGGAGCACCCCGAGGTGGTCGTGGTGGGGCTGCCGTTCCCCGCCGCGGAGAAGTACCTGAACCTGGTCGGCGAGGCGGTCCGGGGCGGGGCCCGGTTCGCGCCGGGTACCGCCACGGCGGCGCTGACCGACGAGGACTCCCCCGTGGTCTTCCTCCGCGTCGAGGACACCGAGCGGCTCACCGTGATCGAGCAGCTGCACGGCACCGTGGACGCGCTGCAGCTCATCTGGCCCGACTCCACCGGCCGGCTGCCCTGGCAGGAGGGGCACCGCAATCCGCCGGGCACTCAGCCGCTGCTGGGCCCCCGTCCGGACGACGACCCGGCCGGCAACTGACCGCCGTTCCCAGCGGAGACGCCGCTGCCCGACGTCAGGCGATGTCAGCGAGCTTGGTGCGCAGGTGCAGGACCGCCTTGGTGTGCAGCTGGCAGATCCGGCTCTCGGTCACGCCGAGCACCCGCCCGATGTCCGCGAGCGTGAGGCCCTCGAAGTAGTAGAGCGAGACGACGACCTTCTCCCGCTCGGGCAGCTGCTCGACCGCGCGGGCCAGCAGCTGCCGGGCCTCGCCGTGTTCCGCCATCGCCTGCGGGTCCAGGGCGCTGGGGTCCTGCAGGGTGTCGCCGAGGCGCGGGGAGCCGCCCTCGTCGTCGGTCAGCAGCTCGTCGAGGGCCACCACGTTGACCAGCGAGAGCTGGCCCAGGAACTTCCGGATGTCCTCGACGTCCATGTCCATGGCGTCGGCGACCTCTTCGTCGGTCGGCGTCCGGTGCAGCCTGCTCTCGAGCTCGGCGACGGTGCGCTCGAAGGCCCGGGCCTTGACGCGCACCGACCGCGGGATCCAGTCGGTGTTGCGCAGCTCGTCGATGATCGCGCCGCGGATGCGCGCCATCGCGTAGCTCTCGAACTTCACCTCGCGGGTGGGCTCGTAGCGGGTGATCGCGTCGATGAGCCCGAACGTCCCGTAGGAGATGAGGTCGGCCTGCTCGACGTGCGCGGGCAGACCGCTGCCCACCCGGCCGGCGACGTACTTCACCAGCGGCGCGTAGTGGAGGATCAGCCGGTCGCGCAGGCCGGCGTCCCGGCCCTCGACGTACCGCGCCCACAGGTCGGCCAGCAGGGCATCGGCGTCCTCACCGGACTCGTCGATGCGACGGATGGTTGCCTCAGACACGGTGGCGCTCCTCGGTCGTGCTGCGCGGGCACCGTCCGTGGTCCCGCGTGGTCCTGACTGCGTCCGCAGATCCCGCCACCCGGCCGCGCGCGTCAGGCACGGGGGTGCGCCTGGGCGTGGACCGCACGGAGCCGCTCGACCGTCACGTGCGTGTAGATCTGTGTCGTCGCGAGGCTAGCGTGGCCGAGCAGCTCCTGTACGGAACGCAGGTCCGCGCCGCCCTCGAGGACGTGCGTGGCCGCGGAGTGCCGCAGCCCGTGCGGGCCGATGTCCGGCGCCCCCGGGACGCCGGCCGTCGCGGCGTGCACCGTCCGCCGGGCCTCCCGCGCGTCGAGGCGGCCGCCGCGCAGCCCGAGCAGGAGCGCCGGCCCGGAGTCCGGCCGGACGAGGGCCGGGCGCCCGCGGGTCAGCCAGGCCTCCAGCGCCCGCTCGGCGGGCACGCCGTACGGCACGCTGCGCTCCTTCCTGCCCTTGCCCAGCACACGCAGCAGCCGTCGCCCGCGGTCGACGTCGTCGACGTCCAGGCCGACGAGCTCGCTGACCCGGATGCCGCTGGCGTACAGCAGCTCCAGGACGACCGCGTCGCGGAGCTGCACCGGCTCCTCGGCGCCCGCCGCCGTCTCCACCAGGGCCCGCGCCTGCTCGGGCGCCAGGACATCGGGGAGGGTGCGGTGCGCCTTCGGGCTCACCAGGCGCTGGCCGACGTCCTCGGGGGTGAGGGCGGCGCGGCGCAGCCAGGCGGTGAACGACCGCGCGGCCGACGCGTGGCGGGCGGTCGTCGAGCGGCTGTGCCCGCGGGTGCGCCCCTGGGCCAGCCAGCTCCGCAGGGTGGCGAGGTCGAGGTCGTGCGGCTGGGTGCCGCTGCGCCGGGCGAGGTGGTCCAGCAGCCGGGCGACGTCGCCGACGTAGCTGCGCACGGTGTTCGCCGAGAGGTCGCGCTGCCCGGTCAGGTGCTCCTCGTAGCCGGCCAGCGCCTCGGCCAGCGCGGGCGGCAGCCCGGCGCGGACCTCGTCGGTGCTGGGCGTGGCCACGGGGGCACCGTCCGTCGGCGCCCGGCCCCGGTCAAGCCGCCGCGCCGGGCGGCTTCGGCGGCGGGGCCAGCCGCCAGCCCGTGCTCGTCCGCTGGACCAGCTCCGCCACCTCCAGTGCCGGCAGCACGCGCAGCACCTCGAGCACGTCGCAGCCGGCGGTGCGGGCCAGCCGCTCCGGGCTGACGCCGCTGCGCACCGGGCAGGCGTCGAGCACCCGCACGGCGAGGTCGGAGAGCCCGTCGCGCGGGGAGGCAGGCCGGGGAGCGGCCTCGGCCAGATCGACACCGATGCCGCCGACCTCCTCGATGACGTGCGCCGCGCAGGTCACCAGCCGAGCGCCACCCTCCTCGTCCCGGAGGAGCTCGTGGCAGCCCACGCTCATCGCCGAGGTGACCGGACCGGGGACCACCAGCACCCGTCGCCCGAGGTCGCGCGCGCGGTTCGCCGTCGCCTGCGCGCCCGACCGGGCCGCCGCCTCGACCACGACCGTGCCGCGGCTCAGCGCCGCGATGAGGCGGTTGCGGACCAGGAAGCGGTGCTGGTGGGGCGCGGCACCCGGGGGCCACTCGCTGACCAGCAGGCCGCTCGCGGCGATCCGGTCGAGCAGCGTCCCGTTCCCCGCCGGGTACGGGCGGTCCACGCCGGAGGCGAGGACGGCGATCGTCGGCCCCTGCGCCGCGAGCGCACCGCGGTGGGCGGCCGCGTCGATCCCGAAGGCGCCCCCGGAGACCACCGTCCAGCCGCGAGCGGCGAGCTGGTGCCCCAGCTCGGCGGCCACGTGCTCGCCGTACGCTGTCGAGGCCCGGGAGCCGACGACCGCCACGGAACGGTCGGTGACCTCGGCCAACCGGGCCGTCCCCCGCACCCAGAGGGCGAGTGGCGGCACGAGCGCCTGCGTGCGCTTCGCCTGCCGCGTGCGGTCGTGCGGCTGCTGCAGCGCAGCCATGGTCAGCGCGTGCAGCGCGAAGGCCGGCCACTCGTCGTCCTCCGGCACCACCAGCCGGGCGCCGCACCGCTCCGCGCGCTGCAGATCTGCCGCCGTCGCGTCCTGCCCCGCCCGGGCGCCCACGATGGCCCGGACCCGGTCGGGAGCCGTTCCGGCGCGGATGCATCGGGTGGCTTCCACCGGGCCGACGTCCTCGACCCAGCGCCAGAGGTCGACGACCCCCGGCTCGACCGCCCGGCTGAGCCACGCCCGCGCCCGGCGGACCCCCGGGTGCACCTCGCCCGCCACCGGCGGCGCGCCGGCCGCGTCCTCCAGGTCCTCCTCGAGGGTGGTCACGCCACGGCCCGCTGCAGCCGCATGCCGAGGGCCTCGGCGACGTCGTCGGTGCACGGCACGCCGCGCCCGGCCAGGTCGGCGACCGTCCACGCGACGCGCACCACCCGGTCGAAGCCACGCACCGAGATGGAGCCGCGCTCGAGCGCCCGCTCGGCCAGCCGGAGCGACGCCCGCGGGATCGCGAACCGGTCGCGCAGCAGGCGACCCGGCACCTCGCTGTTGAGCGCGAGCCCGGTGCCGGCGAGCCGCGCCCGTGCCGCGGCCCGCGCCCGGGCCACCCGCGCGGCGACCACGTCGGTGGACTCCGGCGCGGGGAGCCCGTCGAGCCAGGCCGCCCGGGTGACCGGGGGCAGCTCCACCCGCAGGTCGACGCGGTCGAGCAGCGGACCGGAGAGGCGTGCCTGGTACCGCCGCCGCTCCAGCGGGCTGCAGGTGCAAGCGGTGTCCCCCGCGGCGGTGGCGCACGGGCAGGGGTTCGCCGCCAGCACGAGCTGCGCCCGGCACGGGAACGTGGCCGCGCCCGCGGCCCGCTGGATGGTGACCTGCCCCCGCTCCAGGGGCTGGCGCAGCGTGTCGAGCACCGCCCGGGGGAACTCGGGCGCCTCGTCGAGGAACAGGACTCCGCGGTGCGCCCGGCACAGCGCGCCCGGCCGGATCTGGCCCGAGCCACCCCCGATCAGCGCCGCCATCGTCGCCGAGTGGTGCGGCGCCTCGAAGGTCGGCCGGGTGATCAGCGGCGCCTCCGGCGGCAGAGCGCCGGCGATGGAGTGGATGGCCGTGACCTCGAGCGCCGCCTCTTCGTCCAGCGGGGGCAGCAGCCCGGGCAGCCGCTCGGCGAGCATCGTCTTGCCGGCACCGGGCGGCCCGGCGAGGTAGAGGTGGTGCCCGCCGGCGGCGGCGACCTCCACGGCCCGGCGGCCGGCGGCCTGGCCGACGACGTCCCCGAGCTCCGGCACCGGCGGCTGCGCGGGCGCCGCCCCGCGGACGTGCGGGGTCAGTCGCGCCGCGCCCAACAGGTGCGCGACGAGCTGGGTGAGGGTCGCGACGGCGAGCACCTCGACCCGGTCCACCAGGGCCGCCTCGGCGGCGTTCTCCACCGGGACGACGACCTGCGCGTGCCCGGCTCGGGCCGCCGCGAGGACCGCCGGCAGGACGCCGCGGATGGAGCGCACGGAGCCGTCCAGGCCCAGCTCGCCGAGGAGCACCAGCCGGTCGACGGCGCCGGCGGGCACCGCGCCCGCGGCGGCCAGCACCCCGGCGGCCACGGCGAGGTCGAACCCGCTCCCCTGCTTGGGCATCGACGCGGGCGAGAGCCCGATGGTCACCCGGCGGACGGGGAACTCGCCGCCGGCGTTCGCGATCGCGGCGCGCACCCGGTCGACCGACTGGCGGACCACCGCGTCGGGCAGCCCGACGAGCACCACACCGGGCAGCCCGGCGGCGATGTCCACCTCGACCTCGACCATCGCGCCGCGGACGCCGGCGAGCCCGACCGACCACGTGCGGGCCAGCGTCACGAGAAAGCCCCCCGCAGGTGCGTGACGACCGCCGGGCGCTCCGGGCGCACCAGCACGCCCACCACGTCGAAGCGCACCTCGGGGGCGTGGTGGTCGTGCACGGCCAGCCAGCGCTGCGCCAACGTCCGGATCCGGCGCCGCTTGGCGAGGGTGACCGCCTCGACGGGATGGCCGTAGCCCGTGCCCCGCCGCGTCTTCACCTCGCAGAAGACGAGGGCGTCACCTTCCCGCGCGACGAGATCGATCTCGCCCTCGCGGCAGCGCCAGTTGCGGTCGAGGACGCGCAGGCCGGCGTCGGTCAGGTAGGCGACGGCGATGCGTTCACCGCGGGCGCCGAGTTCGGTGGTGGGAGGCACCCCCCGACCGTGCCGCCGCGGGGGCGCCGGGCCGAGCCCCTGGGGCGATCTGTGGACGGGGCCGCCGGGTGTGGACGGCTACGGCAGCCGGGGACCGTCCGGGAGCTCGAGGTCGGGCTTGTCGAGCTCCTCGACGTTGACGTCCTTGAACGTCAGCACGCGCACGTTGCGCACGAACCGGGCGGGCCGGTACATGTCCCACACCCAGGCGTCGGAGAGCTTCAGCTCGAAGTAGACCTCTCCCGCGGCCTCCCGCACCTGCAGGTCAACGGAGTTGGCCAGGTAGAACCGGCGCTCGGTCTCCACCACGTACGTGAACTGCCGGACGATGTCCCGGTACTCGCGATAGAGCTGCAGCTCCATCTCGGTCTCGTACTTCTCGAGGTCTTCGGTGCTCATCGACACTGCTCCGCATCGCTGCTCCGCAGGGGAACCGGATGCCTACGGCTGATGCCGGCAGGGGAACCGGACGCCTGCGGCGACCCTCGAAGGTCCTCGGTGCTCGTCAGGGCTAAGGACACAGGGCGCATGGGCCCATCATCGACCATGGCACCGGAACCGGTCAGGTGGGTGGTCCGCTCGGCGTGCGCGTCGCGGGCGCTGCGCACGTTGACGAAGCGCATCCGGTGCTCGGGGCAGGGCCCGTGGCGGTCCAGCGCGGCGGTGTGCACGTCGGTGATGTAGCCCTTGTGGCCGGCGAAGTCGTACTCCGGCCAGCGCTCGTGCAGCTCGAGCATGATCCGGTCGCGGGTCACCTTGGCCAGCACCGAGGCCGCGGCCACGCAGGCGGCCACCCGGTCGCCCTTCCAGACGGCCAGCCCCGGGCGGGCGAGGCCCGGCACGGGGAAGCCGTCGGTCAGCACGTAGTCCGGGCCGGGGTCCAGCGTGCACACCGCGCGGCGCAGCGCCTCGATGTTGGTCACGTGCATGCCCCGGGCGTCGAGGTCCGCGACCGGCAGGACGACGACCGACCACGCGACCGCCCGGTCGAGGATCTCGTCGTAGGCACGCTCCCGGGCGGCCGCCGTGAGCAGCTTGGAGTCGGCCAGCCCCGGCACCCGGCCCCGGCGTCCCGCGGGCAGGATGCAGGCCGCGGCGACCAGCGGGCCGGCGCAGGCACCCCGCCCGGCCTCGTCGGCCCCGGCGACCGCCTCGAACCCCCGCCGGCGCAGCGCGCGCTCCATGTCCCAGAGCGCGTCGGGCCGGTCGTCGGCGAGGGTGCGCCGGACGCGGACCGCCGGCGCGGATGGGGTGTGGGTGGGAGGTGCGGCCATCGCCGCACGACACTACGACGGCGGGCCGACACCGCCGCCGCCCCCCGGACGCGCCGCAGGCCGGCTCCCGGGAACGGGAGCCGGCCTGCGGGGGCGGGAGAGGAGCCGGTCAGACGTCGGCCGTCTCCTCGGGGGATGCGGCCGCCGGGTGCGCGCCGCAGCCGCAGCCCGGACCGCGGTTGGAGAGGACCAGCGAGACGGCGTGCGCCCGGTCGCGGGCACCCAGCTTGCGCAGGATGGCCTTGACGTGGGACTTGACCGTGTCCTCGCTGATGAAGAGGTTGCGGCCGATCTGCCGGTTCGACTGGCCCTGCAGCAGCTCGTCCAGGACGTCCTGCTCGCGGCGGGTCAGCGGCACCTCGGGGGCGAACGGCTTGGCGGTCGGCACGGCGGAGGGCTCCACGCGGCGGATCTGCGGATCGACCACGGTGCGCCCGGCGCGGGCGGCGAGGATCGCCCAGCCGAGCAGCGTCGGGGACGTGTTGATCATCAGGTAGCCGCGGATGCCGGCTGCCAGGGCCTCGTTGACCACGGCCGGGTCCTCGGAGGTGGCCAGCGCGACGATCGCGACCCGGGGGAAGCGGCGCCGCAGATCACGGCAGGCGTTCAGCGTGGCCGCCCGACCGGACCCCAGCTCCACCACGACGGCGTCGGGGCGGGCGGTCTCGACCAGGGTGAGGGCCCGCCGCAGCTCGCCGGGAGTGCCGACGGCCTGCATGCCGGCGGTCTCGTTGATCATGCTCACCAGCCCGCGACGCAGGACGGGCGCGTCGGCGAGGAGGAGCACGCGGGTGATGCCGCGCGCGGTGCTCGCCATGGGTGCAGACACAACTGACTCCGTTTCACTTCCGGGAACGTGCAATCACTCCATCGGAAGGGGAAAACGGTTGCTTGAATGCTTTTCCGGCAATTCTTGTGCGATTGCCCGCGGCGATGGTGAAAGGCGCCGGAATCACTCCTGCAACGCCACGACCATCAGGAGGACGGTGGGACGGCGCGCGCCCGCCGGCGCCACGCGGTGAGGGGCACGGCACCGGCCAGCCCGACGGCGTAGGGCAGCACCGCCACCGCGCCCACCGGGCCCACCCCGTCATCGGGGACCGGGGGCACGGCTCCCGACGCCTCGACGCCCTGGATGTCCGGGGAGTCGAGCAATCCGAACCGGTCCAGCGGCCAGACGATGACCGCGGCCTTGCCGATGACGTCGTCGACAGCGACGGTGCCGGCGTACTCGTCACCCACGTGCGAGCGCGAGTCCGCCGACGCGGAGCGGTGGTCCCCCATGACCCACAGCCGGCCCTCGGGAACGGTCACCGGGCCGAACGGCCGGCTCTCGATGGGCATGTCCTCGAAGATGTAGGGCTCCTCGAGCGGTTCGCCGTCGACGGTGACCCGGCCCTCGACGTCGCAGCACTGGACGGTCTGCCCCTCGGTGGCGATGACGCGCTTGACGAAGTCGTCCTCGCTGGGCGGCGCGACGCCGATCGTGCGGCCCAGCCACAGCAGCGCGCCGGTGAACCAGTTGCCGGGCTCCTCGACCGATATCTCCGGCGTCCAGGTGTCCGGGCCGCGGAAGACGACGATGTCACCGGGTTCGGGCTCCCCGAACCAGTACGGCACCTTGTTGACCAGCACCCGGTCGCCGGTGCAGCCGGTGCAGCCGTGCAGCGTCTGCTCCATCGATCCGGAGGGGATGAAGAAGGCCTGCACGAAGAAGGTCTTGACCACCAGCGCGAGCACGAAGGCGATCAGCAGGAGGACCGGCAGCTCCCGCAGGAGCGAACCCTTCTTCGGGTCCTTCGCCCTCCGGCGCCGGCGCACGGGCCTCTCGGAGGCGGGTGAGGCGTCGGGGGTCCGGTCGGGCTCGTCGGGTTCGCCCGGGACGACGTCGGCGGGCCCCCCGGGCCGGTCGCTGCTCATCAGGAGCCAGCGTACGGCGCGGGGGACCCGCCGAGTTCCAGCCGGTCGGCCCGGCTGCAGCGTGTCCTCGCGGGGAGGTCAGCGCGCGACGGTCTCGCGCTTCTCCTTGATCTTGGCGGCCTTGCCGCGCAGCTCGCGGAGGTAGTAGAGCTTGGCGCGACGCACGTCACCGCGGGTCAGCACCTCGATCTTCTCCACGACGGGGGTGTGCACCGGGAAGGTGCGCTCGACCCCGACACCGAAGCTGACCTTGCGCACGGTGAAGGTCTCGCGGATGCCGCCGCCCTGACGGCGGATGACGACACCCTGGAAGACCTGGATCCGCGAGCGGTTGCCCTCGATGACGCGGACGTGCACCTTGACGGTGTCACCCGGGCGGAACGAGGGGATGTCGTCGCGCAGCGAGTCGGCGTCGAGTGCGTCCAGGGTGTTCATCTCGGCAGTCCTCAGTCTCAGGTGGCTCGTTCTCGGTTCGGACAGCGGAACGCCCCGGCTGTCCGTTCCGGGGGGCTGCGGCTCCGGTGCGGAGCTCCCGACAGCGGTGCCGTCGGTCAGCAGCGACTCTCTACTGTGCCACATCGTCACGCGACGATGCGCGGCGGGCCCGTCCACGGCCCCGCCCGCAGCTCCGCCACCAGAGCGGCGAGGTCGGCCGGGACGAAGGCTCCCCCCGCCGCCAGCTCGCCGGTCGTCCACCACCGGTGCGGTTCGTCGGCCAGCAGCTCCAGCGCGGTGAGCGCACCGGGGACGACCTCGTGGACGACGTCGCGCAGCACGAAGAACGTCTCGCGGGTGTCGAACACCTGCTCGCCGAACGGCCCGACGTGCCGCCGCAGCCACACCGGCCCCTCGAGCGCGGTCGTCTCGACGTGCAGCCCGATCTCCTCGGCTAGCTCCCGGACGGCGGCCGCGCGGAGGGTCTCGCCGTCCTCCACTCCCCCGCCGGGCGTGTACCAGAACAGCACCTCGCCGGGCGGCACGGAGGGATCGGGCAGCCGGGCGCCGAGCAGCAGCACCCGCCCCTCCGGGTCCAGGACGACGACGCGCGCCGTCGTCCGCTGGACCGGCCGGTCAGCCACCGGCCAGCGACGCCCGCTCGGCGTCGGTGAGCGCGTCGTCCGGCAGGGCGGCCAGCAGGTCGGGGCGGCGGGCCGCCGTGCGGCGCAGGGACTCGGCGCGCCGCCAGCGGTCGATGGCGGCGTGGTCCCCCGACAGCAGGACCGGGGGCACCTCGTGGCCCCGCCAGTTCGCCGGCCGGGTGTAGGAGGGGCCCTCGAGCAGGCCGTCGGCGTGCGAGTCGTACTCCGCGGACTCGCGGTTGCCCAGCACCCCGGGGATGAGCCGGGTGACCGCCTCGGTCATCACCAGGACGGCGGCCTCACCGCCGGCGAGCACGTAGTCGCCGATCGAGACCTCGGAGACCGGCCCGGCCTCGGCCGCCCAGTCGGCGACCCGCTGGTCGATGCCCTCGTAGCGCCCGCAGGCGAAGACCAGCCCGGGCTCGGTCGACCACTCCACCGCCATCGCGTGGGTGAACGGCCGACCGGCGGGGGTCGGCACCACGAGCCGGGTGCCGGGCGGGCGGACGGCCTCCAGGGCGCGGCCCCACGGCTCGGGCTTCATCACCATGCCGGGGCCACCGCCGTACGGGGCGTCGTCGACGGTGCGGTGGACGTCGTCGGTCCACTGCCGGAGGTCGTGCACGCCGACCTCGACCAGTCCCCGCTCGACGGCCTTGCCGAGCAGCGACTGGCGCAGCGGCGCCAGGTACTCCGGGAAGATCGTGACGACGTCGATCCGGAAGGCGTGACTCACAGGTCGAGCAGCCCCTCGGGCGGGTCGACCACCACGAACCCGCCGGCGACGTCGACGGTCGGCACGATCGCGGTGACGAACGGGATCAGCGCGTCCCCGCCCTCGACGCGGCGGACGACCAGCAGGTCCTGCGCCTCGTGGCGGACCGCGGTCACCTCACCGATCACCGTGCCGTCCGGGAGCCGGGCGGCCAGGCCGACGAGCTGGTGGTCGTAGTAGGAGTCGGGGTCGTCGAGCTCGGGCAGGTCGGCGACCCGGACCAGCAGCAAGGTGTTGCGCAGCTCGTCGACGGCCTCGCGGACGTCGTAGACGGCGCCATCGGGTGCGGCGAGCTGGAGCAGCAGCGTGCCGCTGTGCCACCGCCGGTCGACGACGGTGAGCGGGCCGCGCTCCGCCGGATCGGTCAGCAGCACCGCCCCGGGGGCGAAGCGCCCCTCAGGGTCGTCGGTGCGTACCTCGACGGTGGCCAGACCACGGACACCGTGGGGCCGGCCGATGCGGCCGACCACCACGGTGTCGGTGGGTTCGTTCTGGGTGCTCAAAGGAGCCGGTGCTCAGCGCCCGTCGGTGTCGACGACGTCGACCCGCAGGCCTCGTCCGCCGACCCCGGTCATCACCTGGCGCAGCGCCTTGGCGGTGCGCCCGCCGCGGCCGATGACCTTGCCGAGGTCGTCCGGGTGGACGCGGATCTCGAGGGTCTTGCCGCGGCGGTTGGTGAGCAGGTCGACGGTGACGTCGTCGGGGTTGTCGACGATGCCCCTGACCAGGTGCTCGAGCGCTTCTTCGAGCACGTCTTACTCGGCCGGCGTCTCGGCCGGAGCGGCGTCGGCTGCGGGGGCGTCGGCCGCAGAGGCGTCCGCCTTCGGAGCCTCGGCCTTGGGGGCGGCCTTCTTCTTGGGGGTGGTGGCGCCGGCGGCCGGCTCCTCCATACCCGCGCGGACGGCCTCCTCGTACAGGGCCTTCTTGTCCGGCTTCGGGGCAGCGACCTTCATGGGAGCCGGGGCCGGCTCGCCCTTGAACTTCTGCCAGTCACCGGTCACCCGGAAGATGGCGGCGACGGCCTCGGTCGGCTGCGCGCCGACGCCCAGCCAGTACTGCGCCCGCTCGGAGTCGACCTCGATGAAGGAGGGGTCCTCCTTCGGGTGGTACTTGCCGATCGTCTCGATCGAGCGGCCGTCACGCTTGGTGCGGGCGTCGGCGACGACGATGCGGTAGTACGGCGCGCGCATCTTGCCCAGGCGCATGAGCTTGATCTTGGTGGCCACGGTGTGTGGTGTTCTCCTCGAACGCGTTTCGGGTGCTCGCCGGGCGACGTGTGGGGGTACGCCGGGGCGGAGCCAGGGACACGCACGTCACCGGTGAGAGGGCCGCCGACGCCGTGTTCGACCGACCATGATGCCAGACGCCCGGACGGGGCGGTCACGCAGCCGGGTCGGCCCGCGCGGACGCACCGACCACGGCCGCCGGACGCCGTCCACCCTCGCCGCAGCGCGTCCTCCCTCACCGCACACCCTGAGGGAGGACGCGCCATGATCAGGTTCCCTGATCGTGGCTGGGGGTCAGCTGCGGACGGCGGCCAGCACGCGGGCGGTGGCGTCGTCGACGGGGATCTCCTCGCGCTCCCCCGTGGCCCGGTCCCGCAGCTCCAGGACGCCCTCGGCCAGGCCGCGGCCGACGGTGACGATCGTCGGCATGCCGAGCAGCTCGGCGTCCTTGAACTTCACGCCGGGCGAGACCTTCGGCCGGTCGTCGTAGAGCACGGTGAGGCCGGCGGCGACGAGCTGGGCCGCCAGCGACTCGGCGGCCTCGAAGACGGCGGCGTCCTTGCCGGTGGCCACGACGTGCACGTCGGCCGGGGCGACCTCCCGTGGCCAGACCAGCCCGAGCTCGTCGTGCGTCGACTCGGCGATCGCGGCGACGGCACGGGAGACGCCGATGCCGTAGGAGCCCATCGTCACGGTGACCAGCTTGCCGTTCTCGTCGAGCACCTTGAGGTCCAGCGCCTCGGCGTACTTGCGGCCGAGCTGGAAGATGTGGCCCATCTCGACGCCGCGAGCGAGCTCCAGCGGACCGGAGCCGTCGGGCGCGGGGTCGCCGGCCAGCACCTCGGCGGCCTCGATGACGCCGTCCCAGGTGAAGTCCCGGCCGGCGACCAGGTCGAACACGTGCTTGCCGGGTGCGTTCGCGCCGGTGATCCAGCGGCTGCCGGGAACCACCCGCGGGTCGACCAGGTAGCGGATGCCCGACTCGCTCCCACTGCCGAGCACCTGCGGCCCGATGTAGCCCTTGACCAGCGCCGGGTGCTGGTCGAACTCGGTGAACGGCTCGACCTCCGCCGGGGCCACCTGCGCCCCGAGGCGCTTGGCGTCGACGTCCCGGTCGCCGGGGATGCCGACGACCAGCGGCTCGCGGGTGCCGTCGGGGTGCACGAGGGTGACGACGACGTTCTTCAGCGTCGAGGCCGCGGTGTAGCCGGCCTCGGGGAACATGTCCCGCGCGACGGCGACCAGCGTCTCGATGGTCGGGGTGTCGGGGGTGTCCTCGACGTGCGCCTCGGGCAGGCCCTCGAGCGGGATCTCGTCGGGGACGACGGTGGTGACCGCTTCGACGTTGGCCGCGTAGCCACCGGCCGAGCGGACGAAGGTGTCCTCCCCGATCTCGGTCGGGTGCAGGAACTCCTCGCTCTTGGAGCCGCCCATGGCGCCCGACATCGCGGAGACGATGGCGTACTCCAGGCCGAGCCGGTCGAAGATCTTGATGTACGCGTCGCGGTGCGCGGCGTAGGACGTGTCCAGCCCGGCGTCGTCGACGTCGAAGGAGTAGCTGTCCTTCATGGTGAACTCGCGGCCGCGCAGCAGCCCGGCCCGGGGACGCGCCTCGTCCCGGAACTTGGTCTGGATCTGGTAGAGCGAGAGCGGCAGGTCCTTGTAGGACGAGTACAGGTCCTTCACCAGGAGCGTGAACATCTCCTCGTGCGTGGGGCCGAGCAGGTGGTCGACGCCGCGACGGTCCTTGAGCCGGAAGAGGTTGTCGCCGTACTCGGTCCAGCGCCCGGTGGCCTCGTAGGGCTCCTTGGGCAGCAGCGAGGGGAAGTGCACCTCCTGCGCGCCCATCGCGTCCATCTCCTCGCGGATGATCCGCTCGACGTTGCGGAAGACGCGGAAGCCCAGCGGCAGCCAGGTGAACCCGCCGGGGGCCGCGCGCCGGATGTAGCCGGCCCGCGCGAGCAGGCGGTGGCTGGCGACCTCGGCGTCGGCCGGGTCGTCCCGAAGGGTCCGGAGGAACAGGGTCGACATCCGCAGCAGCACGGCAGCAGTCTCCCAGGCCCGGCGGGGGACCTCCCCCGCCGGGCTCGCGGAGGAGATCAGTCGTCGCGACCGTGGCCGCCGCCGACCCGTCCGTCGGAGTCGTCGTGGCCGGAGGTGGGGCTCGCCGCGCCCGGCGACCAGGACGCCGACGGGGACGAGGACGAGGACGAGGACGAGGACGTCGACGGGGACGAGGACGGGGACCGGAACGCCGAGTCGTCCAGGGCGAACCGCGGTGCGCCGTCGATGCACGCGACGTGCACGTCGATGTCGTCGTCGTCGTTCTCGAACTCCATCTTGCCGAGGTCGTCGGAGGGGTCGACCCACCAGCCGGCCGCGGGGACCCCGGCCAGGACGGGTGAGCCGCTGCTGCAGTCGGCGAACACGGTGCCGCCGGCGGTGGCGTACTCACCGGTTGCCGACGCGGCGGGCGCCGACGGGCCGGGGGCCGACCCGTGCGGCACGGACGCCGTCGGCGCCGGGGGTGCCGACGCGGAGCTGCTGGCCGCCACCGGCGACGTGCCCGGCGACGCCGAGGCGTCCACGAACGACACCGCGAGGAAGCCCAGGCCGACGGCTGCGGCCGCCGACGCGGTCCAGGCGGCTCCGAGGAGGACCGGTCGTCTCATGCTGGTTCGTGTCATGGCGCAGACCCTCCGGCCGAGCGGGTTAAGACCACCCCAAGAGGACATCAAGGAAGCGCGCCGGTTTCCATCCCCAGGGCCGAGGGCCCGCTAGCGTCCGCGGCGTGGCCCAGCTCCTGGTCGTCGAGGACGACGAGCGCATCCGCTCCGCGCTCATCCGCGCGCTGCGCGACCGGGGGCACGCGGTCAGCTCGGCCGGCACCGCGCTCGAGGGGTTGCGACAGGCCGTCGACGGGCGGCCGGACCTCGTCGTGCTCGACCTCGGGCTCCCCGATCTCGACGGCGGCGAACTGCTGCGCATGCTCCGCGCGGTCTCCTCGGTGCCGGTCATCGTCGCGACGGCCCGGGACGACGACGGGAGCATCGTGCGGGTCCTGGATGCCGGCGCCGACGACTACGTGCGCAAGCCGTTCAGCGCGGAGCAGCTCGACGCACGCATCCGCGCGGTGCTGCGCCGGAGCAGCCCCGCGGGCAGCGGCGCGGCCGAACTCACCGTGGGAGAACTGACCGTGGACCCGCGCGGCCGCCGGGTGAGCTACGCCGGCCGGCCGGTCGAGCTCGCGCCCAAGGAGTTCGACCTGCTGGCGTACCTGGCCGCGCGGCCCGGCGCGGTGGTCCCCAAGCGCGAGCTGCTCGCGGAGGTCTGGCAGCTCCCGTACGGCGGCTCGGACAAGACCGTCGACGTCCACCTGTCCTGGCTGCGGCGCAAGCTGGGGGACGACGGTCCCCGCATGGTGCAGACGGTGCGCGGCGTCGGCGTCCGCCTGACCGAGCCCGAGCCGTGAGAGGCCGCATCACGCTGCTGGTGGCGGCGACGACGTCGGTCGTCCTGCTCGCCTTCCTGCTCCCCGCCGCGTCGCTGGTCAGCCGCGTGGCCGAGGCACGAGCCCTGGATGCGGGCCAGGCACAGCTGCAGTTCCTGCTGCCGTCGGTCGGCCTCGGGGACCAGGACCAGGTCGCCGCGGATCTGGCGGCTCTCGCCGGGGGGCCGCGGGCGGGGGTGCTCTGGACCGACGGGACGACGTGGCTCGGCGAGCGCGGGACCACGACCACCGCACCGGGGAGCCCCGTGGTCGAGGAGTCGGCCGAGGGCACACGTCTCGTCCAGCCGGTGGGCCGTCCCGGCGGCACGGCGGTCGTCGAGGTGCTCGTGCCGGTGGAGCAGCTGCGCGCCGGCGTCGCCCGCACCTGGGCGGTGCTCACCGGGCTGGGCGTCGTCCTCCTGCTGGTGGCCCTCGTCGTCGCCGATCGGCTGGCACGCTCGCTCACCCGCCCGGTGATGGACCTGGCCGCAACGGCACACCGGCTCGGCAGCGGCGAGCTGTCCGCGCGCGCCGTCCCCGCCGGGCCACCGGAGGTGCGCGAGGTCGGGGAGGCGGTCAACCGGCTGGCCGGGCGGATCGGCGAGCTGCTGCAGGCCGAGCGGGAGGCAGCGGCCGACCTGGCGCACCGGCTGCGCACGCCGTTGACGGCCCTGCGCCTGGACGCCGAGGGGCTCCCCCCGGCCGATCGGGACCGGATCCGCGAGGACGTCGACGCGCTGAGCCGCACGGTGGACGCGGTGATCGCCGAGGCCCGCCGCCCGCTGCGCGAGGGGCTCGGAACCGGCTGCGACGCCTCCGCGGTGGTGACCGGGCGGGTCACCTTCTGGTCGGCGCTCGCCGAGGACGAGGGCCGGGCGCTCCGGTTCACCGCCTGTCCCGACGCGCTCCCGGTGCGGGTGCCCGCCGACGACCTCGCCGCCACCGTCGACGCACTGCTCGGCAACGTCTTCCAGCACACGCCGGACGGCACCCCCGTCGCCGTGGACGTCCGGCCGCGGGACGGCGGCGGCGCCCTCCTCACGGTCGCCGACGGTGGACCTGGCCTCGATGCCACGGCGCTCGAGCGAGGCCGGAGCGGCGGCGGGTCCACCGGGCTCGGCCTGGACATCGTCCGGCGGACGGCCGAGGCCTCCCGTGGCCGGCTGCACCTCTCCTCGTCGTCGGCCGGGACACGGGTGACCGTCGAACTGGGCCCGCCGACCTGATCAGGCGGGTTCGGGCACCCCGCCGGGGTCTCCGCCCGGGTCGTCGGGCGAGGGCTCGACCGGCGCGGGTGGCAGCGTGTCGGGGGTGTCCGGCAGGAGCTCGCCCGGATCGTCGGGCACGGGCTCGCTCGGGTCGATCGGACGGTCGGGCTCCGGGATCGGCGTGACCATGCGACGAGTCAACCAGCACGGTCCCCCCACCGGCATGTCGCGAGCGCTCCGCGACGGACGCGTCCTGGCTACGATCGGGCCGGTCAGAGGCGCATCCACACCCCCGCCGCGGGGCCGACCGGCGTGAGCGAGGAACCAGTGGGCCGAGACCGCGACCAGCAGGGCGCCCGGCCGCTCCCCCCGCGCCTCGACCCGCGCGCCGGCGGGCGCGCCCGCGCCCGGACCGGGTCGAGCGCCGCCGGCCTGCGCGAGCGGGACGGCCACCGTCGCCTCGTCGTCGGCAGCCGCGTGGTCGCCGGGCTGCTCTCGGTGCTGCTGCTCGTGGGCTCCGGCTGGGGCTGGTACCTCGGCCAGGTCGCCGACGCGACGGTGAACCGCACCGACGCCATCCCCGCCGACGGCAACGACGGCGACGGCGAGGCGATGAACCTCCTGCTGGTCGGCAACGACAGCCGCAGCAACCTGACCGAGGAGCAGCTGGTCGAGCTCAACGCCGGGACGGACTCCGGCATCAACACCGACACGATCATCCTGGTGCACGTGCCCGCCGACGGGTCCCGCGCCTCGTTCGTCTCCTTCCCGCGCGACTCGTGGGTCGAGATCCCCGGCCACGGCGAGGACAAGCTGAACGCCGCCTACGCCTACGGCTACACCGGCGCCGCCGACGCCGCGACCGAGGCAGCCCGCCAGGCGGCCGGCGCGCAGCTGCTGGTGCGGACGATCAGCCGGCTCACCGGGCTGGAGATCGACCACTACGCCGAGGTCGACCTGCTCGGCTTCTTCGAGCTGTCGAGCGTCGTCGGCGGCGTCGAGGTCAACCTCTGCAACGCCGTGGACGACCGTGAGTGGTCCGGCGCCTTCTTCCCGGCCGGCCCGCAGACGATCAGCGGCGCGGACGCGCTGAAGTTCGTGCGCCAGCGGCACAACTTCGGCCCGGACGGCCGCGGCGACTTCGACCGCATCGTCCGCCAGCAGGTCTTCATCGCCGGCGTGCTGCGCAAGATGCTCTCCGAGGAGGTGCTGCTGGACCTCGGCAAGCAACGCGAGCTGGTGCAGGCCGCCGCGGAGTCGCTCACGGTGGACGAGGACCTGGACCTGCTGCAGCTGGCCGAGCAGATGCAGTCGGTCACCACGGGCAGCATCGAGTTCCAGACCGTGCCCAACCTCGGCGTCGACCGGGAGGGCGACGCGTCGATCGTCCGCCTCGAGGACGAGGCCACCCTCCGCCAGTTCTTCTCGCAGCTCTCCGCCGAGCCCGAGCCCGCACCGGAGGAGGCCGCCCCGCCGGAGGCCGCCGACCCCGCGGACGTCTCGGTGGCCGTCTTCAACGGCTCGGGAACGAGCGGGCTGGCCGCCACGGCCCAGGGCGAGCTCGAGGACGCCGGGTTCACGGTGGTCTCCACCGGGAACGCCGACTCCTCCGACTACGCGCAGAGCGAGATCCGCCACGCCGCCGGGGACGAGGCCCTCGCCGCCGCGGTCGCCGCCGCCGTCCCCGGCGCCGTCACCCGGGTCGTCGACGACGCCACGTCGGGCACCGTGCAGCTCGTCCTGGGCTCGGACTACAACGGCGTCGGGCAGGCGACCGACGCACAGCCGCCCGCGGCGCCGGTCGAGGGCGAGGACGCCCGCACCGCCGCCGACACCGGCTGCATCAACTGACCGCGCCCGGCGGCCTTCACCGCAGGCCCGCTGCGGGGGTCAGGACGAGGAACGGTGGACACACCGCCACCAGCGCCCCGGCCGCCAGCACGCTCCCGCGCCGCGCCGCGCCAAGATCAGCGCCGTCAGGGCCAGGAACGAGAGCGCCTGCACTCCAGCGCCCGGCTGACGCGGTCACGGACGGGCCGGCCGGCTCAGGCGATGACGCGGCCGCGCAGGACCGTCCGCTGCGGTCGCTGCAGCGCGTCGAGGTCGGCCCGGGGGTCGGTCTCGTAGACGACGACGTCCGCCGTCGCACCCTCCTCGATGCCGCGCAGCCCCAGCCACTCGCGCGCCTTCCACGACCCCGCGGCCAGCGCCGCCTCGGCCGGGATGCCGGCCCGGCAGAGCGCCCGGATCTCGTCGGCGATCACCCCGTGGTCGATCCCGCCACCGGCGTCGGTGCCGGCGAACACCGGCACGCCCGCCTCGAACGCGGCCCGCACGACGGCGCCCGAGTTCGCGTACAGCCGCCGCATCGTGCTGGCGTAGGTGGGGAACTTCTTCTCCCCCGCCGCCGCGAAGCCCGGGAAGTTCTCCACGTTGACCAGGGTCGGCACGACGGCGGTCCCCCGGCGGGCCATCTCGCCGATGAGCTCCTCGGTGAGCCCCGTGCCGTGCTCGATGCAGTCGATGCCGGCCTCGATCAGCGCGGGCAGCGCGTCGGTGCCGAAGGTGTGCGCGGTGACCCGGGCGCCCTCCTCGTGCGCGGCGGCGATCGCCGCCGCGACGACGTCGGCCGGCCACTCGGGCGCCAGGTCGCCGACCGAGCGGTCGATCCAGTCGCCGACGAGCTTCACCCAGCCGTCGCCGCGCCGGGCCTGGACGCGGGTCTGCTCGACCAGGTCCTCCGGCTCGATCTCGACGCCCAGCCCGGGGATGTACCGGCGGGTGCGGGCGATGTGCCGCCCGGCGCGGATGATCGTCGGCAGCTCGGGGTCGCCGTCCAGCTCGCGGGTGTCGACCGGCGAGCCGCAGTCGCGCAGCGCCAGCACACCGGCGTCCCGCTCGGTCAGCGCCTGCTGCCGGGCGTGGGCGAGGTCCTCGACGTGCCCACCGCCGCGGGCGATGCCGACGTGGCAGTGCGCGTCGACCAGGCCGGGCAGCAGCCAGCCGCCGCGGCTGACCGTCTCGGCGCCCGGCACCGGGTCGAAGGTGAACCGCCCGTCGCGGATCCAGACGTCGCGGTGCTCCCCCTCGGGCAGCACCACACCGGAGAGGTGGAGGGCGGGGGCGGTCACCGCCCGTTGCCGTCCTTGAACTGGTCGAAGTTCAGCTTGGTCAGGTCGGGCAGGCCCTGACCGGGCGGGAGGCCCGGCATCCCGGCGCCGCCGAAGGGGTTGGCCCCGCCCGGGAGGCCCGCGCCCGGCGGCAGGCCCGGAGCGCCGGCGGGGCGGCGGGCCGGACCACCCTTGCCCTTGCCCTTCTTGCCCTTGCCCTTCTTCGACTGCGCCTGCATCTGCCGGCCGCGGGCCTTCTTCGACATGGGTCCCATGCCCTGCAGGCCCATGCTCCCGGCCATCTGGCCCATCATCTTCTGCGCCTGGGCGAAGCGCTCCAGCAGTTGGTTGACCTCGGTGACGCTGACCCCCGAGCCGTTCGCGATGCGCACCCGGCGCGACGCGTTGATGATCTTCGAGTTGACCCGCTCCTGCGGCGTCATCGAGCGGATGATCGCGGCGGTGCGGTCGAGGTCGCGGTCGTCGACCTGCTTGAGCTGCTCCTTCATCTGGTTCGCGCCGGGGAGCATGCCCAGCAGGTTGGCGATCGGCCCCATCTTGCGGATGGCCACCATCTGCTCGAGGAAGTCCTCGAGGGTGAAGCCCTCGCGGGAGGTGAGCTTGCCGGCCATCTTCTCGGCCTGGTCGGCGTCGAAGGCCTGCTCGGCCTGCTCGATGAGGGTGAGCACGTCACCCATGCCGAGGATGCGGGACGCCATCCGCTCGGGGTGGAAGACGTCGAAGTCGGTGAGCTTCTCGCCGGTGGAGGCGAACATGATCGGCTGGCCGGTCACGTACCGCACCGAGAGGGCCGCACCACCGCGGGCGTCGCCGTCGAGCTTGGTGAGGACGACGCCGGAGAACCCGACGCCCTCCTGGAACGCCTGCGCCGTCGTCACCGCGTCCTGACCGATCATCGCGTCGACGACGAACAGCGTCTCGTCCGGGCGCACGGCGTCGCGGATGTCGGCCGCCTGCTGCATCAGCTCGGCGTCGATGCCCAGCCGGCCGGCGGTGTCGACGACGACGACGTCGTGCATCGTGCGGCGGGCGTGGTCGATGGAGTCGCGGGCCACCTGCACCGGGTCACCGACGCCGTTGCCCGGCTCGGGCGCGAAGACGTCGACGCCCGCCTGCCCGGCGACGATCGACAGCTGGTTGACCGCGTTGGGGCGCTGGAGGTCGGCGGCCACGAGCAGCGGGGTGTGGCCCTGGGACTTCAGCCAGCGGCCGAGCTTGCCGGCCAGGGTCGTCTTACCGGCACCCTGCAGACCGGCCAGCATGATCACCGTCGGCGAGGTCTTGGCCAGCCGGATCCGGCGGGTCTCGCCACCGAGGATCTGGATGAGCTCCTCGTTGACGATCTTGATGACCTGCTGCGCCGGGTTCAGCGCCTGCGAGACGTCCGCGCCCCGGGCCCGCTCCTTGACGGCGGTGATGAAGGCCCGCACCGCCGGCAGCGCGACGTCGGCCTCCAGCAGCGCGATGCGGATCTCGCGCGCGGTCGCGTCGATGTCGGCGTCGGAGAGCCGACCCTTGCCCCGCAGGCCGGTGAAGACCTTGTCGAGGCGGTCGGAGAGGGTCTCGAACACAGCACGTCCTCGTCACAGCTCGTGGCGCGGCCCGCCGGCCCGACGGCCGGCGACACGGCGACGGGTCCGGGCGTGCCGGACCCTCGCGCCTCCTGGCCCCAGCGTATCCACCCGGCTCCCACGCGGGCGGCACCGCGAACGAGCGACGGCGGCGAGGCGTCCACCCGAACCGGGGCCGGCTCACCGACCCTCCACGGCCGAGCGCACCACGAACAGGCATTGGCCGAAGCCTGTTTCGTGAGTATCGTTGCGCCTATCAGTCCCGGCCAACAGTGAGCGGCCGGACGGAGAGGTGCTCCTCGTGTCCGACGTCCTCGACCTGACGGCGCTCGTCCTGGCACTCGGCCTGCTCGGTCTGCGCGCCCACCCCCGCACCCGGTGCTGGGCGCCGCGAGGCCTCCGGCACGCCTCGCCCGCGGGACCCCCGGCCGCCGCGCCCGCCCGCGGAGAGGAGCGCCGGCTCGCAGCTGCGGGTCGCTGAGCCGCCGCGGACCGGCTCAGGACTGCCGGGCGCCCGCTGCCGGTGCGTCCACGGATGCGAGGCCACCCCCGGCCCCGTCGAGGACGAGCGCGAGGAAGTCCCCGACCCGGACGTGCCGCTCCAGGTCGTGCCGGAACCGCCCCTGCATCACGACTGTGTAGCGGTTGCGCCGCCCGACCCGCTCCCGGATGACGTACCCGGCCTGCTCGAGGTCGCCCACGATCATCTGGACGGCCCGCTCGGTGATGCCGACGCGTGTGGCGATGTCGCGCATCCGGGCGTCGGGATCGGCAGCGAGGCTGACCAGGACATGCCCGTGGTTGGACAGGAAGGTCCAGCTCGCCCCCGGCGCGATCATGCCGGGCACCTTACGCGACCGCCACCCACGCCATCAGCTGGTCCAGAGCAATGCATTTCGGGTAACGTGCTTCGCGCGAGGGGAGTACCCGATGCACACGAGCGCAGTCGCTGCCCGCCAGTCCCGGCCCCCGGCCCGGGCGCGACCGGCCCTGACCAGGGGTCGGGGGAGACCTCGCCGCACCCTGGGAGACGCCCTGTGACGTCGCGCCGCACCGCCATCCCGCCAGCCGCGAGAGCGATCGCCCCCGTTCCCGCCGACCGGTCCTCCTCGTGACCCCCACCGGGCCCCGGGTGACCTGGCCCTCCCCCGGCCAGGTGCTCCTCCTGCAGTCGGTCCGGGCGGACCCGTGCATCAGCGTCCTCGCCGCGACCACCCCCTCGCCGCGCATGACCGACACGGACGTGCGGCGCCTCCGCCGGCTGGCCGACGACGCCGCCGCCCGGCTGGCCGAGGGCGACCACCCCGACGTCCACCTGCTCCGGACCGCGCTCGACGAGGTGGTCGCCGGCGCGTCCACGCTGGCGACCGGGTCGGGGATCGGCCTCTACGTCAGCGCCCACGTGCGCGAGGTCGTGCGACTGCCCGTCCCCGTCGCCGACCGCGTGGTCGTCGACCCCTCCTTCGCCACGCGCGACCTCGTGCGGGCGCTGCACCGGACGCCCCATCACGTCGCGTTGCTGCTCGGAGAGCACGAGGCCCGGCTGATGGTCGGGGTGGCCGACGACCTGCGGCCACCGCCGCGCAGCGCCTTCCCCCTCACGGCGGACGGGGCGCCGGTCGACGCCTTCCTGCGCCGGGTGGACGAGGCGCTGGGCACCTACCTCCAGCTGCACCCGGCACCGCTGGTCCTGGTCGGGGCCGAGCACGTCGTCGGGCGCTTCCGCCGGCAGTCGCGCAACACCCACCGGCTGGCCGGGACGCTGGACGCCAACCTCACCCGCTCACCCGTGACGACCCTCGTGCCGCGGACCAGGGAGGTGCTGCAGGCCTACCTCCGGTCCCGCCAGGACGAGGCGCTGGAGCACCTGGACCGGCGGCGGTCGCGGAACGCGGTCGTGGAGGGGATCGACTCCTGCTGGCTCGCCGCCCGGCGGGAGCGTCCGGAGATGCTCGCGGTCGAGGAGGGCTTCACCTACGCCGCCCGGCTCAGCCCGGACGGCGACTTCCTCACCCGCGCCGACGACGTCGAGCACCCGGACGTCGTGGACGACGTCGTCGACGAGCTGATCGAGACGGTGCTCCTGCGCGGAGGGTGGGTCGCCTTCGTCGACGACGGCGCCCTGGCCGAGCACGGACGGGTGGCGCTCACCATCCGCTGACCGGGGTCAGGCCGCGCTGGGAAGCCCCGCCGCGAGGGCACCGGCCGGCACGGCCCCGACGACCAGGGCCGCGCCGCAGTCGACGCAGGCCCACTCGGGGCACTCGCCGCCGTCCTCGGTGTGGCCGTCGACGCACGGCGGCTGCACGAAGTCCCGGTCGTCCTCGCAGGACGGGCAGGGCCAGTGGCGGCTCTCCACGGGCGAGCTCCTCTCGGCAGATGGGACCGGTCCGTCCCGTTCCGCCTCGACGCTCGCACGGACCACCGACAGAACCCGGTAGCTCAGGCCGGCGTGTCGGGCCCCACCGCCACCGCGGGGCCACGGGTGGCGGCGACCAGGGCCGCGTCGACCCGTTGCCGCTGTTCCTGGTCCACCGGGGAGCCCGAGGGGTTGGCGACGTAGAAGCAGTCGACGGCGTCGCCCCCGAGCGTCTCGATGCGGGCCGACGTGACGTCGAGCCCCTCCCCCGCGATCGCCGCGGTCAGCCGGTAGAGCAGCCCCGCCCGGTCCCCCGCGCGCACCTCCACGATGCCGGTCGCCTGCCCGCTGACCTCGTGGTTGTGCCACGAGATCCGCGGGGGCGCGGTCCGGGCCTCCTGGTGGTAGTCGGCCTCCCGCTGGCGCAGCCGCTCCGGCAGCCGGAGCGTGCCCTCGAGGGCGGCCCGGACGCCGTCGGCGAGGATCTCCGGCACCGGCGCCCGGCCGAACCGGGGCCGCACCGAGTAGACGCCGGTGCTGTACCCGTCGGCCACGGTCATCTTCGCCGCCCGCACGTCGAGCTGGTTGAGCGCGAGCACGCCGGCGCAGGTGCTGAGCAGGCCCGGCCGGTCGGGGGCCCCGATGGTCACCTGCTGGCCGTCGGCCACCTCCTCGATGGCGACGGTCACGCCCCGCGTCGCGCCGGGGATGCCGGGGACCTGCACCGTGGCCTGCGCGCGCGTGGCCGGGTGCAGCACGGGTTCCGGCGCCACCAGCGGGGTGCCACCGAGGACGGCCTGCACCCGCGCGACGAGGGCCGCCACCAGGTGCGCTTTCCACGGCGACCAGGCGGAGGCGCTGGTGGCGGCGCCGTCGGCCTGCGCCAGCGCGTGCAGCAGCTGCAGCACCGAGGGGTCGCGCCCGATGGTGGCCGCCACCCGCTCGATGGTCGCGGGGTCGTCGATGTCGCGCCGGGTCGCCGTCGCCGGGAGGAGGAGGTGGTGGCGCACCAGGGTGCCCAGGACGGCGACGTCGGCGTCGGCGAAGCCCATGCGGGCACCGATCGCTGCGGCGACGCGCTCCCCCACCACGCTGTGGTCCCCCGGCCAGCCCTTGCCGATGTCGTGCAGCAACGAGGCGACCAGCAGGAGGTCGGGGCGGTCGACGTCGCGCGTCAGCTCGGAAGCCGCGGCCGCCGCCTCGATCAGGTGCCGGTCGACGGTGAACCGGTGCCACGGGTGCCGCTGCGGCAGCGAGCGCACCCGGTCCCACTCCGGCAGCAGCCGGGCCAGCAGCCCCTCCTGGTCCAGCTGCTCCAGCACCGGCACCGCCGACCGGCCGCTGGCCAGGACCCGCAGGAAGGACCAGCGCGCCTCGGCCGGCCACGGCTCGGGCATCGGGGGGCTGTGCACCGCGAGCACCTTGAGCGTGTACGGGGAGAGCAGCAGGTCGGCCCGGGCGGCGGCCGCCGCGGCCCGCAGCAGCAGGCCCGGGTCGGCGGCGGGCTTCGCGCCCTGGGCGAGCACCACCTCGTCGCCCTGCCGCACGACGCCCTCGGCCAGCGGCTCGCGGCGCACCCGGCGGTAGCGGCCACGGGGACGCCGGACCAGCCCGGCCTCCACCCGCCGCCAGGTCTCGTCGGCGACGAAGGCCAGCCGCCGCCCGGCCAGGCTCACCTCCCGCAGGAGCACGTCCTCGTCGGCCAGGCCGAGCGCGGCGGCGACCGCCCGCTGCTCCTGGCGGACCAGGACGTCGGCGGCGCGCCCCGACCGGCGGCGCAGCTCGTCGCGCACGTCCAGGAGGAAGGCGTAGGCCTGCTCGACCTCGGACGCGGGCTCGTCGGCGAGCTGGGCGGCGGCCGCCGCACGGAGCACCTGCCCCTCGCGCAGCCCGCCGTAGGCCTCTTTGAGGTCCGGCTCGAGCAGGAAGGCGAGCTCGCCGAGCCGGCGGGCGCGGTCGCGGCGAAGGTCCCTCAGCTGCGGCAGCAGCCGGACGGCGTGCTGCCGCCAGCTGGCCAGGGTCGCGGTGCGCAGCCGGGCGGCCAGCCCGGAGTCGCCGGCCACCAGCCGGGCGTCCAGGAGCCCGAGGCCGGCCTTGACGTCGGTGGAGGCGACGCCCACCGCCTCGGCCACCGACCGCACCGAGTGGTCCAGTCGCAGCCCGGCGTCCCAGACGGGGTACCACAGCGCGTCGGCGACGGCGGCGACCTCCGGCCGGTCCTCGTGCACGAGGACCAGGTCCAGGTCCCCGTGCGGGGGGAGCTCCCGGCGGCCGAGACTGCCGACGGCGACCAGGGCCAGGCCGTCGGTCCCCGTGCGGGGCGGCGGCCCGCCCCGCCGAGCCCGGGCCGGCGGCGTGCCACCGACGGCGTCGTCCAGCAGCCCGGCGAGCCACCGGTCCAGGGCCTCGACCCGCCCAGCGCGGCTCAGCCCCGGCAGCCCCTCGGTGTCCAGCACGGCTCCCCCTCGGTACGGCCCGGATGGAAAGGCGTCGGCCGGGGCGGTGACGAGACCACCACCCCGGCCGACGGAAGAAGGACTCCCTGCCCCCGCGCTCGCACGCTCGCCGCGGGACCCTGCAGGGGCCGGGTCCCTCAGATGGCGTCGTCCCCGCGTTCCCCGGTGCGGACCCGGACGATCTCGTCGATCGTGGTGACCCACACCTTCCCGTCGCCGATCTGGCCGGTGGAGGCCGCCTCGACGACGGCGTCCACCACCCGGGCGGCGTCGAGCTCGCCGACGACGACCTCGATGCGGACCTTGGGCACGAAGTCCACCTGGTACTCCGCCCCGCGGTAGACCTCGGTGTGCCCCCGCTGGCGGCCGAAGCCCTGGACCTCGCTGACGGTGAGCCCGGCGATGCCGATCAGCTCGAGCGCGTTCTTGACGTCGTCCAGCTTGAACGGCTTGACGATCGCGGTGACCAGCTTCATGCCAGCGTCCTCTCCGTGTTGCGGGCCTCGGCACGCGCCTGGCCGGCCAGTGGTGCGGTGGAACCGCTGCTGCCGAGCGAGGCGAAGTCGTAGGCCGACTCGGCGTGCGCGACGTTGTCGATGCCGGTGACCTCGTCCTCCTCGGTGATGCGGAAGCCCATCGTCTTCTGGATGACGAACCCGATGACCAGCGTAAGGACGAAGGAGAAGACGAGGACGGCCACCGCCCCGACGACCTGGCGCCACAGCTGGTCGACGCTGCCGCCGAAGAGCAGGCTCTCCACGCCGGCGGGGGCGTCGGGGTCGGCCAGGAAGCCGATGGCGATCGTGCCCCACAGGCCGCCGACCAGGTGGACGCCCACGACGTCGAGCGAGTCGTCGTAGCCCAGCTTGTACTTCAGGCCCACGGCCAGGGCGCACAGCACGCCGGCGACGGCCCCGACGACGATCGCCCCGACCGGCGAGACCGCCGAGCAGGCGGGGGTGATGGCGACCAGGCCGGCGACGACGCCGGACGCGGCGCCCAGCGAGGTGGCGTGGCCGTCGCGGATCTTCTCGATGAGCAGCCAGCCCAGCACCGCCGCCGCGGTGGCGACCAGCGTGTTCACCCAGGCGACCGCGGCGGTGTTGTTCGCGGCGACGGCGGAGCCGGCGTTGAAGCCGAACCAGCCGAACCACAGCAGCCCGGCGCCGATCATCACCAGCGGCAGGTTGTGCGGGCGCATCGCATCCCGGCCGAAGCCGCGCCGCTTGCCGAGCACCAGGGCGAGGGCGAGGCCCGCCGCACCGGCGTTGATGTGGACGGCGGTGCCACCGGCGAAGTCGATCGCGGCGAGGTCGTTGGCGATCCAGCCGCCGATCACGTCATCGACGTCGAAGGCGAACACCCAGTGCGCGACAGGGAAGTAGACGATCGTGGCCCAGATGCCGACGAAGACCATCCACGCGCCGAACTTGGCGCGGTCGGCGATGGCACCGGAGATCAGCGCGACGGTGATGATGGCGAACACGGCCTGGAAGCCGACGAAGGCCATGGCGGGCAGGCCACCGGCCTCGCTGGTCGTGTCCTCCATCAGGCCGGCGAGGCCGAAGTACTCGGCCGGGTCGCCGATCAGGCCGCTGCCCCCGACGCTGTCGCCGAAGGCGATCGAGTAGCCGTAGAGCACCCACAGCACGCTGACCAGGGCCAGGGCGCCGAAGCTCATCATCATCATGTTCAGCACGCTCTTCGCGCGGACCATGCCGCCGTAGAAGAGCGCGAGGCCTGGCGTCATCAGCAGCACGAGCGCCGCGCTGGTGAGGATCCAGGCGGTGTCGCCGGTGTTGACCACGGCAACCTCCTGTGTCGGGTCGTCGGCCGGGCGGCCGTATCGGTGGGCTCGGGCCCTCCGTGCGGGAGGGGCGACGCGGTGTTCACCGTGCCGGTCGCGTGTTTCCGGCGACGTCGGCGCCGCGTTTCGCGGGCGTGAACTCCGCGCCGCGTGTCCCGCTCCCGCGTTGCGGGCGTGTTGCGCGCCCCCCAGGAGCCCGTCCCTCACCCACCGAGCGCGGGGATCACCCCTCTCCGACGAGGCCCTCCGCGAACGCCCGCGGCTCGAACGGCGCGAGGTCGTCGGGGCCCTCCCCCAGACCGATGAGCTTCACCGGGATGCCCAGCTCCTGCTGCACCCGGACGACGATGCCGCCCTTGGCCGTGCCGTCGAGCTTGGTGAGCACCACGCCGGTGACCTCGACCGCCTCGGTGAACACCCGTGCCTGCACGACGCCGTTCTGGCCGGTGGTGGCGTCGAGCACCAGCAGCACCTCGGTGACCGGCGACTGCTTCTCCACGACCCGCTTCACCTTGCCGAGCTCGTCCATCAGCCCCGACTTGGTGTGCAGCCGGCCCGCGGTGTCGACGACGACCGTGTCCACCTCCGCCTCGACGCCGGTGCGCACCGCCTCGAACGCCACGGCCGCGGGGTCGCCGCCCTCCCGGCCGCGGACGGTGAGCACGCCCACCCGCTCGCCCCAGGTCTCCAGCTGGTCGGCCGCGGCGGCCCGGAAGGTGTCGGCCGCGCCGAGGATCACGCTCTTGCCGTCGCCGACCAGCACGCGCGCGAGCTTGCCGACGGTGGTGGTCTTGCCGGCGCCGTTGACGCCCACGACCAGCACGACGCCGGGCCGCCCCTCGTGCCGCGAGGTGCCCAGCGACCGGTCGAGGTCGGGACCCAGGACCGCGACGAGGTTGTCGATCAGCAGTTCGCGCAGCTCGGCGCCGGTGGCCGTGGCGAGCACCATCGACTGGGTGCGCAGCCGCTCCACGATCTGGGTGGTCGCGGAGATGCCCACGTCGGCGGCGAGCAGGGTCTCCTCGATCTCCTCCCAGTCGTCCTCGGTCAGCTTCTCGCGGGCCAGGACGGTGAGCAGGCCGCGGCCCAGCGACGACTGCGAGCGCGCCAGCCGCGAGCGCAGCCGCACCAGACGGCCGGCCGAGGGGGCCGGGGTGTCGAAGACCAGCCCCGGCTCGGGCTCGGCCGGGGGCAGCTCCACCGTCGGCGGGGCGTCGGGGACGACCGCGTCGGGCTGGTCCTGCAGTCCCAGGCCAGAGGCGGTGGCGCCCGTCGGCCGCGGCTGGTCGGCCGGTGGCGCGGGAGGCCGGGGCCGGGTCAGCGTCGTGCCGCTGACGGCGTCGTCGTCCAGGCGCGTGGTCCGCCGGCCGCGGCCGACGAGGAGGCTGACACCGAGGACCAGTGCCACGACCAGGATCGCGATCGCGATCAGCACGAATTCCATGCCCCGAGTCTCCCAGCACCCGCCCGCGGAGCACCTCCGGCACGGCGGGTCCCCGCAGGCACGGGCCGATGCGCCAGGCTGTGCCCATGCCGC
This sequence comes from Blastococcus sp. SYSU DS0541, assembly GCF_054050875.1. Taxonomy (NCBI): domain Bacteria; kingdom Bacillati; phylum Actinomycetota; class Actinomycetes; order Geodermatophilales; family Geodermatophilaceae; genus Blastococcus; species Blastococcus sp. SYSU DS0541. The sequence continues at coordinate 420,106 of NZ_JBJHAD010000001.1, read as the reverse complement.
CGCCCGCCTCGTCCTCCCCCGCCCTCGTGCTGGGCCCCCTCCTGCGGCACGTGGACCCGGTCTCGGCCACCGTCTGGGTGGAGACCGACCGGCCGTGCGAGGTCGACGTCCTGGGCCGGACGGCCCGCACTTTCTGCGTCGGCAGCCACCACTACGCCCTGGTGCTGGTGGAGGAGCTCGAGCCGGGCAGCACGACCCCCTACGAGGTGCGTCTCGACGGCGACCTCGTCTGGCCGCCGGCCGCCTCGGAGTTCCCGGCCAGCCGGATCCGGACGCCCGGCGGGCCGGGTGCGTTCCGGCTGGCCTTCGGCTCCTGCCGCTACGCCAGCCCGGGCACCGTCGAGGCGTCCGAAGGGATCCCACCGGACGCCCTCGACCTCTACGCCGGCCGGGTGGCGGGCCTGCCGGAGGACCGGTGGCCCGACGCGCTGGTGCTCCTGGGCGACCAGGTGTACGCCGACGAGCTCACCACGCACACGAAGTCGCTGCTGCACCGCCGGCGCGATGCGCGCACCACCGGCGGCCGCGGACCGGACGACCAGGTCGCGGACTTCGAGGAGTACACCCGGCTGTACTACGAGTCCTGGCAGGACCCCCGGGTGCGGTGGCTGCTGTCGACGATCCCGTCCTCGATGATCTTCGACGACCACGAGATGATCGACGACTGGAACACCTCCGCGGCCTGGCGGGCCACGGCCTCGCAGGAACCCTGGTGGCGCGGGCGGATCACCGGCGGTCTGGTCAGCTACTGGATCTACCAGCACCTGGGCAACCTCAGCCCGCAAGAGCTGGCCGAGAACAAGACCTGGCAGGCGATCCAGGACCTGAGCGCCGACGACCCCACCCGGGACGCCCAGCCGATGCTCCGCGAGATGGCGGAGCTGGCGGACGCGGAACCGGCGACGATCCGGTGGAGCTTCGTGCGGCACTGGGGCGACGCCCGGCTGATCATGGTCGACACCCGGGCCGGCCGGGTCCTCGCGGAGCAGCACCGCCGCATGCTCGACGAGGACGAGTTCGCCTGGGTCGAGGCCGCCATGCGCCGCGCCGTGCACGAGGGCGTGGAGCACCTGATCATCGGCACCTCGCTGCCCTGGTTACTGCCGCACGCGATCCACAACGTGGAGCGCTGGAACGAGACGCTCAACGTTCGGCACCACGGCCGCTGGCGAGGAAGGATCGCCGAAGGGATCCGGCAGGCCGCCGACCTGGAGCACTGGTCGGCGTTCGGGCACTCCTTCGAGCGGCTCGGTGCGGCGCTGACCGCGGTCGCCCGAGGCGATCACGGCCGGGCCCCCGCGACCGCTCTCGTCCTCTCCGGCGACGTCCACCACGCCTACGCGGCCGAGCTGGTGCGCCCCGGCGGGCTCCGGGCCCGCGTGCACCAGCTCACCGTCTCCCCGCTGCACAACCAGGCGCCCCACCCCGTCCGCATCGGTTTCAAGATCGGCTGGAGCCGGGCGGCGCGCCGGTGGACCGAACGCCTGGCGCGACTGGTGGAGGCAGAACCCACCGGCCTCGAGTGGGAGAAGCAGGCCGGCCCCTACTTCGGCAACCAGATCGGCGAGCTGGTGCTCGACGGCCGGGAGGCCCGCTTCGTGCTGTCGGTGAGCGAGCGGGGCGCCACCACGCTGAGCCAGGTCCTGGACGCGCCGCTGTCGAGCGCCTGAGAGGGTGAGGAGGTGACGAAGCCGGCCCCCGGTCCCGACCAGCCGCCGATCCCGGTCCGCCTGGTCACCTTCAACACCCACCACGGCGTGGGCGCCGACGAGCGCCACGACCTGCCCCGGCTGGCCACGCTCCTGGCCTCGGTGGACGCCGACGTCATCTGCCTGCAGGAGGTGGACCGCCACTTCGGCGCGCGCAGCGAGGACGTCGACCAGGCGCTCCTGCTGTCCCGGGCACTGGACATGCAGCTGGCCTGGGGGCCGGCCATCGACGAGCAGCGGCCGGGCGACCAGCCGCCTCGGCAGTACGGCAACGCACTGCTCTCGCGGCTGCCGATCCTGATCAGCGACGTCCACCGACTGCCGGGGAGCGGTGAGCCGCGCAGCGCGCTGCGGACCATGGTCGAGCTCGACGGCGGGGCGCTGTGGATCACCGCGACGCACCTCACCACGCGTTCGGCCGAGGAGCGCGGGGCACAGGTGGCGACGCTGGCGGCGCTGCACACCGACTCGATGGAGACCGGCGTGCTGGTCGGCGACTTCAACGCCGCGCCCGACGCCCCGGAGCTCGACGCGCTGCGCCAGCGGTTCACCGACGCCTGGCGGCTGGCGCGGGCCCGTGACGACCAGGCCGGCTGGCGGTTCTGGCAGTCCGACGCCGGTCACACCCACCCGGCGCGGTCGCCGCACCGGCGCATCGACCAGGTGTGGGTCTCGCCGGGGGTCGCCGTCGCCGGGGCGCACGTCCTCGACGGCGGGGGCGCCTCGGACCACCTGCCCGTGGTCGTCGACCTCGAAGTCCGCTCGGGCGTCTGAGAAAGGACCCTGCTGCCTCCACCGCTCGCACGCTCGCGGCGGCCCCCTGCAGCAGGGCCGTCAGGCGGTGGCGAGCTCGCGCAGCCGCTGGCTGATGACGCCGGTGATCCCGTCGCCGCGCATGCTCACCCCGTAGAGGGCGTCCGCGATCTCCATCGTCCGCTTCTGGTGCGTGATGATGATCAGCTGCGACGTCGACCGGAGCTGCTCCACGAGCACCAGCAGCCGGCCGAGGTTGACGTCGTCGAGCGCCGCCTCGACCTCGTCGAGCACGTAGAAGGGCGAGGGGCGGGCGCGGAAGATCGCCACGAGCATCGCGACCGCCGTCAGCGACCGCTCCCCGCCCGAGAGCAGCGACAGCCGCTTGACCTTCTTGCCCGGCGGCCGCGCCTCCACCTCGACGCCGGTCGTGAGCATGTTCTCCGGGTCGGTGAGCACCAGCCGCCCCGAGCCGCCCGGGAAGAGGGTGGCGAAGACCTGCTCGAACTCGCGCGCCACGTCGGCGAACGCCGCGGCGAAGACGTCGTGGATGCGGCCGTCGACCTCGCGCACGACGGTCAGCAGGTCCTTGCGGGTGGTCTTGAGGTCCTCGAGCTGGGTGGCGAGGAAGGTGTGGCGCTCCTCCAGCGCCGCGAACTCCTCGAGGGCCAGCGGGTTCACCTTGCCCAGCGTCGCGAGGTCGCGCTCGGCCCGGGCCACCCGCCGCTCCTGGACGGCGCGGTCGTAGGGCACCGGGTCCGGTGCCGGCTCCCCCGCCGCCTCGGCCTCGGCCACCTGCTGCGGCGAGGGCGGCACGGCCGCGGCGGGCCCGTACTCGCCGATCAGCGTGGGCAGGTCGACGCCGAACTCCTCGGCCGCCCGGGTCTCCAGCGACTCGATGCGGTAGCGCTGCTCGGTGCGCGCCACCTCGTCGCGGTGCACCTCGTCGGTGAGCCGGTCGAGCTCCGCTGTCGCCGCACGCACCCGGCTGCGCACCTCCAGCAGCTCGGCCTCGGCACCGCTGCGCGACGACGCCAGCGCATCCCGCTCCGCGGCTGCGCGGGCCAGCGAGCGCTCCAGGGCAGCGCTCGCCACCCCGGCGTCCCGCCGCACCGCGTCGGCGACCGCGGCCCCCCGCTGGCGGGCGACCCGGGCGGCCGCGGCGCGGTCGCGGGCCGCCCGCTCCTGCCGCGCCTGCCGGCGCAGCGACTCGGCCCGGCCCTGCAGCGCCCGCGCCCGCTCCTCGGCGGTGCGGACGGCGAGACGGGCCTCGGTCTCGGCCTGCCGGGCGGCGGCCACCTCGACGCGCAGCCGGTCGCGCTCCTCCGTCGGCGGCTCCTCCGCGACGGGCGCGGCCTCGGCGTCGGCGAGCTGCTGCTCCAGGCGGGTCAGCGAGCCCTGCGCCTGCTCCAGGGCCTGCTCCGCCCGCACCCGCGCGGCCAGCGACCGCTCGGCCTCCGAGGCGGCGGAGCGCGCCGCGGCGCCGAGCTCGGCCAGCGCCGCCGCCTCGGCCGAGCGGGTGCGGTCGGCGGCCTGGCGCGCGGCCAGCGCCTCCTCGACCGCGGCCGAGCGCGCCCGGGCCTCCTGCCGTGCCGCGGCCAGCTGGTCGGCGAGCTCGGCGGCCCGGGCCGACGCGGCGGCGAGCTCGGTCCCGGCCTCGTCCACGCGGGCCCGCAGCTCGAGGTTCGAGGGCGCGTCGGTCTGCCCACCCAGCGCCCAGTCCGCGCCGAGCAGGTCGCCGGTGGCGGTGACCGCCCGCACCCGGGGGTGGGTGCGCACGAGGGCGACAGCCGCGTCCAGGTCGGGTACGAGCGCCACCCGCTCGAGCGCGCGGGCCAGGGCCGGGCGCAGCTCCTCGGGGGCGCGCACGGCGTCCAGGGCCCACCGCGCGCCGGCCGGCAGCTCCGGCCAGCCGTCCCGCGGGACCGGCGGCAGTCCCCCGGTCACCAGCAGCCCGGCCCGCCCGCCGTCGGTCCGCGTCAGGTGGTCCAGCGCCGCGGCGGCCTCGGCGACGCCCGCGACGACGACGGCCTCCGCCATCCCGCCCAGCGCGGCCGCGACGGCGACCTCGTCACCGGGGGCGACGGCGAGCTGCTCGGTCACCGGGCCCAGGACGCCCGGCAGCCCGGCGCCGAGCACCGCGGCCGCGCCGTCGGCGGGCGTGAGCCCGAGGGCCAGGGCGTCGCGGCGGGCCTGCCAGGACGCGCGGTCGCGCTCGGCGGCCCGTTCGGCCTCGGCCAGCTCGGTCACCCGGCGGGCGGCGGCGGTGTGCCCGGCCACGGCGTCCTCGTGAGCGGCGACCAGCGCGAGGTCGGTGTCCTCCTGGCCGGCGACCTGCCCGCGCCGATCGGCCAGCCGGTCGGCGGCGGTCTCGGCGCGGTCGGCGGCCTCGGCGGCGGCGACGGAGAGCCGCTCGATCTCCGCCTCGCCGGCGTGCACCCGGGACCGAGCGGCCGCGACCTGCCCGGAGAGCCGGGCGAGGCCCTCGCGGCGGTCGGCGAGCGCGCGGGCGGCGGCGACCCAGGCCTTCTCGGCGGCGGCGAGCGCCGTCTCCAGCTCCGCCCGGCCGGCCACGACCGCGGCGAGGCGCTCCCGCTCGGCCGCCAGCCCGGCGGCCAGCTCGGCCTCGGTGGCGGCCACCCGGTCGGCCTCGGCGTCGAGCTGGTCGGGGTCGCGCCCGGTGGCGGCGGAGGGGGCCGCGGCGGAGAGGTGCCGGTGCCGCTCGGCGGCGAGCTGGGCGACGCTCCGGAACCGCTCCCCGAGCGCGGAGAGCCGGTACCAGGTGTCCGAGGCGGCCTGCAGCCGCGGCGCGCTCGCCGCGAGCGAGCTCTCCAGCTCGCCCTCCCGGCGGGAGACGGCGGAGAGCTCGCGCTCGACGACGGCGCGCCGCTGGCGGGCCGCGGTCTCGTCGGCGACGTCCCGGTCGAGGGCGTCGCGCAGCTGCACCAGGTCGTCGGCGAGCAGCCGGAGCCGGGCGTCGCGCAGGTCGGCCTGCACGCCGGCGGCCCGCCGGGCGACCTCGGCCTGCCGGCCCAGCGGCTTGAGCTGGCGCCGCAGCTCGGCGGTGAGGTCGGCCAGCCGGTCGAGGTTGGCCTGCATCCCGTCGAGCTTGCGGAGCGCCTTCTCCTTGCGCTTGCGGTGCTTGAGGACGCCGGCGGCCTCCTCGATGAACGCGCGCCGGTCCTCGGGGCGGCCGGAGAGCACCGCGTCCAGCTGTCCCTGGCCGACGATGACGTGCATCTCGCGGCCGATGCCGGAGTCGCTGAGCAGCTCCTGGACGTCGAGCAGCCGCACCTTGTCGCCGTTGATCTCGTACTCGCTCTCGCCGGAGCGGTACATGCGGCGGGTGATCGACACCTCGGTGTACTCGATCGGCAGCGCGCCGTCTGCGTTGTCGATCGTGAGCGTCACCTCGGCCCGGCCGAGCGCCGGGCGGCCGGCGGTGCCGGCGAAGATGACGTCCTCCATCTTTCCGCCCCGCAGGCTCTTCGCGCCCTGCTCGCCGAGGACCCAGGAGATGGCGTCGACGACGTTGGACTTGCCCGACCCGTTGGGGCCGACGACGGCGGTGATGCCGGGCTCCAGCCGGAGCGTGGTGGCGGACGCGAAGGACTTGAAGCCCTTGAGCGTCAGGCTGGAGAGGTGCACGGGACGTGGACTCTAGCCCGTGTCTCCGCAGGACAGGGGGGCCGCGGGGCCGGTGGTGCGCCTGTGGACGATCGGTTCAGGATGCGGCCCCCTTCCGGGCACCGCCCCGAGCGTGCGAGGGGTGGGGAGAAGGGGGTCCTTCCTCAGGCGAGCGCGGGCTCGGCGGTGTCGCCCGCCAGCGAGAGCAGCTCGTGCGCGATGGCGGCGTCGCGCTGGGCACGCAGCTCGGCGAGCTCGTGCTCGAGCCGCTGCACCCGGGCCCGCAGGGCGGCGTTCTCCTCGGCTACCCGGAGTTCCACGGGGGTGACGACCGAACCGAACAGGGCCTTGGCCATGGCTGTGACGGCCTTTCGAGAGAGCGAGAGGGTGTGCCCGGCGCCCCGGTGGACGGTCGGCGCGGGCTGGATGTTCCCAGGGTGACAGCCCCCGACACGCAGGTCAACGGCGCGGGGGCAGGGCTCCCGTGTCGGGGGGATGTCGTCTTCGTCACGCCGTGGTGAAGCCCGACATCCCCCGCGCCGGCCCGGTGCGGACGTCGACGTCGGTCACCCGCCCCGGGGCGTCCGGCCCGTCGAGGGCGGCGACGAGGTCGCGCACGGCCTGCTCGGGGCCCTCGGCGACGACCTCGACCCGGCCGTCCGGCAGGTTGCGCGCGACCCCGGCGAGGCCGGCCTCGCGCGCCAGCCCACGCACGAACCAGCGGTAGCCGACGCCCTGGACACGGCCGGAGACCAGCACCTCGACCCGGACGGTCACGCCCGTCGCGCTCTCGGCCGGGGCTGGCACACGGGGCAGCTGTAGCTCGAGCGGTTCATGAACGACTCCCGGCGGATGGGGGTTCCGCAGCGGGGGCAGGGCCGGTCCTCCTGCCCGTAGACGGCGAGGAAGCGGGAGAAGTAGCCGCTCTGCCCGTTGACGTCGACGTAGAGGGAGTCGAACGAGGTGCCGCCCTGCGCGAGGGCCTCCCCGAGCACGTCGCGCACGCCGTCGAGCAGGTCGGCCACCTGGGCCCGGGTGAGCCGGTCGGTGGGGCGGGCGCCGTGCAGGCGCGCCCGCCACAGCGCCTCGTCGGCGTAGATGTTGCCCACCCCGCCGATGAGCGTCTGGTCCAGCAGAGCGCGCTTGACCTCGGTGCGGCGCCGGCGCAGCGCGGCGGTGAAGGCGTCGACGTCGAAGGAGCCGTCCAGCGGGTCGATGGCGATGTGCGCCAGCCGCGGCGGCACCCCGCCGTCCGCCGGCGTGTCCTCGACCGCCAGGCCCCCGAAGGTGCGCTGGTCGACGAAGCGCAGCTCGCGGCCGCGGTCGGTGAAGGTGAAGCGGGCCCGCAGGTGGGTCTCGTCGGGCGCCGACGGCTTCTCGACGAGGAGCTGCCCGCTCATCCCGAGGTGGCCGACCAGCGCCCGGCCCGAGGGGGTCCCGTCCGCCTCGGCCAGCGGCAGCCACAGGTACTTCCCGCGGCGGTGCGCGGCGGTGAAGGTGCGGCCGGTGATCGCCTGCACGAAGTGGTCGGCGCCCTCCAGGTGCCGGCGGACCGCCCGCGGGTGGTGCACCTCGACGGCGGCCACGGTCCGCCCGGTCACCCACTGGTCCAGACCCCGGCGCACCACCTCGACCTCGGGCAGCTCGGGCACCGGCCTACTCCTCCGAGAGCGAGCGCCAGGCGGCCTCGGCGGCCTCCTGCTCGGCGGCCTTCTTCGTGCGGCCCGCCCCCTCCCCGCGGACGGTGCCGGCGAGCAGCACCGCGGCGCGGAAGGTCTTGGCGTGGTCGGGACCGTCGTCGTCCACCTGGTAGACCGGCGCGCCCAGCCCCTGCGCCGCACCGAGCTCCTGCAGGCTCGTCTTCCAGTCCAGGCCGGCGCCTCGGGTGGCCGACTCGACCAGCAGCGGGTCGAACAGCCGGTGCACGATCGCCGCGGCCGTGTCCAGCCCGCAGCCCAGGTGCAGCGCCCCGATGAGGGCCTCGAGCGCGTCGGCGAGGATCGAGTCCTTGTCGCGGCCGCCGGTGGTCTCCTCGCCGCGGCCGAGCAGCAGGTGCGGGCCGAGCCCGCCGTCGCCGAGCCGCCGGGCGACCCGGGCCAGCGAGGTCATGTTCACCACGGAGGCACGCAGCTTGGCCAGCTGGCCCTCGGGGAGGTCCGGCTGGCTGCGGTAGAGCTCGTCGGTGACCACCAGCCCGAGCACCGAGTCGCCGAGGAACTCCAGGCGCTCGTTGGTCGGCAGGCCGCCGTTCTCGTAGGCGAAGGACCGGTGGGTCAGCGCCAGCGGCAGCAGGCCCCCGGGCAGCGCGACGCCGAGGGCGTCGAACAGCCAGGTGGCTGCCCGCTCGGCGTGCTCGGCGCCACCCGGAGGCGCCGCGGGGACGCGACCGTCCACGGCATCCCGGTCAGGATGCGGAGCGGCGGCCGGCGTCCCCATGGCGGTACGGGTGCGGGAGGTCAGACCGACAGGACCTGGCGGCCGTCGTACTGCCCGCAGGTGGGGCACGCCTGGTGCGGGGGCTTGAGCTCACCGCAGGCGCGGTTGGGGCACGGCGACAGGGTCGGCGCGGTGGCCTTCCACTGCGACCGGCGCATGCGGGTGTTGGCCCGCGACATCTTCCGCTTCGGAACGGCCACGTCAGTTCTCCTCTGGGGTGGTGGATTCGCCGGGGGTGCCCGGCGAGGAAGCGAATCGCTCCGCGAGGGCCGCCCACCGGGGGTCGGTCACCTCGTGGGTGTGGTCCTCGGGCAGGTCGTCGACCCGCTGGCCGCAGCCGACGCAGAGGCCGCCGCAGTCCTCCGTGCAGACCGGCGAGAGCGGGAGGCTCAGGACGATGGTGTCCCGCGCCAGCGGCTCGAGGTCGAGGAAGTCGCCCTCGACCCGGCGCACCTCGTCCTCCTCGCTGGTGGCCTCGGTGGTGCTGCCCGCGTAGGCGTACAGCTCCTGGACGTCCAGCGTGAGGGTGTCCTCGAGCGGCTCGAGGCAGCGGGCGCACGAGCCGACGACGGGGACCTCCAGGTCACCGGAGACCAGCACGCCCTCCATGACCGACTCCAGCCGCAGCTGCAGGTGCACCTCGGCGCCGCCCGGGACGCGGATCAGCTCCAGCCCCCAGCCCTCGGGGGCCGGTGCGGTGCGGTCCAGCTCGTGCAGGCTCCCCGGGCGGCGGCCCAGCTCGCGCAGGTCGACCTTCCAGGGGTTGGCCGAGGGGCGCCGGTCCTCGGGGGAGGCGGCGCCGGGGCGGTTCGGGGAAGCGGCAGGCATGTCAGTACTCGCGGTCGGGTGCGGGAGGGGTGGGCGACCGGGCGGGAGCCGACGGTCGGGCCGGTGGTCGAGACTACCCGATCCTCCCGGGACCCCCACCGTGCGGAAGGTCTCAGCCGTCTCGCAGGGTGCTGCGGGCCTTGTCCACGGAGCGGAGCATGCGCTCCAGGGTCGTCCCGAACTCGGCGAGCCGGGTGTCGACGTACTCGTCGACCTCCGCCCGCATCCGCGCTGCCTCGGCGTGCGACTGCTCGCCGAGCTCGTCGGCGCGGGTGACCGCGGAGCGGTAGACCTCGGTCTCGGTGATGAGCCGCTCGTGCTCGGCCTGGGCTTCGGCGAGGAGGGCGGCCCGGTGCTGCCGGCCGTCGGCGACGAGAGCCTCGGCCTCGGCCTCGGCCTCCAGCAGGATCTGCTCGGCGTCGGCCTGGGCCTGGGCCAGGAGCTCGTCGCGCTGCCGCCGGGCCGTGCCGACGATCTCGTCCCGCTGGCGTCGGGCCTGCACGAGGAGCTGCTCGCTGTCCGCGCGGGTCCGCCCGGTGAGGCGCTCGGCCTCGGCCTGGGCCTGCTGCAGGATCTCGGTCCGCTGCTCGACGATCGCGCCGGCGGCCTGCACGTCCTCGGGCAGCGACTCCCGGAGGTCGTCGAGCAGGTCGAGCACGAGGTCGCGGGGCACCATGCAGGAGCTCGACATCGGCACGCTGCGGGCGTTCTCGATGACCGTGGTGAGCTCGTCCACCGTCTCGTAGAGCCGGTAGACCACCTCGGTGGTGTGACCGCGCCCGGGCCGGGTCACGAGCGCCCCTCCCGGGCCCGCTCGCGCAGCCGGTCGTCGACGGCCTTGGGCACCAGCCGGGAGACGTCCCCGCCGAACGTGGCGATCTGCTTGACCAGGCTCGAGGAGAGGTGCCCCACCTGCGGGGCGGTCGGTACGAACAGCGTCTCGACGGCCGCCAGCTCGCGGTTCATCTGCGCCATCTGCAGCTCGTACTCGAAGTCGCTGACCGCCCGCAGCCCCTTGACGATCACCGGGATGTCGTGGCTGCGGCAGTAGTCGACCAGCAGCCCCTGGAAGCTGTCCACGCGCACGTTGGGCAGGTCGGCGACCGCATCCCGGAGCAGGTCCATCCGCTCGTCGACGGAGAAGAGCCCCGCCTTGCCCGGGTTCACCAGCACGGCCACGACCAGTTCGTCGTAGAGCCCGGCGGCCCGGTTGATGACGTCGACGTGCCCGTTGGTCACCGGGTCGAAGGAACCTGGGCAGACGGCACGCCTCACGGACGCCGACCGTACCGGAGCACGGCCTCGCCGTAGCGCCGCTCGCGCAGACCGTGCAGGGGTGTCGGCCAGTCCCACGCCCGTTCCCGGCTGGGCCGCTCGACCACGACGACCCCGCCAGGGGTCAGCCACTCCCCCGTGACCAGGGCCCGGAGCACCTCGTGGACCTCCTCTGCCGGCGTCTCGTAGGGCGGGTCGGCGAGGACGACGTCGAACGCCTGCGGCGCCGGGCCGGCGACGACGGCGGGCACGGAGCCGGCGACCACCCGCCCGCCGGGCAGCCCGATCGCCGCCAGGTTGGCCCGCAGCACGGGCAGCACCCTCGGGCCCTGCTCGACGAAGACCGCGGTGGCCGCGCCGCGGGAGAGCGCCTCGAGGCCCAGGGCACCGGAGCCGGCGTAGAGGTCGAGGACCGCAGCCCCCTCGAGGTCGACCAGCGAGCCCAGGGAGTTGAAGAGCGCCCCGCGCGCCTTGTCCCCGGTGGGCCGGACACCCGCCTGCGGGACGGTGAGGCGCCGGCCGCCGGCCAGCCCCGCGATGATCCTGGTCACGCCTTCTCGAGCCACTCGGCGCGCTCGTCGCTGGCCAGGGCCGCGACCTCGGCGGCGAGCCCCGGGTGGTCGGCGAGACCGCGCTCGGTCGCCAGCAGCGCCGTCGCCTCCGCCCGCGCCTCGGCGATGAGCTCCTCGTCCGCCAGGAGGGAGAGCAGCTTGATGGTCGAGCGGCGGCCGGACTGCGCGGCGCCGAGGACGTCGCCCTCCCGCCGGGTCTCCAGGTCCAGCCGGGCGAGCTCGAAGCCGTCGGAGGTCGAGGCGACCGCGGACAGCCGCTGCCCGGTCGGCGACGACGTCGGGGCGTCGCTGACCAGCAGGCACAGCCCGGCGTGCTTCCCGCGGGCGACGCGGCCGCGCAGCTGGTGCAGCTGGCTGACGCCGAAGCGGTCGGCGTCCATCACGACCATGACCGTGGCGTTGGGCACGTCGACCCCGACCTCGACCACGGTGGTCGCCACCAGCACGTCGGTCTCCCCCGCGGCGAAGGCGCGCATGACGCCGTCCTTCTCCTCGGGGGTCATCCGCCCGTGCAGCACGTCCAGCCGCAGGCCGGCCAGCGGACCGGCGCGCAGCGCTTCGGCGACGTCGAGGACGGCGAGCGGGGGCCGGCGGTCGCTGCGCCCCTCCTCGGGCGGCGCGCCGTCGGCGTCCCCGGGCTGGTCGTCGGAGCCGGGGACGTCGCCGATCCGGGGGCAGACCACGTAGGCCTGCCGGCCGGCGGCGACCTCCTCGCGCAGCCGCGCCCAGGCCCGGTCGAGCCAGCCGGGCTTCTCCACGACCGGCACCACCGAGCTCGTGACGCCGCCACGCCCGCTGGGCAGCTGCCGCAGCGTGGAGATCTCCAGGTCGCCGTAGACGGTCATGGCGACGGTGCGCGGGATGGGCGTCGCCGTCATGACGAGCACGTGCGGGGGCCGGCTCCCCTTGGCCCGCAGCGCGTCGCGCTGCTCGACGCCGAAGCGGTGCTGCTCGTCGACGACGACGAGGCCGAGGTCGGCGAACTCCACGCCCTCCTGCAGTAGCGCGTGCGTGCCGACGACGATGCCGGCCCGCCCCTCGGCCACCTCGGCGCGGGCCTCGCGGCGCGCCGCGGCCTTGAGCGAGCCGGTGAGCAGGGTGACGCGGGTGCCGGCGGGGTCGCCGTCGATCTCCCCGGCACGGCCGAGCGGGCCGAGCAGGGCCCGGATGCCGCGGGCGTGCTGGGCGGCGAGCACCTCGGTGGGCGCGAGCAGTGCGGCCTGGCCCCCGGCGTCCACCACCTGGGCCATCGCGCGGAGGGCGACGACGGTCTTGCCCGACCCCACCTCGCCCTGGAGGAGCCGGTGCATCGGCTGGTCGCGGTCCAGCTCGGCGGCCAGCTCCTCCCCCACGGCCCGCTGGCCGTCGGTGAGCGCGAACGGCAGGGCGGCGTCGACGGCGTCGAGCAGCCCGCCGGCCTTGGGAGGACGGGCGGTGCCCGGCTCCAGCGCGGCGGCCCGGCGCCGGGCGGCGAGGGTGAGCTGCAGGGTGAGCGCCTCGTCCCACTTCAGCCGGTGCTCGGCGCGCTCGACGTCCTGGCTGGTGGTCGGGCGGTGGATGTCGAGCAGCGCCGCCGGCAGCGACAGCAGGCCGTGCCGGGCGCGGATCTCGTCGGGAAGCGGGTCGGTGACCAGGTCGGCGAGGTTGCCCGCCCCGCCGAGCAGCAGCTTGACCGACTTCTGGATCACCCAGCTCGAGACATCCTTGCTCGCCGGGTAGATCGGCACGAGCTCGCGAGCCCAGTCGTCGTCGTCATCGTCGCCGCTGAGCAGGTGCATGTCGGGGTGGGTGAACTGCAGCTTGCCCTGGTAGGTGCCGACGGTGCCGGCGAACATGCCCCACACCCCGGGCGCGAGGCGGGCGTGCCGGTGGCTGAAGAAGACCAGCTTCATGGTGCTGGCGCCGTCGCCCACGGTGACCTCGGTGAGGGTGCCGCGGCGCTGCCGCATCGGCCGGGTGCTGACCGTCTTCACCTGGGCGAGCACCGTCACCCGGTCGCCGGGCTGCAGGTCGTCGAGCCGGGCCATCTCGCCGCGCCGGGCGTAGCGGCGCGGGTAGTGGCGCAGCAGGTGGCGCACCGTGTGCAGGCCCAGCTGCTCGGCCATCCCGGTGGCGGTCTTCGGCCCGAGCACCTTCGCCAGCGGGGTCTCCAGCGTCACCGCCACCTCACTCGACCCCGATCTGCAGGGGCAGCGAGCCGGGACCGCCGCCGTAGCGCACCACCTCGACGGTCGGGTGCGCCGACGAGAGGTGGGCGCAGACCGCGTCGCCGAGCACCTCGTCGGGGCCGACGACCAGGGTGGCCATCTCCCCGCCCGCGGAGAGCAGCCGGTCCAGCAGGTCGCAGGCGACGGCGGCGAGCTCGGCGCCGATGACGACGACGTCACCCTCCGCGGAGCCGAGCACGTCACCGGGGTGGCAGCGACCCGCGGAGGTGAGCGCCTCCTGGTCGGCGACGGAGAGCTCGGCCCACCGGGTCGCGGCGGCGGCCTCGGCCATGGCGATGACGTCGTCGCCGAAGCGCCGCTGCGGATCGGCGACGGCCACCGCGGCCAGCCCCTGCACCGGCGAGCGGGTGGGCACCACGGCGACCTCCCGGCCGGCCTCCCGCGCCCGCTCGGCCGCCAGGGAGGCGACGGCGTGCAGGCCGGCGTCGTTCGGGAGGACCACCACCTCCTGGGCAGCGGCCGCGACGATCTGGTCGTAGACCTCGTCCTCGGTGATCCCGCCGGCGTCGCAGACGACGACGCGGACCCCCTCGGCGCGGAAGAGCTCGGCCAGCCCGTCGCTGTGCACCGCCGCGACGACCGCCCGCACGCCGTGCACCGGCGCCGCCGGGGGCACCGGCGCGAGCGGGCTGACCGTGATGCGGTGCGGGCGGCCCGCCTCGATGCCCGCCTCGATGGCGGCGCCGACGTCGGAGACGTGCACGTGGACGTTCCACTCCCGGCCGGTCGGGGTGTCGACGCCCACGATGACGAGGCTGTCGCCGAGCTCGGCCAGCCGCTCGTGGAGGCGGGCGACCGACCCCTCGTCGGCGTCGGCGAGGAGGTACTGCACCTCGCTGCCCGGCCCTGGCGGCGGCTGGTGCGGCGTGTGGAGGTGGTCGTGCGGGCCGTGCGTGCGGCGGGCCAGGGCCGGCCGCACCGGCTGGATGCCGGTGACCGTGCGCACGAGGGAGTCCAGGACGAGGGACAGCCCGGCGCCGCCGGCGTCGACGACGCCGGCCTCGCGCAGCGCGGCCAGCTGGTCGGGGGTGCCCTCCAGGGCGCGGTGGGCGCCGTCGGCCGCGGCCCCGACGACGTCGGCGAGCGCCGTGCGACCCGCGTCGACGGCGGCCACGGCGGCCTCCCCGGCGGCCCGGGCCACCGTGAGGAAGGTGCCCTCCTCGGGGTCGGCGACGGCGGTGTAGGCGCTCTCGGCGGCCTTGCGCAGCGCGGCGGCGAGGACCGGGCCGTCGGCCGGGGGCTGGTCTGCGAGCTGGTCGGCCAGCCCGCGCAGCAGCTGCGCCAGGATGGTGCCGGAGTTGCCACGGGCGGAGAGCACCGCGCCGCGGGCCACGACGGCCCACGTCGACTCGCCCGGCGCCGCCTCGTCCAGCGCGGCCTGCGCGCCCTCGGCGGTGTGCAGGAGGTTGGTGCCGGTGTCCCCGTCGGGCACGGGGAAGACGTTGAGGTCGTCGAGCCGCCCCCGGAAGTCGGACAGCGCCTCGACCGCGGCGCGGCACCACTGACCGACCGCGGCGTCGTCCAGCGCCGTCAGCACGGGAGCAGGCTACCCACCGGCACCGACACCGCCCGGCTCCGCGAGCCCCGGGACCGCCCGCGCGGGCCCCGCCGGGAGGGGGCTGCGGCATCCGCCGCGGAGAGCGGTTAGACTGCTGGACGGTCTTGATGCGGGTGCTGCCTTGCCCCGCCGTCTGTGAACGATTCTTCTGGGAGTGATCCACCGTGGCTGCCGTGTGCGATGTGTGTGGCAAGGGCCCCGGTTTCGGTATGTCGGTGTCGCACTCGCACCGCCGCACGCCGCGCCGTTGGAACCCGAACATCCAGTCCGTGCGGGCGCTGATCGCCCCCGGCAACCGTCGCCGGATCAACGCGTGCACGTCGTGCATCCGCGCCGGCAAGGTCGCCCGCGCGTGACGCAGGCCCCCTGAGGGGGCGCGAGACATCGAGGAGCCCCGGAGGTCACCGACCTCCGGGGCTCCTCGCGTGCGCGCCTCAGCCCCCGATGCCCCGCCCGCGCGCGGCGGTCACCACGAGGTCCACGACGGTCTCCACCGGGAACGCGGTCGCGTCCACCACCAGGTGGTAGAGGCGGGGATCGGCCGGGTCGCGGCGGTAGAAGTGCCGGACGTAGGCCTCGCGCGCGCGGTCGTTGGCCGCCATCTCCCGGGCCACCTCCTCGCGGGGCCGCCACGACCGGGCCACCGCCGCGGCCAGCCGCCGCTCCCGCGGCCCGTCCAGCCGGACGTGCAGCGCGTCGGCGCGGTCGGCCAGCACGACCATCGCAGCCCGGCCGAGCACCACGCCGCCGTCGCCGGCCGCGATCTCGGCCAGGATCCGCTCGGTCTGGTCGCGGTAGGCCCGTGTGTCGGGCAGCGGCGCCCCCGGCACCACCCCGCCCACCGGGTCGGGCATGGTGCCCAGCGACGCGACGAGCCGCCACAGCCCGCGCACCACCGTCTCGTCGTTGGCCTCGGCCTCCTCGAGCGGTACCCCCAGCCGCCCGGCCACCTGGGCGGGGATCGCGCGGTCGTGGAACGGCAGCCCGAGCCGCGCGGCGACCGCGGGCGCCACCTCCGCCCCCGCGGCGCCGTAGGGCGCCGAGATCGTCACGACGCCCATGTCGGCTCCTCCGCGTGCACGGGCAGCTCCTTGCCGAGGAAGACGGCCTCCGGCGAGCAGGCGTACACCCCGTAGCCGGGGACCGGCGCATAGCCGAGCTCCCGGTACAGCGCGACCGCCTCCGGCTGCCGCTGCCCGGTGTTGAGGACCACGGTGCGGTGCCCGGCACGGGCAGCCGAGGCCTCCAGCTCCGCCATCAGCACCTGGGCCAGCCCCCGCCGGCGGAACCCCGGCGCGACGTAGACCCGCTTGATCTCCGCACCACCCGGCGGGTAGGCCCGCCACGCGCCGCACCCGGCCGGCTCCCCCGCCACCTCGGCGACCAGGAACAGCCCGGCCGGCGGGCGGAACTCCCCCGGGTCGACGACTGCCTCGTCGCGGCCGCCGTACCGCGTCACGTACTCCTGCTGCACCTGTTCCACCAGGAGCTGCGCCAGGGGGTCCTCGTAGGGCAGCGGCCGCAGGCGCACCGCCGCGCCGTCCCGAAGCTCCCGCTCAGCCGAAGTGCGCATGCCCCGCCCTCTCCGCTCCCACGGCGGCCAGCACGTCGGCGGCCGTGACCCCGTCCACCCGCACGTCCGGCCCGCGCTTCCCCGGCCGCACCACCCCGATCGGCGTCCACCCCGCGGGCAGCGCCACCTTCCGCGGGAACGTGGCCAGCAGGGCGTGGTCCTCCCCACCGGTGAGCACCCACGCCATCGGGTCCACCCCCAGCGCCGAGCCGACCTGCTGGAGCGGGCCCACCGGCTCCAGGCACGCCCGCACCAACGCCGCGCGGTCCAGGTCGAGGACGACCCCGCTGGCCTCCGCGATGTGCCCGGCGTCGGCGAGCAGGCCGTCGCTCACGTCGCACATCGCGGTGGCGCCCGCATCGGCCGCCACCTGCCCGGCCGCGTACGGCGGCGTGGGGCGCCGGTGCGCCGACACCACCGCCAGCGGGCTGCTGAACCCGCGGCGCAGCACCGCCAGCCCGGCCGCCGACCACCCCAGCCGCCCGGCCAGCGCGACGACGTCCCCGGGCCGGGCGCCCGAGCGCAGCACCGGCGCCCGCCCACCGAGGTCGCCCAGGGCGGTCACCGACAGGACGACGGCGGTGCTGCCGGGGGCGGCCGCCACGGTGTCCCCGCCGACGACGGCGGCCCCCTGCGGTGCGCACTCGTCGGCCAGCCCCGTGGCGACCCCCTCCAGCCAGCTGGTGGGCGTCTCCGGCGGGCAGGCCAGCCCCACCACGAGCGCCGTCGTCCGGGCGCCCATCGCCGCGACGTCGGCCAGGTTGGCCGCGGCCGCCTTGTGCCCGATGTCCTCGGCCGAGGACCAGTCCCGCCGGAAGTGCCGGCCCTCCACCAGCACGTCGGTGGTGGCCACGACCCGGCGGTCCGGGGTGCGCACGACGGCGGCGTCGTCGCCGGGTCCGACCTCGGCGGCCGCCGCGGTGCCAGACCGGGCCAGCACCCGGGCGATGACGCCGAACTCGCCGACGACCCGCACGGTGTCGGCCGGATCGCCGCGCGGGACCAGGGGGCGGGGTCGGCTCATCGATGCTCTCCAGTCGCTGCGGTAGGTTGCCGACGAGTCCGCCAGCCGGCGGGGACGACGTCTCGGCACTGTTGCCGGAGGAAGGATCTCCCGTGGTCCACGCCTACATCCTCATCCAGACCGAAGTCGGCAAGGCGGCCCAGGTCGCCAAGACGATCAGCGAGATCAGCGGCGTCACGAAGGCCGAGGACGTCACCGGCCCGTACGACGTGATCGTGCGCGCCGAGGCCGACACCGTCGACGAGCTCGGCCGGCTCGTGGTCGCCCGGGTGCAGTCGGTCGACGGCATCACCCGGACGCTGACCTGCCCGGTCGTCAACATCTGAGCGCTCCCCCCGTGGACCCGCTCCGCCGGGCCGCGATCCTGATCACGGCGGTCACCCTCCCGGTGGTGATCGCGCTCGTCGTGCTGGTCAACCTGCGCGGCGGCGAGATCCCGCCGGAGTCCGAAGGCCCGGCCGCCGTCGACGGGGTCACGCCGGTCCGCCCCGAGGACCTCCCGACGCTCGAACTCGACAGCCCGGAACTCGGCCCCGAGGCCGAGGAGTCCTGCACCCCGCTGATGAGCAACCTGCCGCTGGAGCTGGCCGGCGAGCCCTCGCGCCGGGTGCGCTCCGAACGCGCCAACGTCTACGCCTGGGGCGAGCCGCCCGTGGTGCTGACCTGCGGCGTCGAGCGGCCGGCCGGGTGGACCGTCGGGGCGTCCGCCATCCAGATCAACGGCGTGCAGTGGCACGTCGACACCAGCGACCCCGAGGCGACGGTGTGGACGGCGGTGGACCGCCCCGTCTACGTCGAGGTGCGGCTGCCCCCCGGCGTCGACAGCGCCCCCGTCACGGCGCTCACCGTGCCGCTGGCCGAGGCCCTCCCCTACCAGGAGCCCGTGCCCGGTCCCTGAGCGCCCGCGCCTGCTCACGCCGGCGGCAGCAGCGCCAGCTGCTCCTCGAGGACGGCGCCGACCTCCCGCACCGCCTCGGGGACCGACCCGGCCACGGACGTCACCGACACGCTGAACACGCCGTGCCAGCACCACGCGAACGCCGCCGGGTCGGTCAGCCCGGCGTCCGGCACGGGGGTCTCCACGGTCAGCAGGCGGCAGTTCGCCGGCAGCTCGGGCGGGTCCACGCTGAGGACGCCGCCGTAGAGGTCGGCGTCGTTGCGGGCCAGGGCCTCGGCGTAGGCGCCGGCGCCGGCCCGCTGCTCGAACTGGTCGACGAACAGGCCGGTCATGGGGCCGGACTCCCGCCCCCAGAAGCGCTCCCACCCGTACCGGTAGCCGTAGTCGGCGAGCACCGCCATCTCGCGCTCCGGGTCCGGCGCGTAGGCGGCGACGTCCTCGAGCCGCTTCTCCCCGGCCGGCGGCTCGAGCTCGTCGTCGGGGAGTCGCGGCAGCCCGGAGGGCACCTCCTCGACGAGGAGCTCCTCCAGCTCCGCCGGTGCGGAGGGTCGGTCGGAGGCCGGGGCGGCGGTGGCGACGCCGTCGACCGCGCGCCCGCAGGCAGCGAGGAGCAAGGCGGCCAGGAGGAGGCCCGGGGCGATCCGGTGACCGGTGGCGCCTCCGCCACGGCCCGGCCGCCCGGCCCTCACCGGCCCGGCCGCGCGCCGCCGGCGAGCGCCCCGCTCACCAGGCGGTCCACCAGCTCGCCGAAGTCGACCCCGGTGGCGCCCCACATGCGGGCGAACATCGAGATCGGCGTGAACCCGGGCATGGTGTTGACCTCGTTGATCACCAGGCGGTCCGCGCCGTCCGGGCCGGTGCCGAGGAAGAAGTCGACGCGGGCCAGCCCGCGGCAGTCCAGCGCCAGGTAGGCGCGGCGCGCGGTGTCCTGGACGGCGGCGAGCTGCTCGGCGGTGAGGTCGGCCGGGATGTCGAACTCCGCGGCGTCGTCGAGGTACTTCGCGGCGAAGTCGTACCAGTCCACCCCCGGCCGCAGCCGGATCTCGGCGGGCAGGCTCGCCTCGGGCAGGCCCGAGCCGCGCGCGGCGAGCACGCCGCACTCGATCTCACGGCCGGGGACGGCGGCCTCGACGATCACCTTCGGGTCCACCGCGGCGGCCGCCGCGACCGCCGCCGGGAACTGCGCCCAGTCGGTGACCTTGCTGATGCCGATGCTCGAGCCGGCGCGCGCGGGCTTCACGAAGACCGGCAGGCCGAGTCGCTCGCGCTGTGCCTCGGAGAGCAGGACGGGGTCCGCGCAGACCGCGCCGTGCTCGTCGCGCAGGACGACGTGGTCACCCTGGGGCAGGCCCGCCGCGGCGAGGAGCTTCTTGGTGAACTCCTTGTCCATGGAGGCGGCGCTGGCGAACACCCCCGAGCCCACGTACGGCAGCCCGGTCATCTCCAGCAGGCCCTGGACGGTGCCGTCCTCGCCGAAGGCCCCGTGCAGGACGGGGAAGACGACGTCGACCTCGGTGAGCGCCCGACCGACCGCGGCGCCGGGCTGGAGGACGGCCAGTCCCCGGGCCTCGGGGTCGCCGACGAGGGAGACCGCCGTCCCCCCGGTGACCTCGGGCAGCGCGCCGTCGGTGAGCGCCAGCCGCTGGCCGGGGTCGGGCAGCACCCAGCGCCCGTCCTTCGCGATGCCGACCGGGACCACCTCGTAGCGCTCCGGGTCCAGCGCGGCCATGACGCTGCCGGCGGAGATGCAGGAGATGGCGTGCTCCTCGCTCCGCCCGCCGAAGACGACGGCCACACGCACCCTGCCCTGCTGTCCGCTCATCGACGCGACCCTAACCGAGGCCCCGACGCCGCCCCCGCCGCGACGTCGGTGCACGCGTCGGTCCGCCGGGCCGGGCGTGGTGTGGCAGCCTCGTCGCCGTGCCCGACGACCCAGCTCACCAGACCGCACCCGGGGCCGCGCGCACCACCGACGGGCCCCGGCAC
The DNA here is from genome assembly GCF_054050875.1 of Blastococcus sp. SYSU DS0541. NCBI lineage: Bacteria > Bacillati > Actinomycetota > Actinomycetes > Geodermatophilales > Geodermatophilaceae > Blastococcus > Blastococcus sp. SYSU DS0541. The sequence goes on along the minus strand of NZ_JBJHAD010000001.1, from coordinate 399,639 downwards.
TCCCCAGGACTGCGCCTGGCCGGCGCGGCGGTGCACCTGTACACCGCCAGCGGCTCGGTGCTCGGCCTGCTCATCGTCCTCGCGGCCTTCGACGGCGCCGTGGAGACGGCCCTGTGGCTCATCCTCGCGACGCTGTTCATCGACGGCACCGACGGGATGCTGGCCCGGAGGTTCCGGGTCAAGGAGACGATCCCCTGGTTCGACGGCGCCCGGATGGACGACATCGTCGACTACCTGACCTACGTCTTCGCGCCGATCGTGCTGCTCTGGACGACCGACCGGCTGCCCGGCGGCGCGCTCGGCTGGGTCCTGGCCGCGCTGCCGCTGCTCGCCTCCTGCTACCAGTTCTGCCGGGTGGACGCGAAGACCGAGGACCACTACTTCCTCGGCTTCCCGAGCTACTGGAACGTGGTGGCCTTCTACGCGATCGTCCTGGACGTCGGCCCGACCGGCGTCGGCATCGCGCTCGCCGTCCTGACCGTCCTGGTGTTCGTGCCGGTCAAGTACGTCTACCCGTCGCGCACCAAGCTGCTGCGGGGGGTGAACCTGGGGCTGGCGGCGGTCTGGCTGGTCGCCTTCGCCGTCCTGATCGTCCAGTACCCCGATCCCCACCCGGTGGTCGTCGCGGTGAGCATGGTCTACCTCGCCTACTACTTCGGCGTGAGCATCTGGCTCACGGTGGCCGGCACCCGCCGCCGGTCCGCGTCAGCCGAGGGCGTCGAGCGCGCGGGATAGGTCGGCGACCAGGTCCGCGGTGTCCTCGATGCCGCAGGAGAGCCGCACGAAGCCCTCCGGGACGGCGTCCCCGCCCCACTGGGCCCGCCGGTCGATGGTGCTGTGCACCCCGCCGAAGCTGGTCGCCGCCGCCCACAGCCGGCTGGCGCCCAGCAGCCGGGCGACGGCGGCCTCGTCGGGCAGCTCGGCGGAGACGACGCCGTTGGGGCGCAGCATCTGCCGGGAGGCGAGGGCGAACGACGGGTCCTCCGGCCGCCACGGCCAGCGCAGACCGGTCACGGCCGGGTGCCCCGCGAGGAGCTCGGCGACCGCGGCCGCGTTCTCCGCCTGGCGGGCCAGCCGCAGGTCCAGGGTGCTCATCGAGCGGTGTCCGAGCCACGCCTCGAAGGGCCCCGGCGTGCTGCCGGTGCGGTCGCGGAAGCCCTTCACCGCCGCGTGCAGGGCGTCGTCGGCCACGGTCACGTGCCCGAGGAGGACGTCGCTGTGCCCGGTGAGCGCCTTGGTGTCGCTGCCGACGGTGAGGTCGGCACCGAGCGCCAGGGGGCGCTGGCCCAGCGGGGTGGCGGTGGTGTTGTCGACGGCGACCAGCGCACCGGCCGCGTGCGCGGCTGCCGCGACCGCGGCGATGTCGCAGACGTCGAGCTGCGGGTTGCTCGGCGTCTCCAGCAGGACCATGCGGGCCCCGGCCAGACCCCCCTCGGCGGCCACCCGCTCGATCTCCGGCGTCGGCACGTACCGCACCTCGACGCCGAACCGGGCCAGCTCCTCGGCGGCCAGCAGGCGGGTCGTGTAGTAGCCGTCCGACGGCAGGACGACGCGGTCACCGCTGCCGACGCAGGACAGCACCGCGGCGGTGAGCGCCGCCATCCCGGTGGCGAAGGAGAGGCAGCGGCCGCCGTCGAGCTCCCCGACGGCGTCCTCGAAGTGCCGGAGCGTCGGCTGCTCGGTCCGCGCGTACGCGTCGGCCCCGCCGGCGCGCGGCGGCCGGTCCCCGAGGTGGAAGGGTGCGGCGAAGACCGGCGAGGGCCGCAGCGGCGCGCCCGGGACCGCCGGGTCCTCCCCCGCCCGGACCGACCGCGTCCCGTCCCCGTGACCGCCCAGCTCGCTGCTCATTCAGGCTTCGCCTCCCGCGACATGATCTCCCGCACCATCTGCGCCGGCGCCTCGCCCTCGTGGCACACCCGGACGACGGCCTCGGTGATCGGGACGTCGATGCCGTGCGCGCGGGCGAGGTCGAGCACGGAGCGGCAGCTCTTCACGCCCTCGGCGGTCTGCCGGGTGCTCGCCTGCACCTCCTCGACGCTCATGCCCCGGCCGAGCTTCTCGCCGAAGGTGCGGTTGCGCGACAGCGGCGAGCTGCAGGTCGCCACCAGGTCGCCCAGCCCCGCCAGTCCCGCGAACGTGGTGAGCTCGGCGCCCAGTGCGAGCCCCAGCCGCGCCGTCTCGGCCAGCCCGCGGGTGATCAGCGAGGCGCGGGTGTTGTCGCCGAAGCCGAGCCCCTCGGCGATGCCGGCGGCCAGCGCGATGACGTTCTTGACCGCTCCGCCCAGCTCGCAGCCGACGACGTCCGGGTTCGTGTAGGGCCGGAAGTAGGGGGTGTGGCAGGCCGCCTGCAGGACCGCGGCCCGGTCCGGGTCCGAGCACGCGATGACCGTGGCCGCCGGCTGCTCCTCGGCGATCTCCCGGGCCAGGTTGGGGCCGGACAGCGCCGCGACCCTCCCCGCCCCGGAGCCGGTGATCTCGCAGATCACCTCGCTCATGCGCATGGTGCTGCCGAGCTCGATGCCCTTCATGAGCGACAGCAGCGTGGCGTCCGGCGGCAGCAGGCCGGACCAGGACGTGAGGTTGTCGCGCAGCGACTGCGAGGGCACCGCCAGCACGACGACCTCGGCGCCGTCGAGCGCCTCGGCCGGGTCGACGGTCGCCCGCAGCCGGTCGGGCAGGCGCACCCCCGGCAGGTAGTCGGGGTTCTCCCGGTGGTCGCAGATGGCCCGCACCAGCTCGGGCCGCCGCGCGTGCAGCCGGACCTCGCACCCGGCGTCGGTGAGCACCTTGGCGAACGTGGTGCCCCAGGAACCCGCACCGAGCACCGCCGCGCGCGTCACGCGGCGCTCCCCGCGGCGCCGCCGGGGCGCGAGCGCCCCGGACCGGGGTGGACGGCGGCCGGGGCCGGTTCCCCCCGGAGCTCGGCGAGCTGGTGGCGAACCCTCGTCATCATCAGGTCGGTCGTCTCCCGCAGCAGTGGGGCGTCCAGCGGCCGGCCGGCCCGGACCTCGGCGCGCAGGGCCGAGAGGTCGATCGGCTCGCCGACCAGGTAGTCGGCGGGCGTGCGCAGCCGCAGGTGCAGCTTCCTGGCGTGGTAGTCGTGCACCCGCTGCGGCCCCCACTGCGCCACCGGGACCACGACGGCGTCGGTGGTGAGCGCCAGGTGCGCCGCGCCCGTGCGCGCCTGCATGGGCCACCACGCGGGGTCCCGCGTCACCGACCCCTCGGGGTAGATCACCACGATGCTGCCGGCCTGCAGGTCGGCGCGCGCCGCGTCCAGCGAACCCCGGGCGGCCGACGAGTACCGGGCCACCGGGATCTGCCCCGCGGCCCGCAGGATCGTGCCCGCCGGCCCCTTGAAGACCGCCTCCTTGGCCAGGAAGTGCGGGATGCGCCCACGGTCGAACACCAGGCGGGCGCAGGCCAGCGGGTCGAGCACCGAGACGTGGTTGACCACGAGCAGGACCGGCCCGCGCACGGGGATGCGCTCGATGTGGTGGTAGCGCAGCCGGAACATCAGGGAGGAGACCGGGTAGATCACCAGGATGCACAGCCAGAGGTGGAACGAGATCCGCCCGCGGGTGCGCCACCGGCTCTCCGGCCGGCCACGCGCGTGCCCGGACGGGGTCGTGCCATGAGGGGACGCCTCTTCCGTCACCGACCCGCCTCCCTCTGGTGTGAGCCCGCCCATGATCGACCCGTCCCACCCGGCCCGGACCACCGGGTCCCGGTCCGGCGGGCCGCCGAGCGACCGCGTGCTGACATTGTGGGGCCGTGTCCACATGGTCGGTCGTCGTCCCGGCGAAGCGGCTCGCGGCGGCCAAGACCCGGCTGCGGCCGCTCACCGCCGGCCCCGGCGGTGACCACGGCGCCCTGGTCCTCGCCCTGCTCGCCGACACGGTCGCCGCGGCGCTGGCCTGCCCGCGGGTGGGCTCTGTCGTAGTCGTCACCGACGAGGCGGCTTCCGCGGAGCTGGTGCGCGACCTCGGCGCCGACGTCGTCCCCGACGAGCCCGACCGGGGCCTCAACCCCGCCCTCGAGCACGGGGCCTGGTGGGCCGGGAGCGCGCAGGTGGCCGCGCTCTCCTCCGACCTCCCGGCCTTGCGCCCCGGGGAGCTCGACGCCGCGCTGGCCGCCGCGGCGGCGGCACCCCGGTGCTTCGTGGCCGACGCCCAGGGGACGGGCACCACCCTGCTGACCGCCGCCGGGGCCCCGCTGCGCCCGCGGTTCGGCCGCGGCTCCGCGCACGCCCACGAGGCCGATGGCGCGGTCCGGCTGCCCGGCGCGTGGCCCGGCCTGCAGCGCGACGTGGACGTCCCCGCCGACCTGCGGGCCGCGCTGGAGCTCGGCGCCGGCCCGCGCACGAGCGGGCTCGTGCGGGCCTCACCGGTGCTCGCGAGCCGGGTGGGTACGGCACGATGAGGACGTGGCCCCAGAGAGCGCTCCCCGGACCGATGCCCTGCCCGCCGACCGCTACCTGAACCGGGAACTGTCCTGGCTCGACTTCAACGCGCGCGTGCTGGAGCTCGCCGAGGACGAGTCCCTGCCGCTGCTGGAGCGGGTCAAGTTCCTCGCCATCTTCGCCACCAACCTCGACGAGTTCTACATGGTCCGCATCGCCGGCCTGAAGCGCCGGCAGAACACCGGTCTCACCGTGCGCTCCCCCGACGGGCTGACCATCCGGGAGCAGCTCGAACTGGTCACCGGTCGCACCCAGGAACTGGTGCAGCGCCACTCCGACGTCTTCAACAAGGACGTGCTGCCGCGGCTGGAGGAGGCGGGCATCCGGCTCGTGCACTGGGAGGACCTCGCCGACCAGGACACCCGCCGGCTGCGCGACTACTTCCGCGACCAGGTGTTCCCCGTGCTCACCCCGCTCGCGGTCGACCCGGCGCACCCCTTCCCCTACATCAGCGGGCTCTCGCTGAACCTGGCGGTGTCGGTGCGCGATCCCGACACCGGCGCCCCGCGGTTCGCCCGGCTGAAGGTGCCCAACAACGTGCCGCGGTTCGTGCCGGTCGAGTCGGCGGACTCCACGGCCACCTTCCTGCCGCTCGAGGACCTCATCGCCGCCCACCTCGCCCAGCTGTTCCCGGGACTGGAGGTGATCGACCACCACTTCTTCCGGGTCACGCGCAACGCCGACCTCGAGGTGGAGGAGGACCGCGACGAGGACCTGCTGCAGGCCCTGGAGCGCGAGCTGGCCCGGCGCCGCTTCGGCCCCGCCGTCCGCCTCGAGGTGGCCGAGCCGATGGATCCGCGGATCCTCGAGGTGCTCATCTCGGAGCTGGAGGTCTCCCCCGACGACGTCGTCCACGTGCCGGGGCTGCTGGACCTCGCCTCGCTCATGGCGCTCTACGACCTGGACCGCCCGGAGCTCAAGGACGACCCGTTCGTCCCCGCCACGCACCCGCGGCTCTCCGAGGGCGAGACGCCCAAGAGCGTCTTCGCCACCCTCCGCGAGGGCGACGTGCTGGTGCACCACCCCTACCACTCGTTCGCCACGAGCGTGCAGCGCTTCATCGAGCAGGCCGCGGCCGACCCGAACGTGCTCGCCATCAAGCAGACGCTGTACCGCACCTCCGGTGACTCGCCCATCGTGACCGCGCTCATCGAGGCGGCCGAGGCGGGCAAGCAGGTCGTCGTCCTCGTGGAGATCAAGGCCCGCTTCGACGAGGAGGCCAACATCAGCTGGGCCCGCTCGCTGGAGCGCGCCGGCTGCCACGTGGTCTACGGGCTGGTGGGGCTCAAGACCCACTGCAAGACGGCGCTGGTCGTCCGCCGCGAGCAGGGCGTCATCCGGCGCTACTGCCACATCGGCACGGGCAACTACAACCCGAAGACCGCCCGCATCTACGAGGACCTCGGCATCCTGACCGCCGACCCGCGGGTGGGCGCGGACCTCACCGACCTGTTCAACGTGCTCACCGGGTACTCGCGGCAGACCAACTACCGCACGCTCATGGTGGCACCGCACGGCATCCGCAACGGCCTGATCGAGAAGATCCGCCGCGAGGCCCGGCACGCCGCCGAGGGCGGCCCCTCGGGCATCCGCATGAAGGCGAACTCGATCGTCGACGAGCGGATCATCGACGCGCTCTACGAGGCCTCGCGCGCCGGCGTCCCGGTCGAGCTCTTCGTCCGCGGCATCTGCGCGCTGCGGCCCGGGGTGCCCGGCCTCTCGGAGACCATCCGGGTGCGCTCGATCGTCGGCCGCTTCCTGGAGCACTCCCGCGTCATGTCGTTCCACAACGGCGGGGACCCCGAGTGGTGGATCGGCAGCTCCGACCTCATGCACCGCAACCTCGACCGCCGCGTGGAGGTGCTGCTGCGGGTCTGCGACGAGGCGGCCCGGGCGCAGCTCCAGGAGGCCCTGGAGCCGGCGATGGGGCCCGGGGTGCGCTGCTGGGAGCTGCGCAGCGACGGCAGCTGGGAGCGGCTCGAGGGCCGGGACCACCAGGCGGTGCTGATGCGGCGGGTCCATGAGCTCGCCGGCTGAGCCCCGCACCGTCGTCGCCGCGGGCGGGGTGCTCTGGCGACCGGCCGCGGACGGCGGGATCGAGGTCGCCGTGGTGCACCGCCCGCGCTACGACGACTGGTCGCTGCCCAAGGGCAAGCTCGACGCCGGCGAGCACCCCCTGCAGGCGGCCTGCCGGGAGGTGGTCGAGGAGACCGGGCTCGCCGTGGTGGCCGGGCGCCGCGCCCCGACCACCCGCTACGCCGTCGACGGCGCCCCCAAGCGCGTCGACTACTGGCTGATGCGCTGCGCCGGTGGCGAGTTCACGGCCAACGACGAGGTCGACGAGCTGCGCTGGCTCTCCCCCGACGCCGCCGCCGCGCAGGTCACCCACGAGCACGACCGGCTGGTGGTCGCCGACGCCGCCCGCACCGACGTCCCACGCGAGGTGGGCGTGCTGCTGGTGCGCCACGGCCGCGCGGGGAGCAGGCAGGACTTCGACGGCCCCGACGACCTGCGGCCGCTGGACGCCAAGGGGGAACGCCAGGCGCGGCGGCTGGCCGAGGCGCTACCGCTGTTCTCCCCCCGCGCGGTGGCCGCGGCACCGCCGCTGCGCTGCCGCGCGACGGTGGCACCCCTGGCCGAGCAGGTGGGGCTCCGGGTGCACGACCGGCCCGAGTTCGGGGAGGAGTGCTTCGCGGAGGACCCGCAGGCCGCCCTCAGCGCGCTCGAGCGGCTGCTCTCGGACGCCCCCGAGGCCGGGGTGACGGTGCTGTGCAGCCAGGGCGGGGCCATCCCGTCGCTGCTGCAGGCGCTCGGGGTGCACGGGCACGGCGTCCCCGGCCTCGCGCCGCCGGCCGCCAAGGGCAGCGTGTGGGCCCTCGGCGGCCGGCCGGGCGCGCTGGTGGCCGACTACTACCGTGACCTCGAGCCCGACCCCGACGCGCCCCGTTAAGCCGGCAGCGCGGGCAGCGCCTTGGGCAACCAGGCGGGGCGCCGCGCCTCGTAGGCCTCGACGTCGTCCAGGTGCCGCTCGGTGAGGCCGACGTCGTCGAGCCCTTCCAGCAGCCGCCAGCGGGTGTAGTCGTCGGCCTCGAACGGCACCGCGGTGTCGCCGTAGGTGATCTGCTTGGCCTGCAGGTCCACGGTCACCTGGGTGGTGGGGTCGGCCTCGGCGGCCGCCCACAGCGCCTCCACCTGCTCCTGCGGCAGCACGACGGTGAGCAGGCCGGCCTTGGTCGAGTTGTTCTTGAAGATGTCGGCGAAGCGCGAGCTGATCACCACGCGGAAGCCGCCGTCCAGCAGCGCCCAGACGGCGTGCTCGCGGGAGGAGCCGGTGCCGAAGTCGGGGCCGGCGACGAGGATCGAGGCGTCGGCGTACTCGGGCTTGTTGAGCACGAAGTCCGGCTCGTTGGTGCGCCAGGCGACGAAGAGCCCGTCCTCGAACCCGGTGCGGGTGATCCGCTTGAGGTACTCCGCCGGGATGATCTGGTCGGTGTCGACGGCACTGCGGCGCAGCGGTGCGACGGTGCCGGTGTGGGTGGTGAAGGCGTCCACGGGGTCAGGCTCCGATCAGGTCGGCGGGGGCGGTGAGGCGGCCGGTGAGCGCGGTGGCGGCGGCCACGGACGGCGAGACCAGGTGGGTGCGCCCTCCCTTGCCCTGCCGGCCCTGGAAGTTGCGGTTGCTCGTCGAGGCGGAGCGCTCACCCGGCTTGAGCTGGTCGGGGTTCATGCCCAGGCACATCGAGCAGCCGGCGCCGCGCCACTCCGCCCCCGCGTCGACGAAGACCCGGTCGAGCCCCTCGGCCTCGGCCTGGTTCTTCACGCCGACCGAGCCGGGGACGACGAGCATCCGCGTGTTCGGGTCGATCTTCTTGCCGCGCAGCATCTCGGCGGCGACGCGGAGGTCCTCGATCCGGCCGTTGGTGCAGGAGCCGAGGAAGACGGTGTCGACCTCGATCTCGGTGAGCGGGGTGCCCGGGGTCAGCCCCATGTAGGCCAGCGCCTGCTCGGCGGCCCGCCGCTCCCCCTCGTCGGCCATCTCCGCCGGGTCGGGGACGCGCTCGCTGATCGGCAGCCCCTGGCCGGGGTTGGTGCCCCAGGTGACGAACGGCGTCAGCGTCGAGGCGTCCAGGACGACCTCGCTGTCGAACACCGCGCCCTCGTCGGTGCGCAGCGTCGACCAGTACTCCACCGCGGCGTCCCAGTCCGCGCCCTGGGGCGCGTGCGGCCGCCCCTGCAGGAAGTCGAGGGTGGTCCGGTCGGGGGCGATCAGCCCGGCGCGGGCGCCGGCTTCGATCGACATGTTGCAGATCGTCATGCGGGCCTCCATCGACAGCGCCTCGATGGCGCTGCCGCGGTACTCGATGACGTGGCCGGCGGCGCCGTTGGTGCCGATCTGCGCGATGACGGCCAGGATGACGTCCTTCGCCGAGACGCCGGGCGCCAACTCGCCGTCCACGGTGACCGCCATCTGCTTGGGGCGGTACTGCGGCAGCGTCTGGGTGGCCAGCACGTGCTCGACCTCGCTGGTGCCGATGCCGAAGGCCAGCGCACCGAACGCGCCGTGCGTGGAGGTGTGGCTGTCGCCGCAGACGATGGTCATGCCGGGCTGGGTCAGCCCCAGCTGCGGGCCGATGACGTGCACGATCCCCTGGTCGCGGTCGCCCATGGGCGCCAGCCGGATGCCGAACTCGGCAGCGTTGCGGCGCAGCGCGTCGACCTGCGCCCGGCTGACCGGGTCGGCGATGGGCTTCAGGATGTCCAGGGTCGGGACGTTGTGGTCCTCGGTCGCCATCGTCAGGTCGGGCCGCCGCACCGTGCGCCCGGCCGCCCGGAGACCGTCGAAGGCCTGCGGGCTGGTCACCTCGTGCACGAGGTGGAGGTCGATGTAGAGCAGGTCGGGCTCCCCCGACGTGCTGCGCACGACATGGGCGTCGTAGACCTTCTCGGCCAGGGTCTTCGGCACGGGCGCGTCCCCTTCGGGTGACTGGTCGATCCCGAGTTGACTGTCTCACTCTGCGGGATGCGAGTATTGCTGTGTGGGACAGCCTAACCCGGTCGCGGTTCTGGACAAAGCGGTGTCGATCCTGCACGCCGTGGCGCACGAGCCGGCCACCCTCGCGGAGCTGGTCGCGCGCACCGGTCTACCCCGGGCGACCGCCCACCGGCTGGCCGTCGCGCTGGAGGGGCACCGCCTCGTCCGGCGCACCGAGAGCGGCAGCTGGGCGCCCGGCCCGGCGCTGGCCGAACTCGGGCGCGGGACGGCCGACATCGGCGAGATCGCCTCCCGCCACCTGGTCACCCTGCGGGACGTCACCGGCGAGAGCGCCCAGTTCTACGTGCGCGACGGCGCGACCCGCGTGTGCGTCGCCGCGGCGGAGCGCACCAGCGGCCTGCGGGACACCGTCCCGGTCGGTGCGCGCCTGCCCATGACGGCGGGGTCGGCCGCCCACGCGCTGCTGGTCTTCATGCCCGCCGACGAGGTGACCCGGCTGCTGCCCTCGGCCAGCTTCACCGCGCGCACGCTGCTCGACGTCCGCCGCCGCGGCTGGGCCCACAGCGTGGCCGAGCGGGAGGCCGGCGTCGCCTCCCTGTCCGCGCCCGTCCGCGACGGCGGCGGGTCGGTGCTCGGCGCCGTCTCCATCTCCGGCCCGGTGGAGCGGCTGGGCCGCCGGCCCAGCCCGGAGGTCGTCGGCGCGGTGCTGGACGCCGCGGCGGCGATCTCCCGCTCCGCACGCTGACGCCTCGGTCGTACCGCGTTCGAGCACGTGTCGGCGCGCCCACCAGCCCCTCGAGGCCGCCCCGGGAACGGCGAGAGCCCCCGACCGGGTGGTCGGGGGCTCTCGGTCGCGTAGCCCCGAAGGGATTCGAACCCTCGCTACCGCCGTGAGAGGGCGGCGTCCTAGGCCGCTAGACGACGGGGCCCTGCGCCGAAGATTCTGCCATGCCCGCGCACCGGCGCCGCACCGGGGGGCCGGGAACGGCGAGAGCCCCCGACCGGGTGGTCGGGGGCTCTCGGTCGCGTAGCCCCGAAGGGATTCGAACCCTCGCTACCGCCGTGAGAGGGCGGCGTCCTGGGCCGCTAGACGACGGGGCCGTGCTGTGGTGCGGTACTGCAAGAGGAACCAGGCTTCCTCGCTGGGGTACCAGGACTCGAACCTAGACTAACGGAACCAGAAACCGTCGGGCTGCCAATTACCCCATACCCCATGGGTAGCACCTCGCGGCGCCGGGAAGAACTGTACCCGACGCCGCGGAGGCGGGTCGCACCACCCCCCGGTCGGCGGATCAGCGGGCCGGGACGGAGACCACGGGCGGGTGCCGCAGGTCCAGGGCGGGCGTGCGCAGCTCGGGCTGCGCCCGCCGCCGCCAGCGGGCGACGAGCAGGACGAAACCGCCGAAGCCGGCGACGGTCAGGGCGAGCGACACCGGGACGAGCCCCGCCGGCACCACGTCCGTGGTCACCGCGTCCCCCAGCAGGGCGACCAGCACGAACAGCACCACGTTGTTGACCGCGTGCATCACCACGGCCGCCTCGATGCCGCCGGTCAACCACACCACGGCCGAGGCGGCGAGGGCGAAGGCGAAGCGGTCGAGGAAGGTGGCGAGGTCCGGCGGCAGGTGGGCGAGGGAGAAGAGCGCGCCGGTCACCACCGCGGCGACCACCGCGCCCGTGCGGGGGGCGCTGATCCAGCCGGCGACCGCCTGGCTGAGGTAGCCGCGGAAGAGGTACTCCTCCGCCGCCGACTGCAGCGGTGTGGTGAACAGGACCACCACCAGCAGCCAGCCCCACGACGGGACCGGCCCGGTCACCTCTGCGCCGCCCACGGTCACGCCCACGAGCACCGACAGCCCGATGACGACGCCGATCGAGGCCAGTGCCAGCACGGTCAGGCGGGGCAGCAGCCGCCACCGGAACCGGGCCAGCACCGACGACGACCAGCCCGTGCCCATGCCGTGCGCCACGGCCCAGGCCAGCCACACCACCGGGATGCCCACGACCAGGGTCGCGTTGGTGACCAGCAGGGTGCCGGGGTCGGTGAGCTCGATGAGGGTCAGGTCGGGGCTGATCCCGGTCAGGATGCCGAGGACGCCGAGCAGCGCCCCGGCCACGAGGAAGACCACCCCGAGCAGGAGCAGCCCCAGCAACGGCCGCCACCAGGCCCAGTCGCGCGAGCGCATCGCCCGCAGGAACGACGTCGGCTCGTCGTGCGGCGGCGTGCCCGGCGGGAGGGCCCACCCGGCCGGTGGCGCCGGCGGGTGGGGGGCCCACGCACCCGCCGGGAACGGCGGGTGGGCCCCCGGCGGGAACGGTGCCGGGTGGTACGGACCCGCCGGGTGGCCACCCGGCGGCCCGGGCCACGGCGCGACCGGGAACCACCCCGGCTCCGGGCGCAGCGTGGGCGGCGGCCCGGCGTACGGCTCCTCGACCGGGCCCCCGCCGGCCGCCGGCGAGGTCATCCCGCCGACGCCACCGTGCGCGCAGCGGCCAGCCGGGCCAGCGTCCGGTCGCGGCCGAGCAGCTCCATCGACTCGTACAGCGGCGGGGAGACCGTGCGCCCGCTGACGGCGACCCGGACCGGCCCGAACGCCTGCCGCGGCTTGCGCCCCAGCCCGTCGACGAGCGCCGCCTTGAGGGCCTGCTCGATGGCGGGCGTCGTCCACTCCGGCAGCTCGCCCAGCGCCGCCGACGCCGCGTCCAGCACCTCGACCGCGCCCTCCCCGGAGAGCTGCTTCTCGGCGGCGGCCGGGTCGACCTGGACCTCGTCGACGAAGAGGAAGCCCAGCAGGCCGACGGCCTCGGAGAGGACCACCATCCGCTCCTGCGCCAGGGGGGCGATCGCGCGCAGCACCGCGTCCTGCTCGGCGGTGGGCGGGTCGGTGACCAGTCCCGCGGCAGCCAGGTGCGGGACCACCCGAGCGGTGAACTCCTCCACCGGGAGGGCGCGCAGGTGCGTGGCGTTGATCGCCTCGGCCTTCTTCAGGTCGAACCGCGCGGCGTTCGCGTTGACCTTCGTGACGTCGAAGGCCTCGACCATCTCGGCCACCGAGAAGATGTCCCGGTCCTCGGCGATCGACCAGCCCAGCAGCGCCAGGTAGTTCACCAGGCCCTCGGGGAGGAAGCCGCGCTCCCGGTAGACGTCGAGGTTGGACGTGGGGTCGCGCTTGGAGAGCTTCTTGGTGCCCTCGCCGGTCACCAGGGGCAGGTGGCCGAAGCGCGGGGTGCCGGCGGCGACGCCGATGTCGGTGAGCGCCGCGTAGAGCGCCAGCTGCCGCGGCGTGGAGGGCAGCAGGTCCTCGCCGCGGAGGACGTCGGTGATGCCCATCAGGGCGTCGTCGACCGGGTTCACAAAGGGGTAGAGCGGCGCGCCGTTGCCCCGCACCAGCACGAAGTCGGGCACCGCGCCGGCGGCGAAGCGCACCTCGCCGCGCACCAGGTCGGTCCAGGCGAGGTCCTCGTCCGGCATCCGGAGGCGCAGCACCGGCTGGCGGCCCTCGTCGCGGTAGGCCGCCTTCTGGGCGTCGGTGAGGAAGCGGTCGTAGTTGTCGTAGCCGAGCTTCGGGTCCTGGCCGGAGGCGCGGCGCCGGGCGTCGACCTCCTCGTTGGTGGAGAAGGATTCGTAGGCGTGCCCGGACTCGAGCAGCTTCGCGGCCACCTCGCGGTAGACGTCCTGCCGCTCCGACTGCCGGTACGGCCCGTGGGGCCCACCGACCTCCGGGCCCTCGTCCCAGTCCAGGCCCAGCCAGCGCAGGCTGTCGAGCAGGTGCCGGTAGGACTCCTCGGAGTCGCGGGCGGCGTCGGTGTCCTCGATGCGGAAGACGAACGTGCCGCCGTGGTGGCGGGCGTGCGCCCAGTTGAACAACGCCGTACGGATGAGCCCGACGTGCACCAGCCCGGTCGGTGACGGGCAGAAGCGGGTGCGGACCGCTCCGGTCGGGGTGGTGGGTGCGACAGCCGTGGCCGTCATCGGGCGCCACCGGCGGTGGAGACGGCATCGGCCGCCGTCACCGAGTTGGTGAGCGTGCCGAGGCCCTGGATGGCGCAGGTGACGGTCTGACCCGGGCGGATCGGCCCGACGCCGGACGGCGTGCCGGTGAGGACGACGTCGCCGGGCAGGAGGGTCATCACCTGCGAGATGTAGGCGATCAGCGTGGGGATGCCGAACAGCAGCTGGCTGGTGCGCCCGGTCTGGCGGCGCTCGTCGTCGACGTCGCAGGTCACCTCGAGGTCCGCGGCGTCCAGGCCGATGCCGGCCAGGTCGGTCTCGATCCACGGCCCCAGCGGGCAGAAGGAGTCGAAGCCCTTGGCGCGGGTCCACTGCCCGTCGCTCCTCTGCATGTCCCGCTCGGTGACGTCGTTGGCGATCGTGTAGCCGAACACGCTGCCCATCGCCTGCTCCGGCGTCACGTTGCGGGCCCCGCGCGCGCCGATCACCACGGCGAGCTCGGCCTCGTGGTGCACGTTGGTGCTGCCCGCCGGGATGCGGATCGCGTCGCCGGGGCCGATGACCGAGGTGGAGGGCTTGAGGAACAGCAGCGGCTGCTGCGGGGCGTCGCCGGTGCCCATCTCCTTGACGTGCTCGGCGTAGTTCTTGCCGACGCACACCACCTTGCTCGGGAGGATCGGCGAGAGCAGCCGGATGTCGGCCTGGGCGAAGCGGGCGCCGGTGAAGGAGATCTGGCCGAAGGGGTGGCCCTCGATCTGGGCCACCTGACCGTCTCCGTCGAGGACGCCGAAGGACATGCCCTGGGGGGAGGCGAAACGGACGATGCGCACGACCCGAGGTTAGTCGCGCCCCCTCCTGCCTACCGTGCACCCATGGCCTGCCGGTTCAGCGAGCTCGTCGTCGACAGCCGGGACCCCGAGTCCCTCGCCGCCTTCTGGGCGGCGGTGCTGGACTACCGGGTCGTGGGGCGGGAGGACGACGGCGCCGTAGAGATCGGCCCCGAGGCCGGTTTCGGCGGGCCCGCGCCCACGCTGGTCTTCGTGCCGGTCACCGACCCGACGCCGGGGAAGGTGCGCCTGCACATCGACGTCAGCCCGACCGACCGCGACCAGGACGCCGAGCTCCAGCGGCTGCTCGGGCTGGGCGCGACGCCGGCCGACGTCGGCCAGTCCGACGACGCGACCTGGCAGGTCCTCGCCGACCCGGAGGGCAACGAGTTCTGCCTGCTCCGGACCCGGCTGGACCCCGTGTGACGGGCGGCCGCCGGCGGCACCAGGTCTTCGGCAGGGCAGTCGGTCTCTGCCCCGCCGGGGTGGGCAGAGCGCCACAGCTGGCAGCACACCTCCCCAGGGGGACGGTTCGCCGGGTCGTGGGGACGGCAACTGGCCGCGGTGTCGGCCGGAGGCCGACAATGACCCCGTGATCCTCATCGTCGTGAAGTTCCCCGTCCGTCCCGAGCGCGCCGACGAGTGGACCGGGCTGGCCGCCGACTACGCCCGCGCGGTTAACGCCGAGAAGGGATCGCTGTTCTTCGAGTGGTCGCGCAGCCTGGAGGAACCGCACACCTTCGTCTGCGTCGAGGGTTTCCGTGACGCCGACGCGGGCGCCGCCCACGTGGCCACCGACGCCTTCAAGCGCTTCGTCGAGCAGGCGCCGGACCTCGTCTCCGCGCAGCCGCAGATCATCTACGTGGACGCGCCCGACGTCAGCGGCTGGGGCCCGATGGGCGAGATCCAGCCGCGCTGACCGGGTGAAGCCCTTCCTGCTGCTCTCCTCCCGCCCCGAGGACGAGGCCGCGGACGGGGAGCTCGCCTCGTTCCTCCGCTGCACGGCGCTGCCCGCGGCGCGGCTGCACCGGATCCGGCTCGAGGCCGGGCCGCTGCCGGCGCTCGACCTCGACGGCTACGCCGGCGTCTTCCTCGGCGGCGGGCCGTTCAACTCCTCCGACGAGGACAAGTCCGCCGTCCAGGTGCGGGTGGAGCGCGACGTCGGCCGCCTGCTGGACGAGATCGTCGACCGGGACCTGCCCTTCTTCGGCGCCTGTTACGGGATCGGCACGCTCGGCACCCACCAGGGCGGTGTCGTCGACCGCACGTTCGGGGAGCCGGTGTCGGCGGTGGAGGTCGCCCTCACCCCGGACGGCCGGGAGGACCCCCTGCTCGCCGGCGTGCCCGACCGCTTCACCGCCTTCGTCGGCCACAAGGAGGCGTGCCGCGTGCTGCCGCCCACCGCCGTGCTGCTGGCCTCCTCGGCGACCTGCCCGGTGCAGATGTTCAAGGTGAAGCAGAACGTCTACGCCACCCAGTTCCACCCCGAGCTCGACGTCGCCGCGATCGTCGCGCGAGTGCGCATCTACCAGCACGCCGGCTACTTCGCGCCCAGCGAGGTGGAGGCGGTCGTGCGGCGCCTGACCCCCGCGGTGGTGACCGCGCCCGGCCGGCTGCTGGCGAACTTCGTCGCCCGCTACGGCTGAGGACGACCGCTACGGCTGAGGGCGACCGCTACGGCTGAGGACGACCACTACGGCTGAGGACGACGCAGCACCGCGTAGGTCAGCGCGTCCACCAGCGCGTGCCACGAGGCCTCGACGATGTTGGCGTGGACGCCGACGGTGGTCCACTCCCCCACCCCGTCGGTGGTGTCGATGAGCACGCGGGTGGTCGCGCTGGTGCCGCCCTTCCACCCGAGGATGCGGACCTTGTAGTCGGCCAGGGAGACCTCGGCCAGCTGCGGGTAGCGGTGCACCAGCGCCTGGCGGAGCGCGTTGTCGAGGGCGTTCACCGGCCCGTTGCCCTCGCCGGTGCTGATGATCCGCTCGCCGTCGACGTGCACCTTGACCGTCGCCTCGCTGACCACCACGCCGTTGCCCCAGTGCTCCACGGAGGTCTTGTAGCTCTCCAGCCCGAACAGCGGCGGCGGCGCCTCCGGCAGCTGGGAGCGCAGCAGCAGCTCGAAGGAGGCGTCGGCGGCCTCGAACGACCAGCCGTCGGCCTCGAGGACCTTGACCTGGTCGACCACCCGGCCGATCGCATCGGTCTGGCCGGTGAGGTCCACGCCGAGCTCGCGGCCCTTCAGCTCGACCGACGCCCGGCCGGCCATCTCGGTGACGAGGATGCGCATGTCGTTGCCGACGACCGCGGGGTCGAGGTGGTTGTAGAGCTCCGGGCTGACCTTGATCGCGCTCGCGTGCAGGCCGGCCTTGTGCGCGAACGCCGAGGCGCCCACGAAGGGCTGGTGCTCGTCGGGGGCGATGTTGGCGAGCTCGGCGATGGCGTGGCTGACCCGCTGCAGCTCGGGCAGGCACTCGGCCGGCACGGCGGGGATCCCCATCTTGGTGACCAGGTTGGCGATCAGCGCGAAGGTGTCGGCGTTGCCGGCCCGCTCCCCGTAGCCGTTCGCCGTCCCCTGCACGTGGGTGACCCCGGCCTCGACCGCGGCCAGGGTGTTGGCCACGGCGCACCCGGTGTCGTCCTGGCAGTGGATGCCGAGCTTCCCCTCGACCCGGGAGCGCACCTCGGCGACCACCCGGCCGACGCCCATCGGGAGCATGCCGCCGTTGGTGTCGCACAGGACGCCGACCTCGGCCCCGGCCTCGAACGCCGCCTGCAGCACCCGCACCCCGTAGTCGCGGTCGGCGGCGTAGCCGTCGAAGAAGTGCTCGCAGTCGAGGAACACCCGGCGCCCCTCGGACACCAGGTAGGCGACGGTGTCGGCGACCATCGCGAGGTTCTCCTCCAGCGTGGTGCGCAGCGCCTCCCGCACGTGGCGGACGTCGGACTTGGCGACCAGGCAGACCACGGGCGTCTGCGCGTCGAGCAGCGCGCGGACCTGGGGGTCGTCCTCGACGGCGACGCCGGCCTTGCGGGTGGCGCCGAAGGCCACCAGCTGCGCGTGCTTGAGGTGGAGCTCGGTGCGGGCCCGGGAGAAGAACTCGGTGTCCTTCGGCAGCGCGCCGGGCCAGCCGCCCTCGATGAAGCCGACCCCGATCTCGTCCAGCAACCGGGCGACCGCGAGCTTGTCCGCGACCGAGTAGCTGATGCCCTCGCGCTGGGCGCCGTCGCGCAGCGTGGTGTCGAAGACGTGGAAGTCGGTGCTGGTCATGGGGTCTCCCGGGGCGGTGGTGGACGGCCCGAACACGAAAAAGACCCCCCGGGTACGGGAGGTCTGCGCGCAGTCGGGGAGGTGACTGCGCGCTAGGCGATGATGATCGTGCCGCTGGGGTGCATCCCGGTCAGTGAATCACAACGGGACGGCCCCGACGATGACGGCCGTCCTCAGCCGCCGGCGAGGGCGGCGAGCCGGTCGCCGACGTCGGCGGTGCGGATCGTGGCGCGCGGGTCGCGTGTGGACAGGTCGAAGGCGACGGCGGCGTCGACCTTCCGCGCCTGCTCGCTGCGGCCCAGGTGCTCCAGCAGGAGGCCCACGGAGAGCACGGTGGCCGTGGGGTCGGCGATGCCCTGGCCGGCGATGTCCGGGGCGGAGCCGTGCACCGGCTCGAACATGCTCGGGTTGGTGCCCGAGGCGTCGAGGTTGCCGCTGGCCGCCAGGCCGATGCCGCCGGTCACCGCGGCCGCTACATCGGTGACGATGTCGCCGAAGAGGTTGTCGGTGACGATCACGTCGTAGCGGCCCGGATCGGTGATGAAGAACATCGAGGCGGCGTCGACGTGCTGGTAGGCGACGGTCACCTCCGGGAACTCGACCGACACCTCCTCCACGATCCGCGACCAGAGACCGCCGGCGTGGGTGAGCACGTTGGTCTTGTGGATCAGGGTCAGGTGCTTGCGCGGGCGGGCGACGGCCCGCTCGAACGCGTAGCGGACGACGCGCTCCACACCGAAGGCGGTGTTGAGGCTGACCTCGGTGGCGACCTCCTGCGGGGTGTCCTTGCGCAGGACTCCGCCGTTGCCGACGTAGGGGCCCTCGGTGCCCTCGCGGACGCACAGCATGTCGATCGGGCCGGCGTCGGCGAGCGGGCTGCGGACACCGTCGAACAGCCGCGCGGGGCGCAGGTTGACGTGGTGGTCCAGCTCGAAGCGCAGCCGCAGCAGCAGCCCGCGCTCGAGGATGCCCGGCGGGACGCTGGGGTCGCCGATGGCGCCGAGCAGGATGGCGTCGTGCTGCCGGAGCTCGTCGAGCACGGGGTCGGGCAGCAGCTCGCCGGTGCGCTGCCACCGCGCGGCGCCCAGGTCGTAGGGGGTCGTCTCCAGGTCGGGGGCGACCGCGCGGAGGACCTTGAGCCCCTCCGCCACGACCTCGGGTCCGATGCCGTCTCCGGGGATCACTGCCAGGCGCATGGTCAGGGACCCTAGGTCAGAGGGTGCTCAGGTCCGCGGCCCGGGCTGCCGACGCCCCGATGCGGGCGGCGATCCGCTGGAGCAGCTCCGGTCCGACGGGGCTGTCGACGGTCACCGCCATGAGCGCCTCACCGCCCTCGTCGGACGGGCTCACCTGGGCGCCGGCGATGTTGACCCCGGCCTCCCCCAGCTCCGCGCCGACCGCGCCGACCACCCCGGGGCGGTCGGCGTAGACGAAGAACAGCAGGTGCCCGGAGGCGGCGAGGTCGATCTCGAAGCCGGCGACCTCGGTCAGCCGCGGCGCCTGGTTCTTGCCGAAGAGGGTGCCGGCGACGGTGACCTGCGTGCCGTCGGCCATGGCACCCCACACCCGGACGTAGGTGCGGAACGTCGGGCTCTCGGGGTCGCTGGTGAGGACCACCTCCAGGCCCCGCTGCTCGGCGAGCAGGGGGGCGTTGACGTAGGTGACCTGCTCCTCCACCACGCCGGAGAAGACCCCCTTGAGCACCGCGAGCGGCAGCACCGAGACGTCGAACTCGGCCAGGGTGCCCCGGACCTCCACGGTGACCGACTGCGCGAGCCCGTCGGCGACGGAGGTGAAGACCCGGCCCAGCTTCTCGGCCAGCGGCAGGCCCGGCCGCACCTCCTCGGCGACGACGCCGCCGGCCTGCACGTTCACCGCGTCGGGGACGAACTCGCCCCGCAGCGCCAGCCGCACCGAGCGGGCGACGGCGGTCCCGGCCTTGTCCTGCGCCTCGGCCGTCGACGCACCGAGGTGCGGCGTGACGACCGTGTTGGGGAGATCGAACAGCGGGCTGCCGGTGCACGGCTCCTCGGCGAAGACGTCGAGGCCGGCGGCGCCGACCTGGCCGGTCCGCAGCGCGTCGGCCAGCGCCGCCTCGTCGACCAGCCCGCCGCGGGCGGCGTTGACGACCACCACCCCGCGCTTCGTGGCCGCGAGCTCCGCGGCTCCGATCAGGCCGAGGGTTTCCGGCGTCCTCGGCAGGTGGATGGTGAGGACGTCCGACTCCCGCAGCAGCTCCTCGAGGGAGACCAGGCGGACGCCGAGCTGGGCGGCCCGGCCGGGCTGGATGTAGGGGTCGTGCGCGACCAGCTCGACGTCGAAGGCCGCCAGGCGCTGCGCCACGAGCTGGCCGATGCGGCCGAGGCCGACCACGCCGACGGTCTTGCCGGCGAGCTCGACGCCCGTGAAGGCGGACCGGTCCCACCTGCCCGCGCGCAGGGACGCGTCGGCGGCCGGGATGTGCCGGGCGGCGGCCAGCAGCAGCGCGACGGCGTGCTCCGCGGCGCTGACGACGTTCGCGGTCGGTGCGTTCACCACGAGCACGCCGCGCCCGGTGGCGGCTGCGACGTCGACGTTGTCCAGGCCGATGCCCGCCCGGGCGACGACCTGCAGGCGCGGGGCCGCGGCCAGCGCCTCGGCGTCGATCCGGGTGGCGCTGCGGACGACGACGGCCGCCGCCTCGGCCAGCGCAGGAAGAAGCGCCGCTCGGTCGGCGCCGTCGACGTGCCGGATCTCGACGTCGGTCCCGAGCGCCACGAGCGCGCCGGGCGCCAGCTCCTCGGCGATCAGGACGACGGGTGCGGTCGTGGTCACGAGAGGAGAGCCTAGGGACGCAGCGGCTCACCCGGGGGTCCTTGCCCCCGCCCGGTGGCACCGACATCCTGGCTTGCGAAGCCGGTGCACGCCGGCCCCGACGGAGGAGAACAGTGAGCCAGTCCGACGACGAGGGTCGTCCCGAGTCCCAGCCGCACGGTGCCGGGAGCGGTCCGGAGCCCGGCCGGCCCTCCTACGAGCAGCAGTACGGCGGCCAGGGCGAGTACGGGCAGCCGCAGTACGGCCAACCCCAGTACGGCCAGCAGCCGCAGTACGGGCAGCCGCAGTTCGGGCAGCAGCCGCAGTACGGCCAGGGCGGCTACGGCCAGGGCGGCTACGGGCAGGACCAGTACGGGCAGCAGCCGCAGTACGCGCAGCCCGGCTGCCCCCAGCAGTACGGCGCCCCCGGCTACCCCCAGCAGTACGGCGACCCGGGTGTCCCCGCGAAGCCGGGCGGGGTGATCACGGCGGCCGTGCTCGGTCTCGTCTACGGCGCGATCGGGCTGCTCGTCACCTTCTTCCTCCTGATCATCGGCGCGGCCGCCAGCGGTGCCGGCGGCGGGCTGGACGAGGAGATCCCCGGCTTCGGTGCCATGACCGGCGCCGTCGGAGGGGCGCTCATCGTCTTCGGCGTGCTCGCGCTGGGATGGACGGTGCTCATGGTCTGGGGCTCGATCTGGGCGCTGACCGGCCGCAGCCGGGTGCTCCTGCTGGTGGGCGGCTCGATCGCCCTGACCTTCACGACGATCGGCCTCCTCGGCAGCCTCGTCGACGGGGCCGCCGGGGACGTCGTGGTCAATCTGCTCTTCTTCCTCGCGGCGCTGGCGATCGTCGTCCTGCTGTCGCTGAAGCCGGCCGGCCAGTTCTTCGCCGCCCACCGGTACCGCCGGACCGGTCGCTGAACCGGGTGGCTCCGGCCGGAGCGATCCGCTCGGGGGTGCCCGACTCCCGCGCCGGTGTGACCATCCCTACGACACGTCCTCGGCGATCACGCCGGGGATCCCGAGCAGGAGGAAGCCACCATGTCCAGCCCTACCGGTTCCGATCCCGACCACCCGCAGGGGGGTTCGCCGCAGGGCCAGCCGGGCTGGGGCCCGCCGCCCGGCCAGCAGCCCGGCCAGGGCTACGGCCAGGGCTACGGCGAGGGGTACGGCCAGCAGCCCGCCCCGCAGTACGGCCAGGGCTACGGCCAGCAGCCGGGCGGCTATCCCAGCGCCCCTCCCGGCTACGGCCAGGCGCCCGGCGGTCAGCGCCCGGGTCAGGTCACCGCGGCCGCCGTCATCGGCGTGGTCATCGGCGGCCTGGGCACGCTCGGCGGGCTGCTGACCCTCTTCGCGATCGGCGCGCTCTTCGAGATCGACGCGCTGCTCGGCATCCTGGCCCTGCTGTCGTTCGCGGCGGCCGTCGTGCTGCTCCTCGGCGGCATCCAGGTGCTGCGCGGGCAGGACCCCAAGCTGCTGCTGCTGGGCAGCTACGCGTCCATCGCGCTGCAGCTGCTGTACCTGCTCTGGAGCCTGGTGCAGGAGGAGGGCTTCGTCTTCACCGGCCTGCTGGGCTTCGTGCTGCCGATCCTCATCGTCGTGCTGCTGCGCACCGAGCAGTCCCGGCAGTACTTCGCCTCGCGCGGTCAGTCCGTCTGACCTCCCGCCGCACGAGAACGGCCCCCGCTGCCTGCGCAGCGGGGGCCGTGTCACGTGGAGGAAGGGTGGTCCTTGCTCAGTTCCGGGCGGCGGTCCCGGTGTAGTCGTCGGACGCCGACACCCAGCTCATGAGCCCGCGCAGCTTGCGCCCGGTCTCCTCGATGGGGTGCGCCTCGGCGGCGGCCCGCTTGGCCTTGAAGTCCGGCGCTCCGGCGTCCTGGTCGGCGATGAAGGCGGCGGCCCAGGAGCCGTCCTTGATCGCGTCGAGGACCTCCTTCATCGACTCCTTGACGCGGGCGTCGATGACCTTGGGGCCGGAGGTGTAGTCGCCGTACTCGGCGGTGTCGGACACCGACCAGCGCTGCTTGGCGATGCCGCCCTCGTACATGAGGTCGACGATCAGCTTCAGCTCGTGCAGGCACTCGAAGTAGGCGACCTCGGGCTGGTAGCCGGCCTCGGTCAGCGTCTCGAACCCGGCGGTGATCAGCGCGCTCGCGCCACCGCAGAGCACCGCCTGCTCGCCGAACAGGTCGGTCTCGGTCTCCTCGGCGAAGGTCGTCTTGATGACGCCGGCGCGGGCGCCGCCGATGCCCTTGGCGTAGGAGAGCGCGAGCTGCAGGGCGTTGCCGCTGGCGTCCTGCTCGACCGCGACCAGGCAGGGCACCCCCTTGCCGTTCTCGAACTCGCGGCGCACCAGGTGGCCCGGGCCCTTGGGGGCGACCATCGCGACGTCGACGCCGGCCGGGGGCTTGATGTAGCCGAAGCGGATGTTGAAGCCGTGGCCGAAGAACAGCGCGTCGCCGTCCTGCAGGTTGGGCTCCACCGACTCGGCGTAGAGGTGCCGCTGCACGTGGTCCGGCGCCAGGATCATGATCAGGTCGGCCTCGGCGGCCGCCTCGGCGGGCGTGACCACCCGCAGCCCCTCGGCCTCGGCCTTGGCCCGGCTCTTGCTGCCCTCGGGCAGGCCGACGCGGACGTCGACGCCGGAGTCGCGCAGCGACAGCGCGTGGGCGTGACCCTGGCTGCCGTAGCCCAGGACGGCGACGGTCCGCCCCTGGATGATCGAGAGGTCGGCGTCGTCGTCGTAGAAGATCTCGGCGGCCATGCTGTGGTTGTTCCCTTCGGTTGGTCTGTACGAGTGCGGTAGGGGTTCAGGCGGTGCGCTCGACCGGCCGCAAGGTACCGGCGCCGCTCATGGCGCGCGGGCCCCGGCCCAGGGCCACGGTCCCCGACTGGGCCATCTCCTTGATGCCGAGCGGTGCGAGCACCGCCAGCAGCGCCTGCAGCTTGTCGGGCGTCCCGGTCGCCTCGAGCGTCACCGTGTCCGGGTTGACGTCGACGACGCGGGCCCGGAAGAGCTCCGCGGTCTGCAGCACCTGGGTGCGCTCGGCCATCGGCGCGCGCACCTTCACGAGCAGGAGCTCGCGCTGCACGGCGGCCTCGCCGTCCAGCTCGACGATCTTGATGATCTCGATGAGCTTGTTCAGCTGCTTGGTGATCTGCTCGAGCGGCTGGCTCTCCGCGTCGACGACGATCGTCATGCGGGACAGGTCGGGGTTCTCGGTCGGCCCGACGGCGAGGGACTCGATGTTGAACCCGCGGCGGCTGAACAGCGCCGAGACGCGGGCCAGGACACCCGACTTGTTCTCGACCAGGACCGACAGGGTGTGGCGCGACATCTCACGGTTCCTTTCCAGGAAGTCGTCACCAGCGGCGGCCCCCTCCCGGGGGCCCACCGCCGAGCGGAGCGAGGTGGTGCGGAGGGAGGGGGCCCTACACCTGTCCGTCGCCGAAGACCGGGCGCAGGTCGCGCGCGGCCAGGATCGCGTCGTTGCTGGCGCCCGCGGCCACCATCGGCCACACCTGGGCGTCGGCCCCCACGACGAAGTCGATGACCACCGGGGCGTCGTCGATCTCCATCGCCTTCTGGATGACCGCGTCGACCTCCTCCTTGGTCTCGCACCGCAGGCCCACGCAGCCCAGCGCCTCGGCGAGGGCGACGAAGTCGGGGATGCGCACCGGCTTCGGGGTGCCGTCGGCGTTCCGCGCGTGCAGCTTGGTGTTGGAGTAGCGGCCCTCGTAGAAGAGGGTCTGCCACTGCCGGACCATGCCGAGGTTGCCGTTGTTGATGACGGCGATCTTGACCGGGATCCCCTCGATCGCGCAGGTGGCGAGCTCCTGGTTGGTCATCTGGAAGCAGCCGTCGCCGTCGATGGCCCAGACGGTGGCCTCGGGGCGGCCGTACTTGGCCCCCATCGCCGCGGGCACGGCGTAGCCCATGGTCCCGAGGCCCCCGCTGTTGAGCCAGGTGCCCGGCAGCTCGTACTTGATGAACTGCGCGGCCCACATCTGGTGCTGGCCGACGCCGGAGGTGTAGATCGCCTCCGGCCCGGAGATGGCGCCGAGCCGCTCGATCACGTACTGCGGCGACAGCGCACCGTCCTCGGGCCAGTCGTAGCCGAGCGGGTAGCGCTCGCGCCAGTCGTCCAGCTGGGCCCACCAGGCCGCCAGGTCCGGCGTGCGGCCGGCCGCGTGCTCGGCGCGCAGCGCCTCGACCAGCTGGGCGATGGTCTCCTTCGCGTCGCCCACGATCGGGACGTCGGCCTTGCGGTTCTTCCCGATCTCGGCCGGGTCGATGTCGGCGTGGATGACCTGTGCCTCGGGCGCGAAGCTGGACAGCTCCCCGGTCACCCGGTCGTCGAAGCGCGCGCCCAGCGCGACGATCAGGTCGGCCTTCTGCAACGCGGTGACCGCCGCGACGGTGCCGTGCATCCCGGGCATGCCCAGGTGCTGGGGGTCGCTGTCCGGGAACGCGCCACGGGCCATGAGCGTGGTGACCACCGGCGCCCCGGTCAGCTCGGCCAGCGCGGCCAGCTCGTCGGTCGCCCGCGCCTTGAGCACGCCACCGCCGACGTAGAGGACCGGCCGGCGGGCGCCGGCGACGAGCGCCGCCGCCTCGCGCACCTGCTTGCCGTGCGGGCGGGTGGTCGGCTTGTAGCCGGGGAGGTCCAGCCGCGGCGGCCAGGAGAAGTCGGTGGTCGCCTGCAGGACGTCCTTGGGGATGTCGACCAGGACCGGGCCGGGCCGGCCGGTGGCGGCCAGGTGGAACGCCTCCGCGATCCGCTGCGGGATCTCCGCGGCGCTGGTGACCAGGAAGTTGTGCTTGGTGACCGGCATCGTGATGCCGCGGATGTCGGCCTCCTGGAAGGCGTCGGTGCCGATGGCGGCGCTGGGCACCTGCCCGGTGATCGCGACGATCGGGACCGAGTCCATGTAGGCGTCGGCCAGCGGGGTGACCAGGTTGGTCGCGCCCGGGCCCGACGTCGCCATGCAGACCCCGACGCGGCCGGTGGCCTGGGCGTAGCCGGTGGCGGCGTGGCCGGCGCCCTGCTCGTGGCGGACCAGCACGTGGTGCACGTGGGAGTCGAAGAGCGGGTCGTAGGCCGGGAGGATCGCGCCGCCGGGGATGCCGAAGACCACGTCGACGCCCACCGCCTCGAGGGACCGGACGAGGCTCTGCGCGCCCGTGATGCCGGTGGCCGGCTGGGCGGCGGCCTCGGCGACCGAGCGGGCCGTGGTCTCGACGCCGGTCAGCGACGCGGCGGCCTCGCGGGTGGTGGCCTCGGGGTCGGGGGCCTCGTGGGGGGTGCTGGTCATCGCGCGGGTCTCCTGTGCCTTGCGGCGTGGTACGGGCTGGTGCGACGGGCGGCGTGCTCGCTGTGCGGCGGATCACGGCCAACAAAAAACCCCTCGTGCCGCAGGCACGAAGGGTCAGCGCGTCGGTCGGTGACCGGACGCGCTAGGCGATTACGAGGACGCCGTGGGTTCGGGCGTCGGCGAGCATGCTGGTGCGAGGCACGGGGACACTGTGCGCCCGCAGGCGGCCCGTCGTCAACCGTCGCGTCCCACTAGGTGGACACCCCGGTCCATTTTCGAGCGGCTCGGCTGCGGGACGTCCAGGACCGAGTCGTCGAAGCTCGCCAGCAGCGCCCGCAGCTCGGTGAACGGCATGGGCCTGCCGAACAGGTAGCCCTGGAGGTAGCGGCAGTCCATGGCCTGCAGCTCGGCCAGCTGGGCCTCGGTCTCGACACCCTCGGCGACGACGTCCATCCCGAGCGCGCGGCCGAGCTCCACGACGCTGGCCACGAGCGCGCGACCGCGCGGGTCGGTGTCGATGCCGGCGACGAAGGCCCGGTCCATCTTCAGGATCTGCACCGGCAACCGGGCCAGGTAGGCCAGCGACGACCACCCCTGGCCGAAGTCGTCGAGCGAGAGGACGACGCCCATGCCACGGAGCGTCTCCAGGTCGCTGAGCACCCCGTCGTGCACGTCCAGGAGGACGGACTCGGTGATCTCCAGGATCAGCTTGCTCGCGGGCAGCCGGGCGGCGGTGAGCGCGGCGGCCACGTCCGGGGCCAGGCACCCGGCCTGCAGGTGGCGCACCGACACGTTGACGCCCATCTGCACGTCCCAGCCGTCGGCCAGCAGCACGGCCGCCCGTTCGGTCGCCTCCCCGAGCACCCAGCGCTGGAGCGGGACGATCAGGCCGTCCTCCTCGGCCAGCGCGATGAACTCGTCCGGGGGCACGGTGCCCAGCAGCGGGTGCTCCCAGCGCACCAGCGCCTCGAGGCCCAGCACGCGGCGGTCGTGCACGCCGACGACGGGCTGGTACAGCACACGCAGCTGCCCCTCGGCGAGCGCCGCGGGCAGGTCGCGGGCCAGCCGGGTGCGCCGTCCCACGGCCTCGTCGATCGCCTCGCCCGAGGAGCGCACGCAGCGCTTCCCCGCGGCCTTCGCGGCGCGCAGCGCGAGATCGGCCTGGCGGACGGTCGCGGACGCCTCCGCGGCAGGGTCCAGCTCGGCCAGGCCGATGCTGCCCGAGACCACGAATCGCGGACCGGCGCCCTCCCCGCCGGGGGACGGCGCCTGGAACGACCGGTCGAGGGCCACGACCAGCCGCTCGGCCAGCCCGGTGGCCTCCTCCAGGCCGCCGGGCACCAGCAGCGCGAACTCGTCGCCACCGAGACGGGCGACCAGGTCCTGCTCCCGCGCCCCGGAGCGCAGCTGGTCGGCCACCTGGACCAGCAGCTGGTCGCCGGCGTCGTGACCGGCCACGTCGTTCACGGCCTTGAAGCCGTCGAGGTCGACCAGCAGCACGCAGCCCGGGCGGCCCTCGGTGGCCGCTGCCCGCGCGTCCTCGAGGGCGGTGAGGAACCGGGCCCGGTTCGGCAGGCCGGTGAGGTAGTCGGTGTAGGCCATCCGCTCGAGCTCGCGCTCGGTGGACCGGCGGGCGGTGACGTCGCGCAGGTGCAGCACCAGACCCGAGCCCAGCGCGCTCCCCGGGATGCCGGCGCGGGCGGCGCCCGACAGCTCGACGTCACGGTGGTCGCCGGCGCGGGTGGCCAGCCGGACGGTGGGCGGCAGGGCGGCAGGGCCCGCGGGGACGCCCCCGCGCAGGACGCCCTCGAGCACCGCGCGGTCGTCGGGGTCGGCCAGGTCGGCCAGCCGGCGGCCGGTCAGCTCCCGCTCGGACCAGCCGAGCTGGCCGTCGGCCGCGCCGGAGACCCAGCGCACCCGACCGTCGCCGTCCAGCACCACGGTGACGTCCTCGGCGCTGGCTGCGAGCGCCCGGAAGTAGGCCTCGGCCCGCTGGAGCCGGCGGGTGAGCCGGCCGCCGTCGACGACCCAGACCAGGCTGCGCAGCGAGGTGCAGAGGACCAGCACCCCGATCGCCACCTGCTCGGGCGTCGTGAACGAGTGCCCGGTGACGAGGAACCAGATGACCACACCCGCGACGCCGTAGGCGGTCGCGTGGCTGACGGCGAGCCCGAAGAGCGGCAGGCCGTCGGCGTCCTGGCGGGGTTCCCGGTGGTGCCCGCGATCGGTGTCGACGGCCCGGACGGCGGCCGCCAGCATCGCCGACCAGGCGATGCTGACGAGCAGCTCGGAGGGGGTCTCGCCCAGCACCCGGGTGAGCGCCCCGACGACGGCCATGCCCGCGGTCGCGAGCATCGACACCAGGAGCCACACCGCCGGCTCTCGGCGGGACGCCGGCGCACGGGAGACGGTCAGGAGCGCCACCGCGCAGAGCAGCGCGCCGCCGGCTGGGTAGCCCATCGCGTGCAGCACCGCGACGTACCCGCCGCCGCTGGGGGCACCCGACCGCGACAGCACCAGGCCGGCGAGCAGCAGCCCCGCGATCACCACGATGGCGCCGTCGAGGAGTTCCCGCACACCGGCCCGCTCGCTCCGCGGCGGCAGGAGCAGCCAGCACGCGGCGAGCCCCAGGGGCAGCGCCAGCACCTGCGCGGCGTGCGCGACCGTGCCCGCCCCGCCGTCCACGACGCTCGCCAGGCGACCCACGGCGAGCAGCACGGCGACCGCCGAGAACGCCTGCCACGGCCGCCGCGCGGTGCGGTCCAGCCGGGCCGCGTGCCGGACGACGACGGCGGCGGTGGCGAGGGCACCGACCGCCAGCAGCACGCTGAACAGCCCCGCGGCGGCGGCCGCGCCCAGGGCCGGCCCCACGGCCGCCCCGGACACGGCCAGGACGGCGAGGAGGACGTGGAGGAGCCGCGACTCGCGCCGCTCCGCCGGGGACGCGGCAGGCGGGAGCCCGGGGGCCGAGCCGGTGCGCGGCGGGGCGGCGAACGGGGGGACGGCGGGCAGCGGGACGGCCGGGGCCGCAGCCTCGTCGTCCCGTCGCTGCGCGGCCAGGTCCACGACCCTCTGGTCGGCACCCCGGCCGGGGCTGTGGACTCCGCCCCGCCCCGGCCTCACCCGATCGGGTGTCAGCCGCAGATCGCGCCCTGCGCCGCCGACCCGACCAGCTTGGCGTACTTGCCGAGCACACCGGTGGTGTAGCGCGGCGGGAGCGGCTCCCAGCCCTCGGCCCGGCGGGCGAGCTCGTCGGCGTCGACGAGCAGGTCGAGGGTCCGGGTGGTCAGGTCCAGCCGGACCCGGTCGCCGTCCCGCACGAAGGCGATCGGGCCGCCGTCGGTCGCCTCGGGTGCGACGTGCCCGATGCACAGGCCCGTGGTGCCTCCGGAGAACCGGCCGTCGGTCAGCAGCAGGACGTCCTTGCCGAGCCCCGCACCCTTGATCGCCCCGGTGACGGCGAGCATCTCCCGCATGCCCGGGCCTCCGCGCGGGCCCTCGTAGCGGATGACGACGACGTCGCCGGGCTGCAAGGTGCCGTCCGTGACGGCGTCCATGGCGCCCTGCTCGCCGTCGAACACCCGGGCGGTGCCCTCGAAGACGTCGGCGTCGAAGCCGGCGGACTTCACGACCGCGCCCTCGGGGGCGAGCGAGCCGCGCAGGATGCTCAGACCGCCGGTCCGGTGGATCGGGTCGTTCATGGCGTGCACGATCGTGCCGTCGAGGTCGGGCGGGGCGATGTCGGCCAGGTTCTCGGCCATCGTCTTCCCGGTGACGGTGAGCGTGTCGCCGTGCAGGAGCCCGGCGTCGAGCAGCGCGCGCAGGACGACCGGCACGCCGCCGACCCGGTCGACGTCGGTCATGACGTACTTGCCGAAGGGCTTGACGTCGGCCAGGTGCGGGGTGCGGTCGCCGATGCGGTTGAAGTCGTCGAGGGTCAGCTCGACCTGGGCCTCGTGGGCGATGGCGAGCAGGTGCAGGACGGCGTTGGTCGAGCCGCCCAGCGCCATGACGACGGTGATGGCGTTCTCGAACGCCTCGCGGGTCATGATCTGCCGGGAGGTGATGCCCTTGCGGAGCAGGTTGACCACCGCCTCGCCGGAGGCGACCGCGTAGGCGTCGCGGCGGCTGTCGGGGGCGGGCGGCGCGGCGCTGCCCGGCAGCGCCATGCCGATCGCCTCGGCGACGCTGGCCATCGTGTTGGCGGTGTA
The DNA here is from genome assembly GCF_054050875.1 of Blastococcus sp. SYSU DS0541. Classification (NCBI taxonomy): domain Bacteria; kingdom Bacillati; phylum Actinomycetota; class Actinomycetes; order Geodermatophilales; family Geodermatophilaceae; genus Blastococcus; species Blastococcus sp. SYSU DS0541. The sequence goes on along the minus strand of NZ_JBJHAD010000001.1, from coordinate 369,809 downwards.
CATGCCGCCGCACGAGCCCATGCCCGGGCAGGCCGCCCGCTCGATCGCGTCGAGCTCGTCCTGGGTGATGAGCCCGCGGGCGCACGCGCCGACGCCCTCGAAGACGTCGATGATGGTCAGATCACGGTCGCCGAGCTTGCCCGGCAGCGTGGAGCCCGAGTAGAGGAAGACGCTGGCCAGGTCCAGCCGTGCGGCGGCCATGAGCATGCCGGGGAGCGACTTGTCGCAGCCGGCCAGCAGCACCGAGCCGTCCAGCCGCTCGGCGAACATGACCGTCTCGACCGAGTCGGCGATCACCTCGCGGGAGACCAGCGAGGCCCGCATGCCCTCGTGACCCATGGAGATGCCGTCGGAGACGGAGATGGTGCCGAACTCCAGCGGGAAGCCACCGGCGGCGTGCACGCCCTCCTTGGCTCGCTTGGCCAGCCGGTCCAGCGAGAGGTTGCACGGGGTGATCTCGTTCCAGGAGGACGCCACGCCGATCTGCGGCTTGGCGAAGTCCTCGTCGCCCATGCCGACCGCGCGCAGCATCGCGCGCGCCGGGGCCTTGGCCAGCCCGTCGGTCACCTCGTGGCTGCGGGGCTTGAGCGGGCTGTGGGTCGCGCCCGCGGGCTCGTTTCCGGGGATGAGGTCCTCGCCGATCGTCACGGGAAGCGATGCTAGGCCGCGGGTCCGACATCCCGGAGACTGCCGTGGTACTAGTACGGGTACCACCACCGAGCCGCGACCGAACGGGGAGCGCATGACCGTCGCCGCACGCCGGGAGCTGGGCGAGTTCCTCACCTCGCGACGGCGGCAGCTCGCCCCGGCGGCGGTGGGCCTCCCCTCCGGTGGCAACCGGCGCACGCCCGGCCTCCGCCGGGAGGAGGTGGCACTGCTCGCCGGGGTGAGCCACACGTGGTACACGTGGCTGGAGCAGGGGCGCGACATCCGGCCGTCCCCGCAGGTGGTGGACGCCCTCGCCCGCACGCTGCAGCTGTCGGCGGCCGAGCGCGAGTACGTCCTGCGGCTCTCCGGCAACGACCCGGTGCGCACCCACGAGGCGGTCGACGCCATGCCCGCCCACCTGCAGCGGCTGCTGGACTCCCTCGGCGCCTCGCCCGCGTACGCGATCACCTCGCGCTGGTCGATCGCCGGCTGGAACGCGGCCTACGCCCGCCTGTACCCGGGAGTGGCCCGGGTGCCGGCCGGGGACCGGAACCTGCTGTGGCTGGTCTTCACCGATCCGGCCGTGCGCCGGCTCCTCGGCGACTGGACCACCGACAGCCGGCGCTTCCTCGCCCAGTTCCGCGCGGAGGTCGGTCCCCGGCTGGCCGACCCGGAGGTGGCGGACCTCGTGACGCGGCTGAAGGCGGCGAGCCCCACGTTCCGCGAGGGGTGGGCGAGCCGCGACGTCGACCGGTTCACGTCCACCGAGCGCCGGTTCGAGCACCCGGAGGTGGGCACGTTGGTCCTCGAGCACCACCAGCTCACCCCGGCCGACGCCCCGGGTCTGCAGCTGGTCGTCTACACCGCGGCCCAGGCGGACAGCGCCGCCCGGTTGGCCCGGCTCGCCGGCTGAGCGGTCTGGGAGGATCGACGTCCGTGAGCCCTCCCAGCCGCTTCCGCATGACCCGGAGCGCGCTCATCCCCGTGGTCCTGCTGGCTCTCTGCGTCCTTCCCACGGCGCTGGTCAGCGCCTGGACGCTGCTGCTCCTGCTGATCCCCGCCGTGGTGACCGCGTGGGTGCTGCGGGCCGGGGTGGACGTCGGCGAGGACGGGATCACCGCGCGCTCGCTGCTCGGATCCCGCACGGTGGCCTGGCCGGAGCTCTCCGGCATCCGCCTCGGGGAGCGCGGCAGGCTGTGGCTGGTGACGACGGCCGGCACCGAGGTCCGCCTCCCCGTGCTGCGGGTGCGGGACCTGCCGCGCCTGGCCGCCGCCTCGGGCGGCCGCCTCGCCGACCCCTCCGCCCGCCCTTCGGGTCAGTAGTCGCCGACGACGTTCTCCAGCGGCCGGCCCGCGAGGACTCGGCCGATCTGCTCGGTGACCGCCGCCGTCGCCCGCTCCCGGGTCCCCGGCACCTCGCCGCCGATGTGCGGGGTGAGCAGCAGGTTCGGCGCGCGCCAGAGCGGGTGGCCCTCGGGGAGCGGCTCGGGGTCGGTGACGTCGACCGCGGCGCGCAGGCGCCCCGAGGCGAGCTCGGCCAGCAGCGCCGCGGTGTCCACGACCGGCCCGCGGGCGGCGTTCACCAGCAGGGCGCCGTCGGGCATGGCGGCCAGGAAGCGCGCGTCCACCATCCCGGTGGTCTCGGGCGTCAGGGGCACGAGCAGCACGACGACGTCGGCCTCGGGCAGCAGCTCGGGCAGCTCGGCCACCGTGCGCACCCCCTCCCGCGGGCGGCGGGCCACGTAGGTGAGCCGCACGTCGAACCCCTCGAGCATCCGGCCCACCGTCGCGGCGATGTCGCCGGCACCGATCACCAGCACCCGCGCGCCGACCAGGGAGTGCTGGGTGGTGAAGGTCCACCGGCCGGCGTCGTGCTCGCGGACGAAGAACGGCAGCCCGCGCTGGGCCGCGAGCGTCGCCGCCATCACCCACTCGGCGGTGGCCGGGGTGTGCGCGCCGCGGGCGTTGCAGAGGACGACGCCCTCGGGCATCCGCCCCGCGAAGCCCTCGGCGCCGGCGCTGGTCAGCTGCACCAGCCGCAGCCGCGGGAGCGCGTCGAGGAAGCCGTCGGGCGGCGCGGCCGAGCCACCGCCGGCCACCCAGACCTGGGCCTGCGCGGGCTCCCCGCGGGGCGGCCCCTCCGCCGGCGGCACCCGGTGGGCCCGCACCCGCGGGGAGAGCGCCTCGACCGCGTCGGCCAGCCGGCGGGACGGGACCAGCACGTGCAGCGTCTCGTCCGCCGCGAGCTCCAGGGTGGTCACCGCCTCACGCTAGCCAGCCCCGCCTCCGCGCGCGCGGGCCGGCCGCCCGTCCACCGCACGTACTCTGGGCCGGGTGAGGCCGACGAGGGCGGGGGGCGCACCGCGGGCGGTCGCCGCCGTGCTCGCCGCCCTGCTGCTCGCCGGCTGCGGTGGCGGCGGCTACGAGCCCGCCGGCCCGTTCCGGCCGCTGCCCGAGGGGCCGCCGCCGCAGGTGGGCCCGCCCACGCAGACCCTGCCGCCGCCCGCGGACCCGGCGCAGCCGGGCTCCGGCGAGGAGGAGGGCGATCCGAACGTGGTCGCCACCGACCTCAGCGTGCCCACCGGCCTGGTGCTGCTGCCCGACGGCACGGCCATCGTCGGCGAGCGGGACACCGGGCGCCTGCTGCAGGTCTTCCCCGACCGGTCGCCGGCCAAGGAGCTCATGACCCTGCCGGGGCTGGACACCAGCGGCGACGGCGGGCTCCTGGGGCTGGCCCTCTCCCCCACGTTCGCGGAGGACGGGCTGCTGTTCGCCTACGTCACCACGGCGACCGACAACCGGGTCGTGCGGTTCCCGATCGGGGGGACGCCGAACCCGGTGCTCACCGGCATCCCGCGCGGTGCGACCGGCAACGGCGGCGGCCTGATGACCGGCGCCGACGGCCACCTCTACGTCGGCACCGGTGACACCGGGGACGCCGCGCTCGCGGCCGACCCGGCGTCGCTGGCCGGCAAGGTGCTCCGCATCGACGTCTTCGGCCGTGGCGCCGACGGCGGCGACCCGGTGCACAGCTGGGGCTACCGCGACGTCACGGCGCTCTGCCAGGACGGCGACCGGGTGTACGCGACCGACCAGGCGCGCCAGGGCCCCGACGAGGTCGACCGCGTGCAGGAGGAGGGCGTGGGCGTCCCCCTGCTGACCATCCCCGCCGAGGAGGGCGGCCTGGGCGGCTGCGCGGTCGCCAACGGCACGGTGTTCCTGGGCGCGCTGGACGGGCAGCAGGTGCACGTGGTCACGCTGGACGAGAGCGGCGTCCCGATCGAGGGTGCCGTCGACGAGGTGCTCGGCGACCGGTACGGCCGGCTGCGCACCGTCGTCCTGGACGCCGAGGGCGCGCTCTGGGTGACGACGTCGAACCGTGACGACGCCGGCTCCCCCGCCGAGGACGACGACAAGGTGCTACGGATCCGCCCGCCCGGCGGTCAGCCGAACTCCCCGCTCTGAGGGGTCGGCGCACGGACCCGGTGGACGACGCGCGCCCGCCGGCTCAGCTCCCGCAGCCGCCCCGCCGGCAGCTCCACCCGGTCAGGGCTAGGAGCCGACCAGGCGCTCCTCCAGCATGCGCTTGACGGTGGCGGCGTCGGCCTTGCCGCGGGTGGTCTTCATGACCGCCCCGACCAGCGCGCCGATCGCCTGGACCTTCCCGCCGCGCACCTTCTCGGCGACGTCGGGGTTGCCCTCGATGGCGGCGTCGACCGCGGCCACGAGCTCGTCGGACTCGCCCATGACCGCCAGCCCGCGGGACTCCACGACCGCCGCCGGGTCCCCCTCGCCGGCCAGCACGCCGTCCAGCGCCTGCCGCGCCAGCTGGTCGTTGAGGGTGCCGGCGGAGACCAGCCCGATCAGCTCGGCGACCTGCGCCGGGGTCACGGCCAGCTCACCCAGCTCCGTCCCGGCGTCGTTGGCCCGGCGGGCCAGCTCACCGAGCCACCACTTCCGGGCATCGCTCGGCGAGGCGCCGGCGGCGACGGTGTCGCTGACCAGCTCGACGGCGCCGGCGTTCACCAGCCAGCCCATCTCCGTCGGCGAGATGCCCCACTCGTCGGAGAGCCGCGCCCGGCGGGCCGCCGGGAGCTCGGGCAGGGCGGCGCGGAGCTTCTCGATCCACTCCTCGTCGGGCGCGATCGGCACGAGGTCGGGCTCGGGGAAGTACCGGTAGTCGGTCGCCTCCTCCTTGCTGCGCCCCTCGGACGTCGAGCCGGTGTCCTCGTGGAAGTGCCGGGTCTCCTGGACCACGCGCTCGCCGGCGTCCAGGACGGCGGCCTGCCGGCGCATCTCGTAGCGCACCGAACGCTCCACGGAGCGCAGCGAGTTCACGTTCTTGGTCTCGGTGCGCGTGCCCCACTCCAGGCTGCCGATCGGCGCCAGCGAGGTGTTCACGTCCGAGCGCAGGTTGCCCTGCTCCATCCGGACCTCGGAGACCCCGAGGGCGAGCAGGATCTCCCGCAGCTCGGTGACGTAGGCCTTCGCGACCTCCGGCGCCTTGGCGCCGGTCCCCGGGATCGGGCGGGTGACGATCTCGACGAGCGGGATGCCGGCGCGGTTGTAGTCGACCAGCGAGTGGTCGGCGCCGTGGATGCGCCCGGTGGCGCCACCGACGTGCAGGTTCTTGCCGGTGTCCTCCTCGATGTGCACCCGCTCGATCTCGACGCGGTGGGTCTCGCCGTCGACCTCGACGTCCAGGTGACCGGCGGTGCACAGCGGCTCGTCGTACTGGCTGGTCTGGAAGCCCTTGGGGATGTCCGGGTAGAAGTAGTTCTTGCGGGCGAACCGCGACCAGGACGCTATCCGGCAGCCCAGCGCCAGGCCGATGCGGATGGTCGACTCGATGGCGTCGGCGTTGACCACCGGCAGGGAACCCGGCAGCCCCAGGCAGACCGGGCAGGTCTGGGTGTTGGGCTCGGCCCCGAAGGTCGTGGAGCAGCCGCAGAACATCTTCGACGCGGTGCCCAGCTCGACGTGGGTCTCCAGGCCGATGACCGGCTCGTAGCGGGTCAGGACCTCGTCGAAGTCCACGAGGGTGTCGGTCATGAGGGGGCGTTCTCCTTCGAGCCGATCGCGGCCAGCAGCGCGTGCCCGCGGGCGGCGTCCTGAGCCGCCTCCAGCGCGGCGGCGACGCGGTAGCAGCGGTCGTCGGCGAGGGCCGGCGCCATGATCTGGAAGCCGACGGGCAGCCCCTCGGAGAGGCCGCACGGCACCGAGATCGCCGGGACGCCCGCGAGGCTCGCCGGCAGCGTGCAGAGGTCGGCGGCATACATGGAGATCGGGTCGTCCACGCGGGCGCCGATCGACCAGGCGACCGTGGGGCTGGTCGGGCTGACCAGCACGTCGACGTCGTCCCAGGCGGAGGTGAACGCACGCGTGATGAGCGTGCGGACCTTCTGCGCCTGCCCGTAGTAGGCGTCGTAGTAGCCGCTGGACAGCGCGTAGGTGCCGAGGATGATGCGGCGCTTGACCTCGGGACCGAAGCCCTGCTCCCGGGTCAGCGCCATGACCTCGTCGAGGTCGCGGCTGCCGTCGTCGCCGACCCGCACGCCGTACCGGACGCCGTCGAAGCGGGCCAGGTTGGACGACGCCTCGCTCGGCGCGATCAGGTAGTACGCCGGCAGGGCCAGGTCGAAGGCAGGGCAGGAGACCTGCCGGACCTCGGCGCCCATGCCTTCGAGCAGGGCGACCGCCTCGGCGACGCGCGCCAGGACACCGGGGTCGTACCCGTCGGTGTGGCCGTCCCCGCCGAGCTCGGTGACGACGCCGACCCGGAGGCCGGACAGGTCGCCCCCGGCGCCGCGGCGAGCGGCCTCGGCGAGCACGGGCACCGGCGCGTCGATGCTGGTGGAGTCCAGCGGGTCGTGCCCGGCGATGGCCTCGTGCAGCAGCGCGGCGTCCAGGACCGTCCGCGTCATGGGGCCGGCCTGGTCGAGGCTGGAGGAGAAGGCGATGAGCCCGTACCGGGAGACCGACCCGTAGGTGGGCTTGTGGCCGACCAGCCCGGTGACGGCGGCCGGCTGGCGGATCGACCCGCCGGTGTCGGTGCCGATGGCCCACGGGGCGAGGCCGGCGGCGACCGCGGCCGAGGAGCCGCCCGAGGAGCCGCCCGGGATGCGGTCGGTGTCCCAGGGGTTGCGGGTGACCCGGTAGGCCGAGTTCTCGGTGGAGGAGCCCATTGCGAACTCGTCCATGTTGGTCTTGCCGAGCAGCACCGTGCCGGCGGCCTTCAGCCGGGCGGCCAGGGTGGCGTCGTACGGCGGTCGCCAGCCCTCGAGGATGCGCGAGCCGCTGGTGGTGGGCACGCCCTCGGTGACGACGACGTCCTTGAGGGCGAGCGGGACGCCGGCCAGCGGGCCGAGCTCGGCGCCGGCCGCGCGGGCGTCGTCGACGGCGCCGGCGGACTCAAGCGCGGCGTCGGCGTCGACGTGCAGGTAGGCGCCGATCGTGGCGTCCTGCGCCTCGATCCGGTCGAGGTAGGCGCGCGTCACCTCCACGGAGCTGAGGTCGCCCGACTGAAGCGCCTCGATGAGCGCGGCGGCGCTGGTGGTGGTGAGGTCGGTGGCGGTCACGCCTCCTCCCCCAGGATGCGCGGGACCCGGAAGCGGTCGTCCTCCGCGGCCGGGGCCCCGGCGAGGACGACGTCGCGGGGCAGGCTGGGCCGGGCGACGTCGGGGCGCATGACGTTGGTCATCGGCACCGCGTGCGTGGTCGGCGGCACGTCGGCGACGTCGGCCTTGCCGACCTGCGCGACGGCGTCCAGCACGGCGGCGAGCTGACCGGCGAAGAGGTCCAGCTCCTCGTCGCTCACCGCGAGCCGGGAGAGGTGGGCGAGGTGCGCCACCTCGTCACGGGTCAGTTGGCCCTTCGGGGAGGGGGTGCTCATGCTGCGGTGGAACTCCACTTCGGCAGTGCCCGGCGGCCCGCTCTCGGACCGGGACGTGACCGGGTCACTGTACGTGCAGCCCTCCCGGCGCTGGTCAGCGTGAGAGGCTGCCCCCGACCGCGATCGACGGAGATCGGCCCGAACCGGCGAGCACTCCCCCGGAGGAACCGTGTCCTATCTCCTGCGCCTCGTCGTGCCCGACCGCCCCGGCGTCCTCGGGGCCGTGGCCACGGCGCTCGGCACGGCGGGGATCGACATCGTGTCGCTGGACGTGCTGGAACGGGGCAACGGCATCGCGGTCGACGACGTCGTCGTGGACCTGCCCGGTGACCGGCTGCCCGACAGCCTGATCACCGCGGCCCAGACCGTGCCCGGGGTGCAGGTGGAGTCGCTGCGCCCTTTCGCCGGGCCGCTGGACACCCACCGGGAGCTCGACCTGCTGGACGCGCTGGCGCGCGGTGACCGGCCGCCGACCGAGCTGCTCACCGACTCGCTCCCCCGCGTGTTCCACAGCGGCTGGGCGGTGGTCCTCGACGACTCCGGCCAGCCCGCCCCCCTGGCCGAGCGGGCGGTGCTCGCCGCGTCGGACGCCGCGCCCGCCTTCCTCGGGCTGACCCTGCCGTGGCTGCCGCTGGCGGGGCCGCGGCTGCTGCCCAGCGACGAGCCGTGGCTGCCCGAGCGGTGGCAGGAGATGGCCATCGAGATGATGGCGGTGCCCTACGGCGCCGGCCGGGCGATCGTGCTCGGGCGCTCCGGCGGCCCGGCCTTCCGCCGGTCCGAGCTCCTCCGCCTGGCCCACGTCACCGGCATCGCGACGACGGTCGCCCACCTCCCGCCGGCCTGACGCCCTCGCTGCTGGAGGCCGGGCCGCCCGCAGAGGGCGGCCGCCGCGACCGTGCCGGCGCGGCCGCTCGAGCTGCTGACCTGCGCCTCTCCGCGAAGGGCTTGCGAGGACATGTGTTCGAACATATGATCGAACACATGGCGCAGGTGACGGCGGGGGGCTCAGCCGAGCCCGGCTGCGGCGCGTCCGGCGCAACCGCGGAGTTCGTGCCGGCGCCACCGACGGCCGGGTGGGCCACCGGTCCGCTGGGCGCCGTCCAGGCTGCCGACCGCGAGATCGCCCGCCACACCGCTCTCCGCGCCCGGGCGGTGGCCGAGTTCGCCACCACCCGTCCCGCGTCGGCCGATCGCCCGGCCGGTCAGGCCGGGGCGATGAGCGAGGCACGTCGGGCCGCCCGGCCGGAGGTGCTGGCCGAGGTCAGCGAGTGGGCGGCGCAGGAACTCGTGGTGGCGCTGTCCCTCTCCGCCCAGGCCGCCGAGCAGCTGCTCGCCCGGTCGCTGACGCTGGTGCACCGGCTCCCCGCGACGTTGGCCGCGCTGGAGCGCGGGGAGATCCACCCGGGGCACCTGTGGCCGATGCTCGAGCGGGTGGCGCCCATCGCCGACGCGGCGCGGCGAGCCGCCGTGGAGCGCGATCTGCTCGCGTGGATGTCCGGCCGGGTGACCACCCCAGCGCAGCTCGGCGCCAAGGCTCGCCGCCTCGGTCTGGCCCGGGACGCGCGCGACGAGGCCGCCCGGCTGGCCGCGTCGCTGCGGGAACGGGGTATCTCGATCCGCTCCGACCGGCGCGAGGGCATGGCCTCCTTCGGCGCTCTCCTCACGGTGCCCGAGGCCCAGGCGCTGCTCGACGCGCTGAGCCGGTACGCCGATGCGCTCGACGAGCCGGAGGACCGCAGGACCCGCGGCCAGAAGATGGCCGACTGCCTGCTCGACCTGGTCCTGCGGCCGGAGAAGAACGACCTCCCCGCCGTCCAGGCGCAGCTGACCGTGGTGGCCGGGGTGCGGTCCCTCCTCGGGGGCGATCAGCCCGGTGAGATCGGCAACGAGCCGGTACCCGCCGAAGTGGTCCGCGCCCTCGCCCGCGCCCTGGGCCTGCTGCCCGCAGCGGAACGCCGGGCCGACGATCAGCCGCGGGACGCCGGCGCCACCGACGTCTGGCCGGACGACCTCTGCCCCACGGACTCCTGGCCGGACGACTTCGGTTCCACCGGCGCCTGGCCGCTGGACACCTGGCCCAGGGAGTGGCGAGAGGCCGACGAGCGGTGGTGGGCGGAGGTCGAGGCCCGCGCCCTCCGAGGTGAGTGGGGAGGGGAGGACTACACCCCGGAGGACGAGCTGCTCCGCCGGTGGGCCGAGGAGGCACCCGTCGAGGCCTGGCTGGAGCGCGTCGGTGCTTTCGCCGACCCGGCGCCGCCCTCCGATCCCGATCCCGGCTCCGGCTCAGGACGCGGCCCCGATCTCAGCCCCGGTTCCGAACGTGACCCCGATGCCAGCCGGGGTTCGGGATGCGACCCCGATGCCAGCCGGGATTCAGGACACGGCTCCGACGTCCAACCTGGAACAGCACCCGACCAGCGGCCCGCGACATGCCCAGCGCCCACGACGGAGGACGACGACAGCGGCGGATCCGCTCGCTGGGCGACCGCCCACGGGTCGATGCAAGCTGCCGCGGATGCGCTGCTGGGCCTGGATCGGGCGATCGGTCACGCCCGACGGATGGTCATCGACGCCCAGCGGGCCGACCGTGCGGACGAGGCCACCTGGCTCCGCAGCGCCGCTGGGCGGGTCACCGGTGCGCCGAGCGACCTGGACGCGTGCGCCGCGGCCGGGGAGTCCCGCCGGGCGGCCCTCGCCGCACTTCTCGACGTGAGCGGCGGCGGCACGCTGGTCGACCGGCCGCGCATCGCGGTGGTCGACGAACTCTCCGGCGCCCTGCTCGCGCTGACCGACAGCCGTGAGCTCCGCCGCCTGGCCCGCTGCGACGACGCCGCCTGCCGCCGCGCGCCGGCCCGCTGCACGCACGACCTCACCGGCCGCCCGGGGCTCGGCCCACCCGGCCCGACCGACGGGTACCGCCCCGGCGCCGCCCTCGACCGGTACGTCCGTGCCCGCGACCGTCGCTGCCGCTTCCCCGGCTGCCGCAGGCGCGTGCGGCTCGGCGGGGAGCTGGACCACGACCGTCCCTGGCCCGAGGGGCCCACCAGCGCGCAGAACCTCGTCGGCTTCTGCACCGGTCACCACCGCGGCAAGCACCAGGCGCCCGGTTGGCGGCACGAGTTGGCGCCCGACGGCCGACTGACCGTGACCGCCCCGACCGGCCTGGTCGCGACGACCACTCCCCCACCGTTCTGAGCGGCTACTCCTCGGTGCCGTCACCGATCGTCGCGACCTCGCGGGCGGCGTCCGGGCCCTGCTCGAGCAGCACGCGGAAGCCGTCGTCGTCCAGGATCGGCGCTTTCACCTGCACGGCCTTGTCGTACTTGCTGCCCGGGTCGGCGCCGACGACCACGAAGCCGGTCTTCTTCGACACCGAACCCGTCACCTTGCCGCCGCGCTCCTGGATCGCCGCGATCGCCTGGTCGCGGCTGAAGTCGCGCAGCGAGCCGGTGACCACGACGGTGACCCCGGTGAGCGGGCCCGGGCCGGCGTCCTCGCCCGCATCGGCCAGCGAGACACCGGCCTGCCGCCACTTCTGGACCACCTCGCGGTGCCAGTCGACGGCGAACCAGTCGCGGATCGACGCCGCGATCGTCGGCCCGACGCCGTCGGCGGCAGCGAGCTCCTCCTCCGTCGCGGCCATGATGCGGTCCATCGACCGGAAGTCACGCGCCAGCGCCTGGGCGGCGGTCGGGCCCACGTGCCGGATGGAGAGGGCGACCAGCACCCGCCAGAGCGGGACGTCCTTCCGGGTCTGCAGGTTGGTCAGCAGCTTGCGCCCGTTGGCCGACAGGGCGCCGTCCTTCTTCGTGAAGAACGCGCTGCGGCACAGCGCCTCCTCGTCGAGGAAGAAGAGGTCGCCCTCGTCCTGGAGCAGACCGCTCTGCAGCAGCGCGATCGCCGCCTCATAGCCGAGGTTCTCGATGTCGAAGGCGCCGCGACCGGCCACGTGGAAGACCCGCTCCCGCAGCTGTGCGGGGCAGGACCGGGCGTTGGGGCAGCGGATGTCGGCGTCGCCCTCCTTCTCCGGTCGCAGCTCGGTGCCGCACTCGGGGCAGTGGGTCGGCATGACGAACTCGCGCTCGTCGCCCGTGCGGGCCGCCACCACCGGGCCGAGCACCTCGGGGATCACGTCGCCGGCCTTGCGGATGACGACGGTGTCCCCGATCAGCACGCCCTTCCGCTTCACCTCGCTGGCGTTGTGCAGGGTGGCCAGCTGCACGGTGGAGCCCGCGACCTTGACCGGCTCCATGAAGGCGAACGGCGTCACCCGGCCGGTGCGCCCCACGTTGACCCGGATGTCGACGAGCTTCGTCGTCGCCTCCTCCGGCGGGTACTTGAAGGCGATGGCCCACCGTGGCGCCCGGGAGGTCGAGCCCAGCCGCCGCTGCAGCGCCACCTGGTCCACCTTCACCACGACGCCGTCGATCTCGTGCTCCACCGAGTGGCGCTGCTCGCGGTAGCGCTCGATGTAGGCCCGCACGCCCTCCAGGTCGGGCACGACCTCGAAGCGGTCGCTCACCGGCAGCCCCAGCGCCCGCAGCCCGTCGTAGGCCGCCGACTGGCGCTCGGGCTCGAACCCCCTCCGGGCACCCAGGCCGTGCACCACCAGCCGGAGGGGCCGCGAGGCGGTGACCTTCGGGTCCTTCTGGCGCAGCGAGCCCGCCGCGGCGTTTCGCGGGTTGGCGAACGGCGGCCGCCCCTGCTCGACCATGGCGGCGTTCACGTCGGCGAACGCCGCCACCGGGAAGTAGATCTCGCCCCGGACCTCGAGCAGCTCGGGGACGTCATCGCCGGTGAGCTGCTGCGGGACGTCGCGCATCGTGCGGACGTTGGCGGTGACGTCCTCGCCGGTGACGCCGTCGCCCCGCGTGGCGGCCCGCACCAGGCGGCCCTGCTCGTAGACCAGGTCGACGGCGACCCCGTCCACCTTCAGCTCGCAGAGGTAGCTCCCCCCGGCCGCGCCCTCCCGCTCGGCCCGCGCCGCCCAGGCCGACAGCTCGTCGCTGGTGAAGGCGTTGTCCAGGCTCTGCATCCGCTCGAGGTGCTGGACCGGCGCGAAGGTGGCGGTGAACCCGCCGTTGACCTTCTGGCTCGGCGAATCCGGCGTGACCAGCGCCGGGTGCGCGGCCTCCAGTGCCTTCAGCTCACCCATCAGCTCGTCGTACTGGCCGTCGCTGATGAGCGGCTCGTCGCGCACGTAGTAGGCGAACGCGTACCGGTCCAGCTCCTCGGAGAGGTCGCGGTGCCGGGTGCGCACGTCGTCGGGGACCTCGGTGAGGTCCTCGCGGTCGGCCACCGGGGTGACGGACGGTTCGACGAGGTCGGCGTCGGTGCTCACGGTCGAACGGTATCCGGCGGCTACGACGGTCAACCGGCGCTCACCCGGTCGGGGCCGGGCGCCTCACTCCGGGAGCAGGTACTTCGCGGCCTCGCGCACCTGGCGCATCGCGGCCCGGGCGTAGGACGGCGTCGCCCCCGCCAGACCGCAGGCGGGGGTGAGGGTCACCGCCTCGGGCAGCCGGTCGGCGGTGAAGCCGAGCTCGCGCCACCACGCCTGCACCCGCGACGCCGTCGCCTCCGGGGCCGGGAGCGCGGCGTCGGTGCCGGGGACGACACCGGGCAGCAGGTGCACCCCCGCGTCGACCGCCTCCCCCACCGCGTCGAGGTCCTGGACCAGGCCGAGGTCGAAGGAGAGCCCCGACGCACCGGCGGCACGGAACAGCCCCAGCGGCGTGCGCGGCGCGCAGCAGTGCACGACCACCGGTCCGGGCAGCGCCCGCACGACGGCCGCGAGCTCCTGCTCGACGACGTCCTCGGCGACCGCCGGCAGCTTCCCGAACCCGCTCACGGTCGGCAGCGCGCCCTGCAGGACGGCGGGGACCGAGGGCTCGTCGAGCTGCACCACGATCCGCGCCCCGGGGAGCCGTGCCTGCACGGCCGCCACGTGCGCGGCGAGCCCCTCGGCCAGCGACTGCCCCAGATCGCGGCGGGCTCCCGGGTCCACGACCGCACGGTCGCCCCGGGCGCGCTCCAGCCCGGCGGCGAGGGTCCACGGGCCGGTGGCCTGCACCTTGAACGGTCCCGTCCAGTCGGCGGCGACGTCGTGCACGGCATCGAGGTCGCGGGCGAGGAACTCCTCGGCCCGCTGCTTGTCGATCCCCGGCCGCGGGACGAGCCGCCAGCCCGCCGGGGTGAGGTCGACGGCGAGGTCGACCAGCAGGGCGGCGCTGCGCCCGAGCACGTCCGCACCCGCCCCGCGACCGGGGAGCTCGGGCAGGTGCGCGAACCCCGGCAGCTCGCCGACCACGGTGCGGACCGCCTCCGCCGGCTCGGTGCCCGGCAACGACCCGACGCCGCAGGCGGGGCCCCAGAGACCCCCGGCGTCACTCATGCGGGCATCCCGGCACGGTCGCCGGTGGCCCGGACCGCGGCCTGCCCGAGCACCAGGTCACCGCGCTCCGGGTCGGGGGTGTAGAGCACGGCGGACTGGCCGGCGGCCACCCCGCGCTGCTCCTCCTCGAGCAGGATGTGCAGCCCACCGGCGTCGTCGCCGGTCACCTCGCACGGCACCGGGGTGCCGTGCACCCGCAGCTGCACCTCCGCCCGGAGCGGCAGCTCCGGCGCCGCCCGGGTCCAGGTGGGAGCCGCGGTGACGACGCGGTCCACGCCGGCGAGGTCGGCGGTGCCGATGGTCACCGTCCGGGTCACCGGCTCGATGCCCAGCACGTAGCGGGGCCGCGAGTCCCCGGCGCTGACCCCGAGACCGCGGCGCTGGCCGACGGTGAAGCCGTAGGTGCCCTCGTGCTCGCCGACGGTCGCGCCGGTTGCGGCGTCGACCACCGGTCCCGGGCGGCTGCCCAGCCGGCGGGCCAGGAAGCCGCGGGTGTCGCCGTCCGGGATGAAGCAGATGTCGTGCGAGTCGGGCTTCGTGGCGACGGCGAACCCGCGCTCGGCGGCGATCTCCCGCACCCGCTCCTTGGTCATGCCGCCCAGCGGGAACACCGCCGCGGCCAGCTGCTGCGCGGTGAGCACGCCGAGCACGTAGGACTGGTCCTTGGCGGCGTCGACGGAGCGGCGCAGCTCGCCGCCGGCCAGGCGCGCGTGGTGCCCCGTGACCACCGCGTCGAAGCCCAGCCCGACGGCCCGGTCGAGGACGGCGGAGAACTTGATCTTCTCGTTGCAGCGCAGGCACGGGTTGGGTGTGCGGCCGGCCGCGTACTCGGCGACGAAGTCCTCGACGACGTCCTCGGTGAACCGGTCCGCCATGTCCCAGACGTAGAAGGGGATGCCGAGCTCGTCGGCCACCCGCCGGGCGTCGTGGGAGTCCTCGACGCTGCAGCACCCGCGGGAGCCGCTGCGCAGCGTCTGCCGGTTCTGCGAGAGCGCGAGGTGGACGCCGGTGACGTCGTGCCCGGCGTCGACGGCGAGGGCCGCGGCCACGGCGGAGTCGACTCCCCCGCTCATGGCGGCCAGCACCCTCATCGGCGCCCCGTCCCGGCCCGCCGGGCCCGCTCGACCACCGGTGCCACCACGCCGAGCAGCGCGTCGACGTCGGCGTCGGTGCTGGTGTGCCCGAGGCTGAAGCGCAGCGAGCTGCGGGCCCGGTCGGGGTCGGCGCCCACCGCGAGCAGCACGTGGCTGGGGCGGGCCACCCCGGCGCTGCACGCCGATCCGGTCGAGCACTCGATGCCGCGGGCGTCCAGCAGCATGAGGAGCGCGTCGCCCTCGGCGCCGGGGAAGGAGAGGTGGGCGTTGCCGGGCAACCGGCCGGGCCCAGAGCGGACGACGTCGTCGAGCGGGGCGCCGTTGAGCTGGGCATCGGGCACCTGCTCCACGACCCCGGCCACCAGCCGGTCGCGCAGCCGCGCCAGCTCGGCGGCCCGCTCGACGCGGCCCCGCACCGCCGCGGCCGCCGCGACCGCCAGCCCGACGATGGCGGCGACGTCCAGGGTGCCGGAGCGGACGTCGCGCTCCTGGCCCCCACCGTGCAGCAGGGGCGTGCACTCGGCGTCGCGGCGCAGCAGCAGCGCGCCGGCGCCCATCGGTCCGCCGAGCTTGTGGCCGGTCATGGTGAGCGCGTCGACCCCGCTGGCGCCGAAGTCGACCAGCACCTGCCCGACCGCCTGCACCGCGTCGGTGTGGAAGGGGACCCCCACGTCGTGCGCGGTGGCCGCGAGCGCCGCGACGTCGCTCACCGTGCCGATCTCGTTGTTGGCCCACATCACGCTCGCGACGGCGACGTCGGTGCCGTCGCCCAGCGCCTCGGCCAGCGCCCGGGGGGTGACCCGACCCGAGGGCTCCACCGGCAACCACGTGACCTCGGCGCCCTCGTGCTTGGCCAGCCACTCGACGCTGTCCAGGACGGCGTGGTGCTCGGCGGGGCTCACGACGATGCGGCGACGGCGGGAGTCCGCCTCGCGCCGGGCCCAGAACAGGCCCTTGATCGCCAGGTTGTCGCTCTCGGTGCCGCCGCCGGTGAACAGCACCTCCGACGGCCGGGCGCCCAGCGCCTCGGCCAGCCGCTCGCGGGCCTGCTCCGCGGCGCGGCGGGCCGCCCGGCCGCTCGCGTGCAAGGAGGAGGCGTTGCCCACGCGGCCGAGCTGGCCGGTCATCGCGGCCAGCACCTCGGGCAGCATCGGCGTGGTCGCCGCGTGGTCGAGGTAGACCGGCTCCGAGTAGGTCATGACGCGCTCAGGGTAGTCGCGGGCACGGCCGGGCCGGTCGCCGCCGCCGGAGGACCACCCGCACGCGGGGCGAGCACCGCGCCGCCGACCGCGACGGCGGAGAGCAGCACCACACCGGCCAGCACCGCGACCTCGAGGGAGAGCGCTCCGCCCGCCGCGGCGGCAACCAGCACGCCGACGAGCCCGATGCAGACCGCGGCGCCGGTGACGTCGGCGATCTGGAAGGCCGCGGAGTCCGCGCCCCGGGTCGCGTCCGACGAGCGGTCCAGCAGCAGCACGCTGAGGCTCGGCATGCCCAGGCCCATGCCGAGGCCGGCGACCGCCCAGCTCACGTAGGCCGGCCACCCGCCCACCCCGGGGACGGCGATCGCGGCCGTGGCCAGCAGCCCGGCGGTGAGTACGGCGAACCCGAGGCGCAGCAGGCGCACCCGCGACCAGTGCGGGTGGCGGCCCTGCAGCTGGGAGGCGGTCGCCCAGCCCAGGGCGCCGGCGGTGAGCGGGATCCCCGCGGCGGTGGCCGAGTAGCCGTGCAGCTCGGTGAGGGCCAGCGGCAGCAGCGCGTCCATGCCGAAGAAGGCACCGGCCAGCAGCCCGCGGCCGGCGACCACCGCGGGCAGACCCGGGCGGGCGACGGCGGTCCCGGTCGGCAGCAGCGGGCGCAGGCCGAGGACCAGTGCCAGCAGCCCGGCGACGGCGATCCCGGCCGCCAGGAGGTCGAGGCGCTGCCCCGCGTACTGCAGGGCGGCGATGCCCACGCCGGCCAGCAGCGCCCACCAGCGCCGCGCCGAGGCGGGGGCCGCGACCGGGGCGGGCCGGGGCAGCGCGCGGACCGCGGGCAGGACCAGGCCCAGGCCGAGCAGGATGAGCGGCAGGAGGGCGAGGAAGACCAGCCGCCAGGTGAGGTGGGTGGTGAGCAGGCCGGCGACGACGGGGCCGATCAGCGCCGGGAGCACCCACGCGGCGGCGAACGCGCCGAAGAGCCGCGGACGCAGCCCGGGCGCGAAAGCCTGCCCGGCGACCACGTACAGGGAGACGGCGATCGCGCCCCCGCCGATGCCCTGCAGCGCCCGGGCGGCGACGAACAGCGCCATGCTCCCCGAGACGCCGGCGGCGAGCAGCCCCGCGGCGAAGACCGCCACCCCGGTCAGGAGCGCGACCCGTGACCCGCGGCGGTCACCGAGGTCCCCGCCGAGCACCATCCCGACCACCGAGGCGACGAGGAAGGCGCTGAAGGGCCAGGCGTACCAGGCAAGGCCGTCGAGCTCCGCGACCGCGGTCGGCATCGCGGTCGCCACCGCCATCGCCTCGAAGGCGACGAAGGTGACCAGCATCAGCAGCCCCGCGGTGGTCAGCCGGTGCGCCCGGTCGAACAGCGTCGGCGGCGCTCCGGTGCTCACGCGGTGCCCAACCACCGGACCTCCCGCCTGCTTCCCGTCCCCGGACATGCGTCGAGGGCCGGCCCCCTGCACGGGAACCGGCCCTCGACGGGTGCCGCTACTTGCGGGCGTTGATCGCCTCGGTGGCGGCCGGCACGACGGTGTTCAGGTCACCGATCACGCCGAAGTCGGCCAGCTCGAAGATCGGCGCCTCGGGGTCCTTGTTGATGGCGACGATCGTCTTGCTGGTCTGCATGCCGGCGCGGTGCTGGATGGCGCCGGAGATGCCGACGGCCACGTAGAGCTGCGGCGAGACGGTCTTGCCGGTCTGCCCCACCTGGAAGCTGTGGGGGTAGAAGCCGGAGTCGACCGCGGCGCGCGAGGCGCCCACGGCCGCACCGAGCGAGTCGGCCAGGCCCTCGATGATCGAGAAGTTCTCGGCGCTGGCCACACCGCGGCCACCGGAGACGACGATGGAGGCCTCGGTGAGCTCGGGGCGGTTGCTCTTCTGCTCCACGACCCGCTCGACGACCCGGACCTGCTTGGCCGCGTCGCTCACCGAGACGTCGACGGTCTGCTCGGCACCGGCGGCGGGGGCCGGCTCGGGGGTGACCGAGTTGCCGCGGAGCGTGTAGATCGGGGTGCCGACCGTCACCTGCGAGTGCACGATCGTCGCCCCGGCGAACGCCGCCTGCGTGGCGGTGCCGTCGGGGGCGATCTCGGTGACGTCGGTGAGGAAACCGCTGCCGGTCTTGATGGCCAGGCGGGCGGCGATCTCCTTGCCCTCCGGCGAGGAGGGGATGACGACGGCGGCGGGCGACTTCTCGCTCACCAGCTGCGCCAGCACCTCGGCCTTGGGGGCCACCAGGTAGGCGTCGACGTCCTCGGACTCGGCGACGTAGACGGTGGCGGCGCCGTACTCCGCGAGGGCGTCCTTGACGCCGGCGGCGGTGCCGGGGGCACCGAGGACGACGGCCGACGGCTCACCGAGTGCGCGCGCCGCGGTCAGGGCTTCCAGCGTGGTCTTGCGGACACCGCCGCCGGCCGGGTCGAGCTCGGCAAGGACCAGGACCTCTGCCATGGGATGTTCTCCTCTTCCTTGGATCCGGGCGGGGTCAGACGATCTTCTGGGCGGCGAGGTAGTCGACGAACTTCTGCGCGCCGTCGCCCTCGTCGGTCACCTTGACGCCCTCGCCCTTCGGCGGGCGGCCGGCGAAGTCGAGCACCTTGCTGGTGGCGGTGGCCAGGCCGACGCTGCCGGCGTCGAGGCCCAGGTCGGCCAGGGTCTTGGTCTCCACCGGCTTCTTCTTCGCGGCCATGATCCCCTTGAACGAGGGGTACCGCGGCTCGTTGATCGTGTCCCAGGTGGAGATGATCGCCGGGAGCGGGGCCTCGAGGGCCCAGTAGCCGCCGTCGGTCTGCCGCTCCACCTTGGCGACGCCACCCTCGATGGTGACCTTGCGGGCACCGGAGAGCTGCGGGAGACCCAGGCGCTCGGCGAGCAGGGCGGGCATGACCGACAGCTGGGCGTCGGTGGCCTCCGCGCCGCACATGACCAGGTCGAACTCCATCTGGCCCAGCGCCGCGGCGATCACCGCGGAGGTCTGCACCGCGCAGGAGCCGTGGATGGCGTCGTCGACGACGTGCACGGCCTTGTCGGCGCCCATGGAGAGCGCCTTGCGGATGGCGTCGGTGGCGGAGTCGGGCCCGACGGTCAGCACGGTGACCTCGCCGCCCTGCGCCTCCTTGATGGTGAGCGCCTCCTCGATGGCGTACTCGTCCATCTCGTTGATCACGTTGTCGGCGGACGCACGGTCGACGGTGTTGTCGGCCGGGTCCAGCTTGCGCTCACTTCCCGAGTCCGGGACCTGCTTGACAAGAACGACGATGTTCATCGCGCTGAACCTTCCTCAGGACGCGTTCAGGATGCGGGCACGAGGCCCGCCTGGCTCCGATCATGGAGGCTACTGCGGAGTAACGCCGCCGCGGTACGAGGGGCGGGTGAGGCACGTCACGCCGGCGGGCCCGGCCACTCCCCCGTGGCGGCGAACCGGCGCAGGACCGCCGTGTACGGCGCCAGGTCCAGCCCCTGGGCGGCCACCCAGTCGTCGGAGTAGTACGTCCGCGCGTACCGCTCTCCGCCGTCGCAGAGCAGCGTCACCACGCTCCCCGTGCGCCCCGCCGCGACCATCTCGGCGACCAGTCCGAAGGCCCCCCACAGGTTCGTGCCGGTGGAGCCGCCGGCCCGGCGTCCGGTGACCTGCTCCAGGTGCCGCATCGCGGCCAGCGAGGCGGCGTCGGGGACGGCGACCATACGGTCGACGATGGTCGGCACGAACGAGGGCTCCACCCGCGGCCGCCCGATCCCCTCGATGCGTGACGGCGCCCCGGTCGTCCACCCCGGGTCCCCGGCCGCGTACCCCGGGAAGAACGCGGAGTTCTCCGGGTCGACGACGGCCAGCCGCGTGGGGTGCCGCCGGTAGCGGATGTACCGCCCGATCGTCGCGCTCGTGCCGCCGGTGCCGGCGCCGACCACGATCCACTCCGGCACCGGGTACCGCTCGGCGGCGAGCTGCTCGAAGACCGACTCGGCGATGTTGTTGTTGCCCCGCCAGTCCGTGGCCCGCTCGGCGTAGGTGAACTGGTCCAGGTAGTGCCCGCCGCACTCGGCGGCCAGCCGCCGGGCCTCCTCGTAGATCTCCGCCACCCGGTCGACGAAGTGGCACCGGCCGCCGTGGAACTCGATGAGCGCGACCTTCTCGGGGCTGGTCGAGCGCGGCATGACGGCGACGAACGGCAGGCCCAGCATCCGGGCGAAGTAGGCCTCGCTCACCGCCGTCGACCCGCTCGAGGCCTCGACGACGGTGCTGCCCTCGGTGATCTGCCCGGAGCACAGCCCGTACAGGAAGAGCGACCGCGCGAGCCGGTGCTTCAGGCTGCCGGTGGGGTGGGTGGACTCGTCCTTGAGGTAGAGGTCCACCCCCCACTCCGGCGGCAGGGGGTAGACCAGCAGGTGCGTGTCCGCGCTGCGCCGGGCGTCGGCCTCGACGGCGGCGACGGCCCGGTCCACCCACGCCCGGCCGCCGGGGCCCGACCGGTCGACCACACCCTCCACCGGGCTCAGCGGCCGGAGAACTCGGCCTTGCCCGGGCCGCTCTCCAGGAACGAGCGCATCCCGGCAGCCTGGTCCTCGGTGTCGAACAGCTCGGCGAACAGCCGGCTCTCCAGGTCCAGCCCCTGCTCCAGGGGCAGGTCCAGCCCCTCGTCGATCGCCCGCTTGGCCGCCGCGAGCGCCAGCGGCGGGCCGGCGGCGAGCTTGCGCGCCATGGCGAGGGCGGTGTCGTACACCTCGGCGTCGGGGACGGCGGCGTCGGCCAGCCCCATCTCCAGGGCCTCCTCGGCGCCGACGTGCCGGCCGGTGAAGACCAGGTCCTTGGCCCGGGCCGGGCCGACGAGGCGGGCCAGCCGCTGGGTCCCGCCGGCGCCCGGGATCACGCCGAGCAGGATCTCGGGCTGGCCGACCTTCGCGCCCGCGCCGAGCACGCGGAAGTCCGCGCACAGCGCCAGCTCGTAGCCGCCGCCGAGGGCGTAGCCGGTGACGGCGGCGATGACCGGCTTCGGGATCCGCGCGACCGCGCGGAAGGAGTTCTGCAGCTCGCGGCCCCAGGCGACCATCGACCGCCCGTCCAGCTGCGACATCGCCTTGATGTCGGCGCCCGCGGCGAAGACCCGCTCCCCGCCGTAGAGGACGACGGCGCGCACGTCCGACCGCTCACCGGCCTCGAGCGCGGCCGCCCGGACCTCCAGGTGCAGCTGCTCGTCGATCGCGTTCATCTTCGGCCGGTCGAGGCGGATGGTGCCCACCCCGTCGTCCACCTGCAGGGTCACGAACTCGGGGGTCGATGCCATGGACGGCACCCTATAAGGACCGCCTCCCCCTCGACCCCCGCTCCGCTCGGGCCGCGCCTCGGGAGGGGGCCGCCTCAGGAAGCGCGCCTGGCGGTGAACCGGCCGTCGGTGCGGGCGAGGTCCAGCGGCAGGCCGAAGGTGTCCGAGAGGTGCTCGGAGGTGAGGACGTCGTCGGCCGCGCCGGAGGCGACGACCTCCCCCTCGCGCAGCAGCAGCGCGTGGGTGTAGCCCGGCGGGATCTCCTCGACGTGGTGGGTGACCAGCACCTGGGCGGGCGCGTAGTGGTACCTCGCCAGGTCCGAGAGCCGGGCGACGAGGTCCTCGCGACCGCCCAGGTCGAGACCGGCCCCGGGCTCGTCGAGCAGCAGCAGCTCCGGGTCGGGCATCAGCGCGCGGGCGATCTGGGTGCGCTTGCGCTCGCCCTCGCTGAGGGTGCCGAAAGGGCGGTGCGCGTACTGGGCCACGCCCCACTGCGCCATGAGCATCCCGGCCCGGGTGAGGTCGTGGACGTCGTACCGCTCCCGCCACCGGCCGACGACGGCGTACCCGGCCGAGACGACGACGTCCCCGGTCTTCTCCGCGGGCCCGATCCGCTGGGCCAGCGAGGCGCTGGTCAGCCCGATGCGGGGCCGCAGGTCGAAGACGTCGACGGCGCCGAGCGTCTCGCCGAGCAACCGCACCTCGCCCCGCGTCGGGTGCAGCTGCGCGGCCGCGAGCTGCAGGAGCGTGGTCTTGCCCGCCCCGTTGGGACCGAGCACCACCCAGCGGTGGTCCTCCTCCACGGCCCAGTCGACGCCGCGGAGCAGGTGGTTCCCGCCCCGGACGACGTCGACTCCGGTCATCCGTACGACCGCCCCTCCGGGGGCGTCAGGGTTCGGCACGCCCCCATCCAACCAACCGTCGCGCCGGTCGGTGCGCCCGCTCCGGTCGGCGGCTTGGCACGATCGCCCGGTGACCGAACACACAGCGAGCGGACGCCCGCTCCCCGACGTGCTGCCCGGCGCCCCCGCACCGCTGGGTGCGGTCTGGGACGGCCGCGGGACCAACTTCGCGCTGTGGTCGGCCGGCGCCTCCGCCGTCGACCTCTGCCTGTTCGACCCCGACGGGACCGAGCACCGGCACCGGCTGGAGGAGACCACCCACCAGGTGTGGCACGGCCGGCTGCCCGGCGTCGGCCCCGGGCAGCGCTACGGCTACCGCGTCCACGGCGGCTACGAGCCGTTCTCCGGTTCCCGGTACAACCCGGCCAAGCTGTTGCTGGACCCCTACGCCCGGGCCGTGGACGGGGAGCTGGAGCTGCACGCCGCGCTGTTCGGCCACCCCGTCGAGCACCCGGACTCCGCCGTCCCCGACGGCCAGGACTCCGCTCCCCACGTCCCCCGCGGCGTCGTCGTCCACGACCCGTTCCCCTGGGACGGCGACCGCCCCCTGCGCCGTTCGTGGTCGGACACCGTCATCTACGAGGTGCACGTCAAGGGGGCCACCGCCCGGCACCCCGGCGTCCCGCCGCACCTGCGGGGCACCTACGCGGGGCTGGCCCACCCCGCCTTCGTCGAGCACCTGCTGGCGCTCGGCGTGACAGCGGTCGAGCTGCTCCCGGTGCACCACTTCGTCAGCGAGCCGCACCTGCTGCGCCGCGGGCTGACCAACTACTGGGGTTACAACACGCTGGGCTACTTCGCGCCGCACGCCGCCTACAGCGCCGCCGGCAGCGGCGGCCAGCAGGTGACCGAGTTCAAGACGATGGTCAAGGAGCTGCACGCCGCCGGCATCGAGGTGATCCTCGACGTCGTCTACAACCACACGGCCGAGGGCGACCACACCGGGCCCACGCTGTCGTTCAAGGGCATCGACAACCCCGGCTACTACCGGCTCGACGGCGCCAACCCCTCCCGCTACACCGACTACACCGGCTGCGGGAACACCCTCGACGTGCGCCGGCCGGCCGTGCTGGGCCTGCTCATGGACTCGCTGCGCTACTGGGTCACCGAGATGCACGTCGACGGCTTCCGCTTCGACCTCGCCTCGGCGCTGGCCCGCTCGATGCACGACGTCGACCGGCTGTCGGCGTTCTTCGACGTCGTGCACCAGGACCCGGTGGTCAGCCAGGTGAAGCTGATCGCCGAGCCCTGGGACGTCGGTCCGGGCGGCTACCAGGTGGGCAACTTCCCGCCGCCGTGGACGGAGTGGAACGGCAAGTACCGCGACACCGTGCGCGACGTCTGGTCGGGCGCGCACGTCGGCGTGCGCGACCTCGCCTACCGGCTGACCGGCTCCTCGGACCTCTACCGCTCCGACGGCCGGCGCCCGTTCGCCAGCATCAACTTCGTCACCGCGCACGACGGCTTCCCCCTCGCCGACCTGGTCGCCTACGAGCAGAAGCGCAACGAGGCCAACGGCGAGGAGAACCGGGACGGCGAGAGCCACAACCGGAACTGGAACTGCGGCGTCGAGGGGCCCACCGACGACCCCGAGGTGCTCGCCCTGCGCGCGCGCCAGGTGCGCAACCTGCTGGCCACCCTGCTGCTCTCCACCGGGGTGCCGATGCTGACCGCCGGCGACGAGCTGGGCCGCACCCAGCAGGGCAACAACAACGCCTACTGCCAGGACAACGAGATCTCCTGGCTGGACTGGGCGGCCGCCGACGAGGACCTGCTCGCCTTCGTCACCCGGCTGGTCCGGCTGCGCCGCGGCGCCCCGGTGCTGCGGCAGGAGGCGTTCTTCGAGGGCCACGAGCTGGCTGGCACCGAGGGCACCCGCGACCTCGCCTGGTTCGCCCCGGGCGGCGGCCAGCTCACCACCGCGCACTGGTTCGACACCGGGCTGCAGACCGTGGGCATGTACCTCGACGGCCGGGGCATCCGGCACCGCGACGAGCACGGCCACCCCGTCGTCGACGACTCCTACCTGGTGCAGCTGCACGCCGGCCCCGACCCGGTGACCGTCGAGCTGCCCGGGCCGCCGTGGGCGGACGGCTACGAGCTGGTGGTCTCCACCGAGTACGCCCGCGGCGCCCCGCCGGCGATCACGTTCCTGCCGCCGGGGCCGGTGGAGCTGCCCGGCCGCTGCGTCTGGCTGCTGCGGGTCGAGCGCCGGCCCGACAGGTGAGGTGCTGGAACGGCCACCCTTCAGGGCCCCACGCCGAGCTCGTCAGGCGTGGGGGGAAGGGTGGTCCTTCTACTCCTGCGGCTGCTCGAAGGTGATGACCGTCCAGCCCAGGAGCAGGCGGTCGCCGTCGGAGAGCGGGTGGGCCACGCCCGGCTCGAGCTGGGTCCACTCGGTGGCCTCGGGGCCGGCGACGTGGGTGCCGTTGAGCGAGCCCAGGTCGACGAGCGAGACCTCGCGGCCGTTGCGGGTCAGCGCCGCGTGGGCCGAGGAGAGCACGTTCTGGGTGTCGGCGATCGGGACCGCGCGCGCCGAGCCGCTGGAGACCATCTCGTGGTTGTCGGGACGCCGCCCGAGCACCAGGTCCTCGTCGATGGTGACGACCATGCCGTCGTCGAAGCGCAGGATCGGCGTGGCCTCGGTCGACTCGGGGCGCCAGAACGCGGTCTGCTCGCCCGAGTCGGGCTGGGCCGCCGACGCGGAGGAGCCGCGGCCGGCGCCGAAGCCGGAGTCCGTGCTCGCCGCGAAGGACGACGCCGCCGCCACAGGGGCCGCGGCGGCCGGGGCCGCCCCGGCCAGGTGCAGCGTGGCGCCGCCACCGGGCACGGTGCCCTCGACCAGGTCGTAGCTCACGCCCGGCGGTGTGCGCGGCGCGGACTGGCCGGGGCCCACGTACAGCGACTGCCCCGGCGAGAAGCCGGAGGCGAGCGTGCCCCCCTCGACGGACGAGCCGGAGAGCGGGACGCCGTCGACGGCCGGCTGACCCTTGCCCGCCCAGAGCGCGACGCCGTTACCGGCGTCGCCGGTGACGACGAGGGCGAACGAGACGCCACCGGAGGCCAGGGAGCTCACCTCACCGGCCACGGCGGCCAGCACGCGGTCGGCGCCGGGGCCCGTCACGCCCAGGCAGGCGTGCAGAGCCGACACGAGGGCGGGCGAGCCGGGAGCGTCGACCCACAGCAGGCCGCCGCCACGGCGGGCGACGACGGCATCTCCGGGGAGCACTTCACAGCGGTCGGGCATGGCGTCCAGCCTAGTGAAGGGCGAGCGTTCTGGCTGGCCGCGGGCCGCCGCCACGCCGGGGCGTGACGACGTCACACGAGGTCACTGTGGCCGGCGTGGCCCGAGTGCCCGCTGGTTCACCGTCAGGCCGTGCTCACCACGCCGAGCTCCGCCGGATCGGCGAGGTGCTCCGAGTGCGGCAGCACGCGCACCGTGTAGCCGAAGGCGCCCGTGCGCTCCAGCGGCACGGTGGCGGTGAACCAGTGCCGCGACCCGTCGGTGTGCTCGTGCGCCATCGGCACGGTGGTCACCTCGTGCAGCCCGTCGGCGTCGTCGACCCGGCCGTAGGCGGCCTGCACCTCGACGTCACCGGGCTGCAGCCCGGGCAGCTCCACCTCGGCGCGCAGCGCCAGCGTCGACCCGATCTCCGGGGTGTCCCCGGCGCCGGTCGCCTCGACGTGGGCCACCCGGACGTCGTGCCAGTGGTGCAGCACCTGCGAGCGCCAGGAGGCCTCGCTGCGCGCCGGCGCGTAGCCGTCGGCGGCCATCGCGCGGGCCGACCCCGCGGCCGGGACGTAGAGGGCGCGGACGTAGTCGCGGACCATCCGGGTGGCCAGCACCTTGGGGCCGGTCTCGCGCAACGTGTGCCGCACCATCTCCACCCACCGGCCCGGGATGCCGTCGCGGTCGGTCTCGTAGAACCGCGGCAGCACCTGGTTCTCGAGGAGGTCGTAGATCGCCCGCGCCTCGACCTCGTCGCGGCGGTCGGGGTCGGCGACGCCGTCGGCGGTCGGGATCGCCCAGCCGTTCTGGCCGTCGAACCACTCGTCCCACCAGCCGTCCCGGATGGAGAGGTTCAGCCCGCCGTTGAGCGCCGCCTTCATCCCCGACGTGCCGCAGGCCTCGAGCGGGCGCAGGGGGTTGTTCAGCCAGACGTCGCAGCCCCAGTACAGGTAGCGCGCCATCCCGATGTCGTAGCCGGGCAGGAACGCGATGCGGTGCCGGATCTCCGGGTCGTCCGCGAAAGCCACCATCTGCTGGATCAGCTTCTTCCCGCCGTCGTCGGCCGGGTGGCTCTTGCCGGCGATGACCAGCTGGATCGGCCGCTCGGGGTCCAGCAGCAGCGCCTTGAGCCGCTCCGGGTCGCGCAGCATCAGGGTGAGCCGCTTGTAGGAGGGCACGCGGCGGGCGAAACCGATGGTGAGGACGTCGGGGTCGAAGACGCCGTCGGTCCAGCCCACCTCGGCCTCGGTGGCCCCGCGCGAGAGCGCCGTCTCGCGGACCCGCCGGCGCACCTCCTCGACCAGGCGGGCGCGCAGCACGCGCCTGGTCCCCCACAGCTCGGCGGCCGGGATGCGGTCGACGCCGTCGAAGTGGACGTCGCCGTCGACCTCGACCGGGTCGCCCTGGCTGGAGGACTGGGTGCCCATCTCGACCAGCTCGCGGGCGGTCCAGGTCGGCGCGTGCACCCCGTTGGTGATCGAGCCGATGGGCACGTCGGCCTCGTCGAAGCCCGGCCACAGGCCCTTGAACATCCCCCGGCTGACGTGCCCGTGCAGCTGGCTCACGCCGTTGGCCCGCTGCCCGAGGCGCAGGCCCATGTGGGCCATGTTGAACTTCGCCGGGTCCTCCTCGGCGCCCAGCGGCAGCAGCTGGTCCATCGGCACGCCGAAGCCGGCGAAGTAGCGCTCGATGAGCGCCTTGGGGAACCGGTCGATACCGGCCGGCACGGGGGTGTGCGTGGTGAAGACGGTGCCCGCGCGCACCGCCTGCAGCGCCTCGGGGAAGGTGAGGCCGTGCGCCTCGGTGAGCTCTCGGATGCGCTCGACGCCCTGGAAGCCGGCGTGCCCCTCGTTGGCGTGGAATACCTCCGGCTGGGGGGTGCCGGTCAGCGAGCAGTAGGCGCGCACGGCCCGCACACCGCCGATGCCCAGGAGCATCTCCTGGCGGAGGCGGTGGTCCTCGTCGCCGCCGTACAGCCGGTCGGTGACCAGCCGCTCGCCGGGGGCGTTCTCCTCGATGTCGCTGTCGAGCAGCAGCAGCGAGACCCGGCCCACCTGGGCGCGCCAGACGTGGGCGTGCAGGCTGCGCCCCTCGGGCAGCGGCACGGTGATGACGACGGCGGAGCCGTCGGACCGGCGCAGCAGCTTGATGGGCAGGCCGTGCGGGTCGAGCGAGGGGTAGCGCTCGAGCTGCCAGCCGTCGGCGGACAGGCCCTGGCTGAAGTAGCCGGCGCGGTAGAGCAGCCCCACGCCGATCAGCGGGACGCCGAGGTCGGAGGCGGCCTTTAGGTGGTCGCCGGCGAGGATGCCCAGGCCCCCGGAGTACTGCGGGAGGACCTCGCTGATGCCGAACTCGGCGGAGAAGTAGGCGATGCTGCGCGGCGCCTCGTCGCCCAGCGACTGGTACCAGCGCGGGGTGCCGAGGTACTCCTCCAGGTCGTCGACGGCGTCGGTCAGCCGCCGGACGAAGCGCCGGTCCTTGGCGAGGGTGGCCAGCCGCTCGGCCGACACCTCACCGAGGGCGCGCACCGGGTCCCCTCCGCAGCGCTGCCAGAGATCGGGGTCGAGCGCCTCGAAGAGGTCGCGGGACTCGGCGTGCCAGGACCAGCGGAGGTTCATCACCAGCTGGGAGAGGGGCAGGAGCGGCTCCGGCAGAGCCGCGCGGACGGTGAACCGACGGAGTGCTCGCACCCGGGGAGCCTATCGACTCCGGGGCCCCCGGGCAGGGCTCCGCGCGGTGACCACCAGGAGCACCCGGCCCGGACGGGTGAGCCGCCGAGGGCAGAACGGCTGCCGAGATGCTGGTGAGGCGGCAGCTCAGTAGCGTGGTCGGCGATGACTGGCCGCCCTGATCTCCGCCTCGGCATCACCGATGTCGCCCCCGTCGTGTCCTGCGGGTCCTTCTCGGCCCGCGCGGTGGTCGGGGAGCACGTACCCGTCACCGCCACCGTCTTCCGCGAGGGCCACGACGCCGTCGCCGCGAACGTCGTCTGGACGCCCCCGGGCGGCGACGACGCGAGCGCGCCCTTCCTGCGCATGGCGAAGCTGCCACCGGAGCCCGACCGGTGGCTGACCACGGTCGTGCCCGACCGCGAGGGGCGGTGGACCTTCTGCGTCGAGGCGTGGAGCGACCCGCTGGCCACCTGGCGGCACCACGTCGAGGTCAAGGTCGAGGCCGGCCAGGGGGCCGACGAGCTCGCCAACGACCTGGAGGAGGGCGCCCGGCTGCTCGACCGGGTGGCCGCCGAGGCCGAGGAGGACTGGCGCGGGCGCGTCGAGGCCGCGGCCGCCGCCCTGCGGGACACCTCGCAGGAGCTCACCGTCCGGATCGCCCCGGCCCTGGCCGCCGGCCTGCAGCGCTACCTGCACGAGCACCCGGTGCGCGAGCTGGTCACCCGTTCCCCGCGGTACGAGGTGTGGGTCGACCGCAAGGAGGCCCTGTTCGGCTCCTGGTACGAGTTCTTCCCGCGGTCGGAGGGCCCGGTGGTCGCCGGGGCGCCCACCCACGGCACCTTCACCACGGCCGCCGACCGGCTGCCCGCGGTCGCGGACATGGGCTTCGACGTCGTCTACCTGCCGCCGATCCACCCGATCGGCAAGGTGAACCGCAAGGGCCCGAACTCGAGCCAGTTCCCCGGCGGCAACCCGCACGACGTGGGGCCGGACGACGTGGGCTCGCCGTGGGCGATCGGAAGCGACGAGGGCGGGCACGACGCCGTCCACCCGCAGCTGGGCACGATGGAGGACTTCCGGGCCTTCGTCGCCCGCACCCGTGAGCTGGGCATGGAGGTGGCCCTCGACTTCGCGCTCCAGGCCGCCCCCGACCACCCGTGGGTGAAGGAGCACCCGGAGTGGTTCACCACCAAGCCCGACGGGACGATCGCGTACGCGGAGAACCCGCCGAAGAAGTACCAGGACATCTACCCGGTCAACTTCGACAACGACCCCGAGGGCATCTACGCCGAGTGCCTGCGGGTGGTCCGGGTCTGGATGGACGCCGGCGTCCGCATCTTCCGCGTCGACAACCCGCACACCAAGCCGCTGAACTTCTGGCACTGGCTGATCTGGGAGGTCAAGAAGACCGACCCGGACGTGCTCTTCCTCGCGGAGGCGTTCACCCGGCCGGCGATGATGCACCAGCTCGCCCGGCTCGGCTTCACCCAGTCCTACACGTACTTCACCTGGCGGACCGGGCGCGAGGAGCTCGAGGAGTACGGCCGCGAGCTGGCCGCCAACAGCCACTACATGCGGCCGAACTTCTTCGTGAACACCCCGGACATCCTCCACGAGTCGCTGCAGTTCGGCGGCCCGCCGATGTTCAAGATCCGGGCCGTGCTCGCCGCGATGATGAGCCCGACCTGGGGCGTCTACTCCGGCTTCGAGCTGTTCGAGCACGTGGCGGTGAAGCCGGGCAGCGAGGAGTACCTGGACAGCGAGAAGTACGTGCTGCGCCCCCGCGACTGGGCCGGCGCCGAGGCGTCCGGGCGGAGCCTGGCGCCCTACCTGCGGCGGCTCAACGAGGTGCGGCGCGCCCACCCGGCGCTGCAGCAGCTGCGCACGCTGCGCTTCCACCAGGTCGACAACCCGAACCTGCTCTGCTTCACCAAGACCGACCCGGGGTCCGACGACGCCGTCCTCGTCGTCGTGAACCTGTCCAGCCGGGACACCCAGATCGGGACGACGGCGCTGGACCTGCCCGCCCTCGGGCTGGACTGGCACGAGCGCTTCGGGGTCACCGACGAGCTCACCGGTGCCCGCTACGACTGGGGCCAGTTCAACTACGTGGAGCTCGACCCCCACCGGGAGCCGGCCCACGTGTTCGCGCTGACCTTCCCGCGATCCGTGCAGTTCCCCCCGCCCGTCTCCTGAAGAGATCGATCTCCGGCCCCGTCCCGGGTCCCGCCCTGAGCCTGCGAAGGGTGGGGAGGACGGGGTCCTTCTCCCGAGAGGGGAACCCGCTCCCGATGACCGTTCCCGTCCCCGACGCACCCGCGCACCGCTCCGCCCTGCCGCCGCCGGGCACCGATCCCGAGTGGTACAAGCGCGCGGTCTTCTACGAGGTCCTCGTCCGCGGCTTCGCCGACAGCAACGCCGACGGCGTCGGCGACCTCCGCGGCATGCGCGACAAGCTCGACTACCTGCAGTGGCTCGGCGTCGACTGCCTCTGGCTCCCGCCGTTCTTCGCCTCCCCGCTGCGCGACGGCGGCTACGACGTCAGCGACTACACCGCGGTGCTGCCCGAGTTCGGCACGATCGAGGACTTCAAGGAGTTCCTCGACGAGGCCCACGCCCGTGGCATGCGCGTGATCATCGACTTCGTCATGAACCACACCTCGGACCAGCACCCCTGGTTCCAGGCCAGCCGCAGCGACCCGGAGGGCCCGTACGGCGACTTCTACGTCTGGGCCGACGACGACACCGGCTACGCCGACGCGCGGATCATCTTCGTCGACACCGAGAGCTCCAACTGGACCTTCGACCCGGTGCGCAAGCAGTACTTCTGGCACCGCTTCTTCTCCCACCAGCCCGACCTCAACTTCGAGAACCCGAAGGTGCGTGAGGCGATCATCGACGCCCTCCGCTTCTGGCTGGACCTGGGCATCGACGGCTTCCGGCTCGACGCGGTGCCCTACCTCTTCGAGGAGGAGGGCACCAACTGCGAGAACCTGCCGCGCACCCACGAGTTCCTCAAGGAGGTGCGCAAGGTCGTCGATGCGGACTACCCCGACCGGGTGCTGCTGTGCGAGGCGAACCAGTGGCCGGCCGACGTCGTGGAGTACTTCGGCGAGGACGGCGACGAGTGCCAGATGGCGTTCCACTTCCCGGTCATGCCGCGCCTGTTCATGGCGGTGCGCCGGGAGCAGCGGTTCCCGATCTCGGAGATCATGGCGCAGACGCCGGACATCCCGGACAACTGCCAGTGGGGGGTCTTCCTCCGCAACCACGACGAGCTGACGCTCGAGATGGTCACCGACGAGGAACGCGACTACATGTGGGGCGAGTACGCCAAGGACCCCCGCATGAAGGCCAACATCGGCATCCGCCGGCGGCTGGCCCCGCTGCTGGACAACGACGTCAACACCCTCGAGCTGTTCAACGCGCTGCTGCTGTCGCTGCCGGGCTCGCCGGTCCTGTACTACGGCGACGAGATCGGCATGGGCGACAACATCTGGCTCGGTGACCGGGACGGCGTCCGCACGCCGATGCAGTGGACCCCCGACCGCAACGGCGGCTTCTCCACCGCCGACCCGCAGCGCATGTACCTGCCGCTCAACCAGGACCCCGTCTACGGGTACCAGGTCACCAACGTGGAGTCGCAGCTGCGCAACACCAACTCGCTGCTGCAGTGGCTGCGGCGGATGATCCAGGTCCGCGGGCAGCACCCGACGTTCGGCCTGGGCACCTTCGAGGAGGTCGGCTCCCGCAACCCGACGGTGCTGTCGTTCGTCCGCCGGTTCGGGGACGACGTCGTGCTGTGCGTCAACAACCTCTCGCGCTTCCCGCAGCCGGTGGAGCTGGACCTGCGCGAGTTCGAGGGCTACACGCCGATCGAGCTCACCGGGCGGGTCGAGTTCCCGCAGATCGGCGTCCTGCCGTACATGCTCACGCTCGCCGGGCACGGCTTCTACTGGTTCGAGCTCTCCAAGCCGAACGAGCCGGTCCCCGACGAGCACGAGGACTGGGCCAGCGCCACGTCCAGCGCCGTGGCCGACTCCCTGCTGGCCGCCGGCGTGGTCAGCGCCGCCGACGAGCCGTCCGACGAGTCCGGAGACCCCCGATGAGCGCACTGACGGAGCTGTTCCGCGACTGGATCCCCCACCAGCGCTGGTTCGGCGGCAAGGGCCGCGAGTGGGCCGAGGTGACCGAGGACGGCTTCTTCCTCGACCGCGGGAACCCCGTCCTCTCCGTGCACCGGGTCCGCATCCGGTACGCCGACGACGTGACCGAGACCTACTTGGTCCCGCTGTCGTGGCGGGACCACCCGGCCGAGGACCTGGAGACCGCGCTCGTCGGCGCAGTGTCCAACGAGGGCCGGGAGACCTACGCCTACGACGCGATGCGCGACCGCGAGTCCACCGCGCCCTGGCTGATCCACCTGGCCCAGGGCTCGTCGATCGGGCCGATGCGCTTCTCCCCCGCCGGCGAGGGGGACATCCCCGAGGGGCTGCCCGGCGACATCGTCTCCACCGAGCAGAGCAACACCTCCCTGGTCTACGGCCAGGAGGCGATCCTCAAGCTCTTCCGCCGGCTGGAGCCGGGGCTCAACCCCGACGTCGAGATCCACGACGCGCTGCGCCGGGCGGACAACCCGCACATCGCCGCGCTGCTCGGCCACATCGAGATCGACGACCCGCAGGGCGACGCCCCCGCCACCGTCGCGATGCTGCAGACCTTCGTCCCCAACGCCAGCGACGGCTGGCGGCTGGCCACCGCCAGCGTCCGCGACCTCTACGCCGAGGGCGACCTGCACGCCGACGAGGTCGGGGGCGACTTCGCCGCCGACAGCGAGCGGCTGGGGGCGGCGACCGCGTCGGTGCACGCCGACCTGGCCGCGGTCCTGCCCACGGAACAGGCCGACCCCGGGTGGCTGGCCACCGTCGCCCGGCAGATGTCGGAACGTCTGGACGCCGCCATCGAGATCGTGCCGCAGCTGCAGGAGCACGCCGAGGCGCTGCGGGAGGTGTACACCGCGGTGAGCGAGAGCGAGGAGCCGGTCGTGCGCCAGCGGGTGCACGGTGACCTCCACCTGGGTCAGGTGCTGCGCACGGCCACCGGCTGGATCATCCTCGACTTCGAGGGCGAGCCGGCCCGCCCGCTGGCCGCCCGTCGCGAGCTCGACAGCCCGCTGCGGGACGTCGCCGGCATGCTGCGGAGCTTCGACTACGCCGCCCGGCACCTGCTCGTCGAGCAGCCCGAGGACACCCAGCGCGAGTACCGCGCCCAGGAGTGGGCGGCGCGCAACCGCGCCGCCTTCTGCGCCGGGTACTCCGAGGCCAGCGGGATGGACCCGTGCGGGGACTCACCACTCCTTCGGGCGTTCGAGGCCGACAAGGCGGTTTACGAATGCGTCTACGAGGCGAGGAACCGTCCGCACTGGCTGATGATCCCGCTCCAGTCGATCGCCCGGCTCGCCGGTCGCGACTGAGCTCCCGAACCGACGGACCAGAGCACCGAGAACGGACGAGGACGGCGAGACCATGACGACCGACGACCGAGGCGAGAGCCCCGTGGCCGGCAAGGACGATCTGCAGCGCGCCGTGGAGGAACGGGTGGCGCAGGCAGAGGCGGCCGCCGGTAGCGAGCCGCCGGTGAACGCCGAGCCGGCCAGGAAGAGCACCAAGCGGGCCGCGGCGAAGAAGGCTGCGCCGGCGAAGAAGGCCCCGGCCGCCAAGAAGGCCGCCCCGGCGAAGAAGGCTGCGCCGGCGAAGGCTGCCGCTGACAGCAAGCCCTCCGGCGACAGCAAGCCCGCCGCCGCGAAGCGGGCGACCGCCAAGAAGGTCGCCGCGGCGCCCACGGCCACCGAGGCCACCCCGGAGCCGGGCAGCGAGGAGACCGAGGTGACCGCCAACCCGGTGGTCGCCCCCGCGCCGATCGCCGAGCCCGGCTCCCCCTCCGGTGCGCCGGCCGGTCAGCCGGAGGCGCCCGACCCCGACCCGGCGACGCCGCCCACCCCGCAGGCCCCGACCGAGGACCGGGCGGGCTCCGACGGCTCCGCGGAGCCCGCGGCGCCGGTCCCGAGGGCCGACGCGTCCCCTGCCGACAGCGCAACCTCCGACGACGGCTCCCCCGCGGGCGGCACCACCGCCGGCGCCGCGGAGGATGCCGCGATCGAGGAGTTCGCGGAGGACGACCTGCGGGCGATCGCCGAGGGCTGGTCGCGCGACCCGCACCGGATCCTCGGCGCGCACCGCACCGCCGAGGGCTGGGCTGTGCGGACGCTGCGCCCGGACGCCGTCAGCGTCGCCGTCCTCGACGAGGACGGCAGCCGGTACGAGGCCGCGCCCCTGCACGCCGGCGGCATCTACGAGGCGGTGCTCCCCCGGCAGCCCGGGGACTACCGGATCGAGGTCGTCTACGGCGGCGGCGAGGGCGGGACGACCACACACACCGTCGACGACCCCTTCCGCTGGCTGCCCACGCTCGGGTCCCTGGACGAGCACCTCATCCGCGAGGGACGCCACGAGCGGCTGTGGGAGGTGCTCGGCGCGCACGTCCGCCGTTACGAGACGCCGCGCGGCACGGTCGAGGGCGTCTCGTTCGCCGTCTGGGCACCCAGCGCCCAGGGCGTGAAGGTCACCGGCGACTTCGACTACTGGCAGGCCCGGGCCTACCCGATGCGCATGCTCGGGTCCTCCGGCGTCTGGGAGATCTTCATCCCGGGCGTGCAGGTCGGGACGCGGTACCGGTACCACGTGCTCGGCGCGGACGGCACCTGGCGCGAGAAGTCCGACCCGCTCGCCTTCGCCACCGAGGTGCCGCCGCTGAACGCCTCCGTGGTCACCGAGTCCACCTACGAGTGGGCCGACGACACCTGGCTCGAGCAGCGGGCGGAGGCCGGCTGGCACCAGCGCCCGATGAGCGTCTACGAGGTGCACGCCGGCTCATGGCGGCAGGGGCTGTCCTACCGCGAGATGGCCGACGAGCTCGTCGACTACGTCCGCGACGCCGGGTTCACCCACATCGAGTTCATGCCGCTGGCCGAGCACCCGTTCGGCGGCTCCTGGGGCTACCAGGTCACCTCGTACTACGCGCCGACGTCCCGCTACGGGAGCCCGGACGACCTGCGCTACCTGATCGACCGGGCGCACCAGGCCGGGATCGGCGTCATCGTCGACTGGGTGCCCGCCCACTTCCCCAAGGACGAGTGGGCGCTGGCCCGCTTCGACGGCACGCCGCTCTACGAGCACGGTGACCCGCGCCGGGGCGAGCAGCTGGACTGGGGCACCCTCGTCTTCGACTTCGGCCGGTCCGAGGTCCGCAACTTCCTGGTCGCCAACGCCCTGTACTGGTGCAAGGAGTTCCACGTCGACGGCATCCGCGTCGACGCGGTGGCCTCGATGCTCTACCTGGACTACTCCCGCAGCGAGTGGCTGCCCAACAAGTACGGCGGGCGGGAGAACCTGGAGGCCGTCGCCTTCCTGCAGGAGTTCAACGCGACGGTCTACCGCGAGGTCCCCGGCGTCATGACGATCGCCGAGGAGTCCACCGCCTGGCCGGGGGTCACCCGGCCCACCCACCTCGGCGGCCTGGGCTTCGGGTTCAAGTGGAACATGGGCTGGATGCACGACTCGCTGGCCTACGTCGAGCGCGAGCCGATCTACCGCAGCTACCACCACGGTCAGCTCACGTTCTCGATGCACTACGCCTACACCGAGAACTACGTCCTGCCGATCAGCCACGACGAGGTCGTGTACGGCAAGGGCTCGATGCTGCGGAAGATGCCCGGCGACCGCTGGCAGCAGCTGGCCAACCTGCGCGCCTACCTGGCCTACATGTGGGCCCACCCGGGCAAGCAGCTGCTGTTCATGGGGTCGGAGTTCGCGCAGGACGCGGAGTGGGCCGAGAGCCGCTCGCTGGACTGGTGGCACCTCGACGACCCCGCGCACCGCGGCATCCTGCAGCTGGTCACCGACCTCAACGGCCGGTACAAGGAGTGCGACGCCCTCTGGTCCCAGGACGTCGACCCGGCCGGGTTCCAGTGGATCGACGCCAACGACGCCTCGGGCAATGTGCTCTCCTTCCTGCGGTACGGGGCCGCGCCGCAGGGCACCGTCCCCGCCGGGGACGGTGGCGAGGAGACGGCGGGGAGCCCGGCGCAGGGGTCGGCGCTGGCCTGCGTCGTCAACTTCTCCGGAGCCCCGCACCACGAGTACCGCATCGGGCTGCCCCGCCCGGGCCAGTGGCGTGAGGTGCTCAACACCGACGCCGAGGGCTACGGCGGCTCCGGCGTCGGCAACTACGGCGGCGTGGAGGCCGAGCCGGAGCCGTGGCACGGCCAGCCCTACTCGGCGACGATCGCCGCTCCCCCGCTGGGCACCGTCTGGTTCCTGCACGAGTAGAAGGACCACCCTTCAGAACGTCACGGGGCATGCTGTGCTCGCGCGGCCTCCCGGACGCGCGAGCACAGGGCACCTGGAGGAAGCACCGGATGAGACGGCTGCTGCACCGGGTGGCCCCTGTGGTCGTCGCGGGGCTCGTGCTCACCGGTTGCGCCACCGGCACGGTGCGCGGTCAGGCGATGCCCCCGGGCGGTGCCCCGACCGACGCTGGCGCCGACGAGTTCCCGATCACCGGGGTGGGCGAGCAGCCGATCGACCAGTTCGCCCGCAACGCCCTCGCCGACCTCGAGACCTTCTGGACGCAGGCCTACCCCGAGTACTTCGGCGGGGAGTACACGCCGCTGGAGGGCGGCTACTTCTCGGTCGACTCCGAGAACCTCGACGAGAGCGCCTACCCGGAGACCGGCATCGGCTGCGAGGGCTCGTACACCGCGCCGGAGGACGTGGCCGGCAACGCCTTCTACGACCCGGTCTGCGACGTGATCGCCTACGACCGCGCGCTGCTGCAGGAGCTCTCCGACGACTACGGCCGCTTCCTCGTGCCGGTGATCATGGCCCACGAGTTCGGGCACGCGATGCAGGGGCGGTTCGGGTTCGCCGAGTCCGGCCGGAGCATCCAGGACGAGACCCAGGCCGACTGCCTGGCCGGTGCGTGGACGCGCTGGGTCGCCGAGGGGGAGGCGGACCACCTCTCGCTGCGCGAGCCGGAGCTCGACGACGTCGTCCGGGGGTTCCTCCTGCTCCGCGACGACGTGGGCAGCGACCCCGACGACGTCGAGGCGCACGGCTCGTACTTCGACCGGGTCTCGGCGTTCTACGACGGGTTCACGAGCGGCCTGGGTGTCTGCCGCGACGCCTTCGGCGAGGACCGGCTGTTCACCGCCGCCGAGTTCACCCCGACGGATCTCAACCAGGGGAACGCGGAGTTCGCCGACATCGTCGACTGGGTCGGCGCCACCCTGCCCGCCTTCTGGGGCGAGGTCTTCCCCACCGCCTTCGGCGAGGAGTTCCAGGAGCCCGCGATCGCCGGGTTCGACGGCCGGGCGCCGGGCTGCGACGGGCTCCGCGACCGGGACCTGGGCTACTGCGCCGAGGAGCTCACCGTCTACATCAGCGGGAGCGACCTGGCGGTGCCGGCCTACGACGAGATCGGCGACTTCGCCCTGGCCACCGCCATGGCGCTGCCCTACGCGATGGCGGTGCGGGAGCAGGCCGGGCTCTCGGTCGACGACGCCGAGGCGACCCGGTCGGCGGTCTGCCTCACCGGCTGGTACCAGGCGCAGTGGTACAACGCCGAGTTCGTCGACGTCGTCGAGGCCGAGATCAGCCCCGGCGACCTCGACGAGGCCGTCCAGTTCCTGCTGCGGTACGGCGTCGAGGAGCAGGTCTTCCCCGACGCCGACGCCTCGGGGTTCGAGCTGGTCGGCGCCTTCCGGTCCGGCTTCCTGGAGGGCGGCGGGGCCTGCGGGATCGCGGGCTGAGCCCCGCCGTCAGAAGAGCGCGGCGGTGAGCTGACGGCGGGCCGACGCGACGCGGGGGTCGGCGTCGCCGACGACGGCGAAGAGCTCGACCAGGTGCTTGCGCGCCGCGTCCCGGTCCTCGCCCCCGGTGCGGCGGACCACGTCGAGCAGCCGGTCGAAGGCCGCCTCGATGTTGCCGGTGCCCAGGAGGAAGTCGGCGGCCCGGGTCTGCGCGGCGACGTCGTCGGGCGCGGCGTCAGCGGCGGCCAGCGCGTCCGGGCCCGCTTCCTCGGCCCGGCGGAACAGCTGCACCTGGCGCAGCGCGATGCCGGCGTCGGGGTGTTCGGGCTCCTCGGCCAGGATCGCCTCGTAGGCGGCCTCGGCCGCGGCGAGGTCTCCGCGCTCGAGGGCGGCCTCGGCGGCGTCCAGTCGCGGGTCCTCCGCCTCCTCCTGCGCCTCGGCGCCGGGGACCGCGCCCCCGGTGGTGGCCTGCACCAGCTCGGTGACGAACTGGCGGGCCTGCTCCTCGGGGATCGCGCCGGTGAACTCGGCGACCAGCTGCCCCTGCCACACCGCCTTGACGGCGGGGATCCCCTGGACGCGCAGCCCCTGCGCCAGCGCCGGGTTGGCCTCGACGTCGACCTTCGCCAGCACCCAGGAGCCGCCACCCTCGACGGCCAGCCGCTCGAGCACCGGGGAGAGCTGCTTGCACGGCCCGCACCACTCGGCCCACAGGTCGAGCACGACCGGCACCTGGAACGACCGGTCCAGCACCTCGGCCTGGAAGGTGGCCTCGGTGACGTCGACGACCGCACCACCCGGTGCGCCCGCCGGGGCGGCGGCGCTCGGCGGCGGGGCGGCCTGGGCGCGCGCCGCGGCCTCCGAGCGGGCCTTGACGGCGGCGAGGTCGACGGCGCCGGCCATGGCGGCGGCCATCTGGGCCTGCTGTGCCTGCGCGCGCGGGTCGGGACGTCCGGGGCGGGTGGGCTGCATGCACCTATTGTCGCCCTTCGGGCTCCGACCGCGGCCAGGTGCCCTCCGGACCTGCGTGGAGCCGTCCCGTCGCCCCACGCGGGGAGACTCCGGCCCGGCCCCGCGGGACGACCCTCGCGGAGCGGCCCCCGGTTCTTCCTCGGGGACGCTCCGGGCCCCGCTCGTCAGAACCGGGCGGGCTCGGTGTAGCCACCCCACTCGGCGCGCAGGGCGTCGCAGATCTCGCCGAGCGTCGCCTCCGCGCGCGCGGCGTCGAGCATCGCGGGGACCATGTTCGCCTCCGTCCGCGACACCTCGACCATCCGCGCGACGGCCGCGCGGGCGGCGTCGTCGTCCCGCTGCCGCCGGCGGCCGGCCAGCTCGGCCTTCTGCTCGACCTCCACCTCGTGGCTGACCCGCAGGATGTCCAGCTTGTCGTGGGCATCGACGGAGCCGGTGAGCGTGTTCACGCCGACCACCTTCTTGTCGCCCTTCTCCAGCGCCCGCTGGTAGACGAACGCCGCCTCGGCGATCTCGCCGGTGAACCAGCCGTCCTCGATGCCGCGCAGGATGCCCGAGGTGATCGTGCCGTCGGTGCCCATGTCGCGGATGCGGGCGAAGATCTCCTCGGCCTGCCGCTCGAGGTCGTCGGTGAGCGCCTCGACGTACCAGGACCCGCCGAGCGGGTCGGCGACGTTCATGACGCCGGTCTCCTCGGCGATCACCTGCTGGGTGCGCAGCGCGATCTGCGCCGCCTTGGCGCTGGGCAGCGCGAGCACCTCGTCGAGGGCGTTGGTGTGCAGCGACTGCGTGCCGCCGAGGACGGCCGCGAGCGCCTCCACCGCCGTCCGGGTGATGTTGTTGTCCGGCTGCTGCGCGGTCAGGCTCACCCCCGCCGTCTGGGTGTGGAAGCGAAGTTGCTGGGCCTTCTCCGTCCGTGCGCCGTAGACGTCGCGCAGCCAGCGCGCCCAGATGCGGCGGGCGGCCCGGAACTTGGCGATCTCCTCGAAGAAGTCGATGTGCGCGTCGAAGAAGAAGGAGAGGCCGGGCGCGAAGGTCTCGATGTCCAGCCCCCGGTCCAGGCCCAGCTCCACGTAGGCGAAGCCGTCAGCCAGGGTGTAGGCGAGCTCCTGCGCGGCGGTCGAGCCGGCTTCGCGGATGTGGTAGCCCGAGACGCTGATCGGCTTGTACGCCGGGATGTGCTCGGCGCAGTACTCCATGAGGTCGCCGATCAGGCGCAGGTGCGGCTCCGGGGGGAAGAGCCACTCCTTCTGCGCGATGTACTCCTTGAAGATGTCGGTCTGCAGCGTGCCGTTGAGCCGGCCGATGTCGGCCCCCTGGCGCTCGGCGGCCACCAGGTACATGCAGAAGACCGGGACGGCGGGGCCGCTGATGGTCATCGACGTCGTCGTCGCCTCGAGGTCGATGCCGTCGAAGAGCGCGTCCATGTCGACGGCGGAGTCCACGGCGACGCCGCAGTGCCCGACCTCGCCGAGGCTGCGGGGGTCGTCGGAGTCGCGGCCCATGAGCGTGGGCATGTCGAAGGCCACGGACAGGCCGCCGCCGCCCTCGGCCAGGATCATCTTGTAGCGCTCGTTGGTCTGCTGGGCGTTCCCGAACCCCGCGAACTGCCGGATGGTCCAGGCCCGGCCGCGGTAGCCGGTGGCGTGCAGCCCCCGGGTGAAGGGGAACTCCCCCGGATAGCCGATCCGCTCGAACCCCTCGACGGCGCTCTCGTCGGCCGGGCCGTACACCGGGTCGACCTCGACGCCGGAGAGCGTGGTGAAGTCCGCGTCCCGGACCCGCCCCGCGGCGAGCGCCGCGTCGTACCGCTGCTGCCACCGCTGCCGGGCGTCGTCGCTCATGCCGAGATGCTAGGACGTCCAACTATCGTGTGTCGAGCGTCACGGCGCGTCGTCCGCGACGTCCCCGGCCCCGAGCCGGACCCGGCGCAACGTCGTGAACAGCACCTCGTGCTCCTCCTCCGCGAGGTCCCCCAGCCCGAACTCGAGATCGGTCAGCGCCCGCGTCCCCTCCTCCACGACGGCGCGGCCGCGTGCGGTGATCGCCGCGAGGAC
Organism: Blastococcus sp. SYSU DS0541; assembly: GCF_054050875.1. Taxonomy (NCBI): domain Bacteria; kingdom Bacillati; phylum Actinomycetota; class Actinomycetes; order Geodermatophilales; family Geodermatophilaceae; genus Blastococcus; species Blastococcus sp. SYSU DS0541. Next base: position 328,618 of record NZ_JBJHAD010000001.1, on the reverse strand, counting down.
ACCGCGGCCGTCCGCGGGGTTGGGGCGGCGGTCGACGTACCCGGCGGCCACCAGCCGGTCGATGGCGTTCGTGACGCTGGTCGGGTGGACCATCAGCCGGCTGCCGATCACCTTCAGCGGCAGCTCCCCCGACCGGCTGAAGGTGAGGAGCACGAGCACCTCGTACCGGGCGAAGGTCAGCTCCAGCGGTCGCAGGACCGCGTCGAAGCGGGCGAGCAGGATCTGCTGGACGCGGAACACCGACGTCGCCGCCCGCATCGCCGACGACGGGCCGAAGTGCTCCTCCCACCTCTCCCCGGCGCGTTCGATCGGGTCGAACGGCAGCCCCAGCGGTCGGACCATGCGGCGCACGGTACCGCTCGATGGGCGGGGATCCCGGCGTGGCCCGACGGCTCCCCGTCACCGCCGCCAGTGCACGAGGGTTGCGCACGGTGGCGACCCTCCGCATCGCCGAGACCGGCGACGCGCGCCGCGCCGGCGACCCGGCCCAGGGGCACGCCGAGTCCCTAGGTTTCCTCTCCGCGGGGGGACACCCACCCCGGGAGGCTTCGATGAGGTCCAAGCTGTTGACAGGCGCGGTGGCTCTGAGCGCCGCGGGCCTGCTGGCGGTACCGGCGACGGCAGGCGCCCACGGCGGCGGCCACGGCGGCGGCCACGTGGAAGTGATCGAAGCGCAGGACGACTGCGACCCGGCCAGCTTCGACGAGGCGGTGGGACCAGGCACCTGCGTCGGTGACGGCGACACCACGTTCGACGAGTTCGTCGAGGAACTGCTCGACGACGGCGAGCACGGGAAGTGGCGGTTCCACCCGGACCGGACCACGGTGCGCCACGGCGATTCGCTGCACGTCGTGGGCGTCGGCGGGGAGTTCCACACCTTCACCGAGGTCGAGCGCTTCGGCGGGGGCTGCGTGGACGACGTCAACGCGCTGCTGGGACTCACCCCCGTCGCCGAGTGCGCCGACCTCGTGGAAGTGCAGCCCGGGGTGTCCGTTCCCCGCGGCTTCGTCGAGACCGGCGTGCCACCGGGCGGGCACCACGTGGTCGAGCACCTGGAGCCCGGGGTGCACAAGTTCGAGTGCCTCATCCATCCGTGGATGCAGTCGACGGTCACCGTGCGCAAGTAGTCACCCGACGGACCCGTCGGCGACCGGGGCAGCCACGCGGCGGACCCCTGGGGGCCGCCGGTGGCGGGGTCCGGCGGCTGTGGCCCACCGCTGCCTCGATCAGCGCAGCGGTGGGCGCAGCGGCGGGACGTGCCGCACGCCGAACACCTCGCGCAGCGCCACGCGGGCGGCGTTGTCGCCGCAGGCCCCGTGGACGGCGGGCCCGGGCGGGGTGGCCGACGACGCGAGGTACACCCCGCGCACCGGCGTCTTGTAGGTGTTCCAGCGCGGCACCGGGCGGGCCAGCATCTGGCGCAGGGTGGCCTGGCCGTTGGAGATGTCGCCGCCCCGGTAGGTGGGGTTCCACCGCTCCATCTGCACGGCGGTCTTGGTGGCGCGCTCGACGACGGTGTCCCGGAACCCGGGTGCGAACCGCTCCACCTGCCGCTCGATCGCCTCCGTCATGTCGGCGTCGGAGGCGTGCGGCACGTGCACGTAGGCCCAGAAGATGTGCCCGCCCTCGGGCGCACGGCTGGGATCCGGCACGGTCGGCTGCACGGCGAGCACGTAGGGGCGGTCGGTGAGCCGGCCCTCGTTGGGCGCCCGCTCCCCCGCGATCGTCTCCTCGAGGTCGCCGGCGACGTGGATCGTCCCGGCCCGCCGGACGTCGGGGTTGGTCCACGGCACCGGCTCCGAGAGGATCCAGTCGATCTTGAACACCCCCGGTCCGTGCCGGTAGCGCCGCACCCAGCGTCGGTAGCCCTCGTGCACCCGGTCGCCGGCCATGCGGACGAACGCCTCGGGGGTGGTGTCGAGAAGGACGGCGGGCACGTCCTCGAACTCGCGCAGGTCGGTGACCAGGTGCCTGGTGACCACCTCGCCGCCCTGCTCCTCGAGCGCCGTCACCATGGCGTCGGCGAGCCGCTGCGACCCACCCTCGATCAGCGGCCAGCCGACGTGGTGGGACAGCATCGTCAGCAGCATGCCCAGGGCCGAGGTGAGCGGCTGGCTGAGGTCGAGCATGCCGTGGGCGGCGGCGCCCCCGAGCAGCGCTCGCCCCTCGTCGGTCTCGAAGTACCGGTGCGCCAGCCAGCTCACGTTCGGCAGGCCGGTCAGCCCGAACCGCGCGATCTGCGGCACGCTGCGGGTCGGCAGGCTCCGCAGCCGGCTGGTGAGGAAGAAGTCGACGACGTCGGTGCCGTGCTCCACCAGCGGCTCGAACAGCCGCCGGTAGGCCGCCGCGTCCACGCCGAGGCCGGCTGCGGTCTCCTCCAGGGAGCGGTGGGAGACCGCCGCCCGCCCGCCGTCCAGGGGATGGGCGTAGTTGACCTGCGGGTGCACGAGGCGCACCCCGCGTGACGGCAGGTCGAACTCGCGGAAGAAGGGCGCCGCGACGGCCAGCGGCTGCACCGTCGAGCAGACGTCGTGGTGGAAGCCCGGGCGCATGAGCTCCTCGGTGCGCATGCCGCCGCCGGGGCGCTCGCCCGCGTCCACCACCTGCACCCGCAGGCCCGCGGCTGCCAGCCGGAGCGCCGCGGCCAGGCCGTTGGGTCCCGCTCCGACGACGACGGCGTCCGGCTTCCCGTTCACCCGTCCATCCTGGCCGCCCCGCGTCGGAGCCGCCCGGTCAGCGGCTACAGCTGGCCGAGCAGCTCGTCCGCGGCGCGGTACGGGTCGGTCCCGCCGCCGACCACCGCGTCGGCCAGGGCGCCGAGCGCCGCCGAGCCGCGCACGTCGCCCATCCGCTCCCGCAGGGTGGCCAGCGCGATCGCCTCGATCTCGCGGGCGGCCCGCTCGCTGCGCCGGCGGTGCCCCTCGCCCGAGGACTCCAGCCACTGCCGGTGCTCCTCGATCCTCACCAGGACCTCGTCGATGCCGTTGTCGGTGTCGCGGGCGGCCACCGTGCGGCAGATCGGCGGGCGCCAGTGCCCGGCCTCGGAGTGCCGCCCGCCGAGGGAGAGCATGTAGCGCAGGTCGCGGACGGTCTGGTCCGCGCCGTCCCGGTCGGCCTTGTTCACCACGAAGACGTCGGCGACCTCGAGGATGCCGGCCTTCGCGGCCTGGATGCCGTCGCCCATGCCCGGCGCGACGAGCACGAGCGTGGTGTCGGCGAGCGAGGCGATCTCCAGCTCGGACTGGCCGACGCCCACGGTCTCGACGAGCACGACGTCGCAGCCGGCCGCGTCGAGGACCCGCAGCGCCTGCGGGGTGGCCCACGACAGCCCGCCGAGGTGGCCGCGGGAGGCCATCGAGCGGATGAAGACGCCGCTGTCGCCGGCGTGGTCCTGCATGCGCACGCGGTCGCCGAGCAGCGCGCCCCCGGAGAAGGGGGACGACGGGTCGACGGCGAGGACCCCGACCCGCTTGCCGGCCTGCCGCAGCGCGCGGACCAGCGCGGTGGTCGACGTCGACTTGCCGACGCCCGGGGACCCGGTGAGCCCGATGACCTGCGCGTGGCCGGTGTGCGGGGTCAGCGCGGCGGCCACCTCGCGCAGCGCAGGGCTCGCGTCCTCCACCAGGGAGATCAGCCGGGCCACCGACCGGGCGTCGCCCTCGCGGGCGCGCTCGACCAGGGTCGGGACGTCGGTGGACCGCCGGGAGCGGCGCCCGCGAGGGGCGCCCGGAGCCGGCGTCTGGACCGCGGTCCCCTCTGTCGTCACGCCTTCGCGGGCACGTGCAGGATCAGCGCGTCGCCCTGGCCACCGCCACCGCAGAGCGCGGCCGCGCCGACGCCGCCACCGCGGCGGCGCAGCTCCAGCGCGAGGTCCAGGACGATCCGGGCGCCGCTCATGCCGATCGGGTGGCCCAGGGCGATGGCACCACCGTTGGGGTTCACCTTCTCCGGGTCGATGCCGAGCTCGCGGGTCGAGACGATGCCGACGGCCGCGAAGGCCTCGTTCAGCTCGACCAGGTCGAGGGACTTCGGGTCGATGCCCTCGCGCTCGCAGGCCTTCTGGATCGCCCGCGACGGCTGGCTCTGCAGCGTGGCGTCCGGCCCGGCGACGACGCCGTGCGCACCGATCTCGGCGATCACGGTGCAACCGAGCTCGGCGGCCCTCTCGGCGCTCATGACCACGACCGCGCAGGCGCCGTCGGAGATCTGCGAGGCGGTGCCGGCCGTGATCGTGCCGTCCTTCGCGAAGGCCGGCTTGAGCTTGGAGAGGCTCTCCGCGGTGGTGTCCGGGCGGATGCCCTCGTCCTCGCGGAACTCGATCGGGTCGCCCTTGCGCTGCGGGATGAGGACGGGGGTGATCTCCTCGTCGAAGATGCCGTCCTTCGCGGCGCGGGCGGCCTTCTGGTGGCTCGCCGCGGCGAACTCGTCCTGCTCCTCGCGGGTCAGGTCGTAGCGGCTGTTCGCCTGCTCGGTGAGCGCGCCCATCGCCACCTGGTCGAAGGTGTCCGAGAGGCCGTCGTGGGCCATCGAGTCGATGAGCGTCGTGTCGCCGTACTTGGTGCCCGTGCGGGAGCCCGCCAGCAGGTGCGGGGCCTGCGTCATCGACTCCATGCCACCGGCGACGACCACGTCGTACTCACCGGCGCGGATGAGCTGGTCGGCCAGCGCGATGGCGTTCATGCCGGAGAGGCAGACCTTGTTGATGGTCAGCGACGGCACCGACATGGGGATGCCGCCGGCCACCGCCGCCGGGCGGGCGGGGTTCTGCCCGGCGCCGGCCTGGATGACCTGACCCATGATCACGTAGTCGACCTGGTCGCCGGAGATGCCGGCGCGCTCGAGCGCGGCCTTGATGGCGACACCGCCGAGGTCGGCCGCCGAGAAGTCCTTGAGCGAGCCGAGGAGCCGCCCCATCGGGGTGCGGGCGCCGCTGACGATGACCGAGCGGGACATGCTGCCTCCAGTGCCGGGCCGCCGCCGGTGGCGACCACGTTGTCGGGACGCACCGCGACGGTGGTACCGGCGCGGCGTCGGGCCTCCCGGGAAGGATAGGACGGGCGCCGGACCGGCGGCAGGGCCGGACGAGTGGCCGCGGTCACGTCCCCGGGGTGAGGCGCGCCACATCGACCTGTCGTCTCAGACGTCTTGGCGGCAATATGCGTCGGGTGAGCAACGACGCCGCCCGCCCCGGCCTGCCCGAGGGCCTGCTGACGACCATCGACCACGTGGGCATCGCCGTCCCCGACCTGGACGAGGCGATCGCCTTCTACGCCCGCGCCTTCGGGGTGCACTCGGTGCACGAGGAGACGAACGAGGAGCAGGGCGTGCGCGAGGCCATGCTCGCCGTCGGCACCGGCGAGACCAGGATCCAGCTGCTCGCGCCGCTGACCCCGGACTCCACCATCGCCAAGTTCATCGGCCGCTCCGGCCCCGGCCTGCAGCAGCTGGCCTTCCGGGTCGACGACGTCGAGGCGGTGAGCGCCACGCTGCGCGAGCGCGGACTGCGGCTGCTCTACGACACGCCCAAGCGCGGCACGTCGGACAGCCGCGTGAACTTCGTCCACCCCAAGGACGCCGGCGGCGTCCTCGTCGAGCTCGTCGAGCCGGCCCCGACCTCCGCGCGCTGACCACCCCGAGCCGCCCGGTTACCCATCGGTAACCTCTCCGCACCCGCACCGCCCTCCGAGCCTGGCCGACGACGGCCACCTATGACCCAGGAGTTCGCGTGAACGAGATCAGGGACGCCATCCTCGCCGACCAGCTGGACGCCCTCGGCGGCCTGGCCGTGCCGGAGTCCTACCGCGCCGTGCTGGTCCGCAAGGACGAGCAGGACATGTTCGTGGGCCTGACCACGAAGGAGAAGGACCCGCGCAAGTCCCTCCACGTCGAGGAGGTCGCCACCCCGGAGCTCGGCCCGGGCGAGGCGATCGTGGCCGTCATGGCGTCCTCGGTGAACTACAACACCGTCTGGACGTCGATCTTCGAGCCGGTCTCCACCTTCGGCTTCCTCGAGCGCTACGGCCGCGTCTCCGAGCTCACCAAGCGGCACGACCTGCCCTACCACGTGGTCGGCTCCGACCTGGCCGGCGTCGTCCTGCGCGTGGGCCCCGGCGTGAACAAGTGGAAGCCGGGCGACGAGGTCGTCGCGCACTGCCTCTCCGTGGAGCTCGAGGACCCGGCCGGCCACGACGACACGATGATGGACCCGCAGCAGCGCATCTGGGGCTTCGAGACCAACTTCGGCGGTCTCGCCGAGCTGGCCCTGGTCAAGAGCAACCAGCTCATGCCCAAGCCCGCCCACCTCTCCTGGGAGGAGGCCGCCAGCCCCGGCCTGGTCAACTCGACCGCCTACCGCCAGCTGGTGAGCAAGAACGGCGCCAACATGAAGCAGGGCGACACCGTGCTCATCTGGGGCGCCTCGGGCGGCCTGGGGTCCTACGCCACCCAGATGGCGCTCAACGGCGGCGCGATCCCGGTGTGCGTGGTCAGCAGCCCGGAGAAGGCCGAGATCGTCCGGAAGATGGGCGCCGAGCTGGTGATCGACCGATCCGCCGAGGGCTACCAGTTCTGGAAGGACGACGACACCCAGGACCCCAAGGAGTGGCAGCGCTTCGGGAAGAGGATCCGTGAGCTGACCGGTGGTGAGGACGTCGACATCGTCTTCGAGCACCCGGGCCGGGAGACCTTCGGCGCCAGCGTCTACGTGGCCAAGAAGGGCGGGACGATCATCACCTGCGCCTCGACCACGGGATACATGCACGAGTACGACAACCGGTACCTGTGGATGAATCTCAAGAAGATCCTGAGCTCGCACTTCGCCAACTACAAGGAGGCGTGGGAGGCCAACCGGCTCATCGACAAGGGCCTCATCCACCCCACCCTGTCGAAGGTCTACCCGATGGAGGAGGTCGGCCAGGCCGCCCTCGACGTCCACCGCAACGCCCACCAGGGCAAGGTCGGCGTCCTGACCCTCGCCCCCCAGGAAGGGCTCGGGGTCAAGGACGCCGAGAAGCGCGCCAAGCACATCGACGCGATCAACCGCTTCCGCGGGGTCTGACGAAGGACCCCGTCCCCCTCACCCCTCGCAGGCTCGGGGTGAGCCTCTGGACGGGGCCGTTCCGGTCGCCTGGGGCCGGGCCGCGCTGCGGCCCGGCCCCCTGCGCGTCACCCGGCGTGTCACCCGGGCCGCCGGCACACCTGTGGCGCACCAGGCCCAGGACGATGACGTGCCCCTGCCCTTCTGCGAGGATGAACCCATGAGCGACCCCCGCCGTGATATGCCGATGCACGAGGCCCAGCACTCGTTCGACGTGGTCCTGCGGGGGTACGACCGCAGCCAGGTCGCCGACACGATCGAGCGGCTGGAGGCGGACTTCCGCATCGCGCTCGCCGACCGCGACGCCGCCGTCGCCCGCTCCAGCGACCTGGCCAGCCAGCTCTCGGCGCTCCACGGCGAGATCGAGTCGCTGCGCCGCAAGGCCGCCAGCGCCGCCGCTCCCACGTTCGAGAACATCAGCGAGCGCATCCAGCACATGCTGCAGCTGGCCGAGGAGGAGGCGGGCGAGATCCGCCGCGCCGCCGAGGTCGACGCGATGGCCGTGCGCGAGCAGACCGCCGCCGAGGAGCGGGCGCTGCTGGAGCGCCACGCCGCCGGGCAGGCCGAGGTCGAGCGGATGATCGCCGAGGCGCGGCACAGCGCCGAGCAGATCGCGCAGAAGGCCCAGCAGCGGGCCGACGAGCTGGTCGCCAAGGCCCAGGAGCGGGTCGCCCGGCTCGACGCCGAGTCCCAGGCCCGCCGCGCCAAGGTCGAGGAGGACTTCGACATCGCGCAGCGCGCCCGCCGGGCCGAGGCCGCGCGGGTCGAGGAGGAGCGCGAGCGCGTCTCCACCCAGGCCGCCCGCCAGCGGATCTCCGCCGCCGAGCAGCACGCCGCGCAGCTGGTCGCCGACGCCGAGGCCCGCGCCGAGGCCATCCGCGAGGTCCGCGACGAGCTGACCAGCCGGCTCGTGCAGGCCCGCCGCCTGCTCGACAGCCTGCCCGACCTGGGCGACCGGGCCCAGCAGTCCCGTGACGACGCCGAGGCCGAGCGCCGCCCGCAGCCGACCGCGCGCACCGCCGAGGCCGCTCCCCAGCAGCCCGCCCGGCCGGGCGACCGGCCGCAGCAGGCGGCACCGCAGCAGGCCCCGGCCCAGCCGACGACCGCCCCGCAGACGGCTCCGGCCGCGCAGGCCGACCGCCCGGAGGCGACCGCTGATCAGTCCCCCGCCCAGGTCGCCGGCCCCCAGACGGGTCAGCAGCCGGCCGTCGCCCGGGGCGAGGGCGAGGCCGCGGCGGCCCGCCAGCCCACCCGCATCGACCCGGTGACCGCCACCTTCCCGGCGGTCCAGCGCGCCGAGCCGACCACCCGGGCGCTGCCGCTGCCGCCGCGGCCCACCACGGGCGGAACCCCGGCCGCGCAGGACGAGTCGACGACGGAGTCGGTGGACGAGCCGGTGGGCCGCTCCTGAGCCCGGGGGGCCGGCGCGGGCTCTGGCCCGTCGTGGCCCTGACCCTCGCGCTGCTGCTGGGCCTCCTCGCCGCGCCGGTACGCGCCGCGGCCGAGGAGCCCGGCGAGGGGCTGCTGCGGGTCGCCCACCTCTCCCCCGACACTCCCGCGGTGGATGTCGCGCTGACCCCCGCCGCGCCGCCCGGGGAGGTCCTCACCGACCCGGGCCCGGTGGTCGCGCCCGGGCTGCGGTACGGCGAGGTGGACGCGTACACGCAGCTGCCCTCGGGCGCCTACGCGGTCAGCATCCGGGCCGCCGGCGCACCGGCGTCCACCCCGCCGGTGCTCTCCACACGCCTCGACCTCTCCCCCGGGCAGGCGCGGACCGTCGTGCTCGCCGGCGCCTTCGCCCACCTCGCCCTGCAACCGGTCGAGGACGACCTGAGCGCCCCACCGGCCGGGGAGGCCCGCGTCCGGGTGCTCGCGGCCGCACCCGCCGCCGGCCCGCTCGACGTCCTGGTGCCCGGTGGGCCGCGGCTCTCGGCCGGGCTCGCCTCGCCCGGCGCCGGCCCCGCCGTGACCGTCCCCGGCGGTCGCTACCGAGCCCTCGTGCCGACGACCGGCGACGAGGCCGAGCTCGACCTGCCCGCCGGCTCGGTGCGCACGGTGCTCGCCCTGGAGCGCCCCGGGGGCGGCGTGGAGCTGCGGGTGGTGGCCGACGCCTCGGGGCTCGCCGTCCGGCCCGTGGGTGCGGTGGAGGCCGGGGGCGGCCCGGCCGGGCTCCTCACCGGCTGGCTGCCCCGCGCGGTCGCCGTCGCGACGGCGGCCCCGCGGCTCGCCGTCGAGCGGCTGCCGACCGCCGCTCCCGTGCGCCTGCGCGTCCCCGCCGCGGGCATCGAGGCGCCCGTGGTCGGCGCCGGCCTCGACGACGCGGGCGCCCTCGTCCCGCCGGCGGACCCCTCGAGGGTCGGCTGGTTCACCGGCGGCCCCGTCCCGGGCTCCCCCGGTCCCGCGGTCCTCGCCGGGCACGTGGACGGCGGCGGGCGCGCGGGGGCGCTGGGCGCGCTCGCCGGGCTCTCCCCCGGCGACGAGGTGCTCGTCGACCGGGCCGACGGCAGCGTGGCCCGCTTCCGCGTCACCGCCACCGAGCGGTACGCCAAGGCGGCCTTCCCGGGGACGACCGTCTACGCGCCGACCCCGGCCGCGGAGCTCCGGTTGATCACCTGCGGCGGCGCGTTCGACGCGGCGGCGGGGAGCTACCTCGACAACGTGGTGGTCTCGGCCGAGCTCGTGACCTGATGGAACGGCCTCGCTGCAGGGGCCCGCGCCGAGCTCGCGAGCGTGGGGGGGTCCTTCTTCAGCGGCGGCGGGTGCGGGAGCGCCAGCAGGCCGTGTGCCAGTGCCGGCGCCGGTCGGCCGCCGAGTCGACGTCCCAGGGCTCGAGGTCGGAGTCCCGGACGAAGGCGGGCCAGGTCACCACGTGCGGCGTGCCGGGGCGGATCTCCTGGTCGCAGCCCGGGCAGCGGTAGGACTTCCCGGTGGCGGCGCCGGTGATGGCCCGGACGACCCAGTCGCCGTCGGAGGCCTCCTCGACCTGCTCGGAACGACGGACCGGGTCGCGTCCCGGAGGACGCGACCCGGTCCGTGGACGGCGACGGGGCACCCGTCAGCGGGCGGCGTAGTCCCGGAACCCGCGACCGGTCTTGCGGCCGAGGTATCCGGCGGTGACCAGGTGCTCCAGCAGCGGCGCCGGCGCGAACCCGGGCTCCCGGAACTCGGTGTAGAGCTCCCGCTCGATCGCGAGCGAGACGTCGAGGCCGACGACGTCCAGCAGCTCGAAGGGACCCATCGGGTAACCGCAGCCGACCTTCATGGCGGCGTCGATGTCGTCGGCGGTGGCGTAGTGCGCCTCCAGCATCTTCACCGCGTCGTTCAGGTACGGGAAGAGCAGCGCGTTCACGATGAACCCGGCGCGGTCGGTGCAGGAGACGGCGTGCTTGCCGAGCTTCGCCGACACCGCGTGGATCGTCGCGGCCGCGTCGGGAGCGGTGGAGATCGTCGAGACCACCTCGACCAGCTTCATGACCTGCGCGGGGTTGAAGAAGTGCATGCCCACCACGTCGGCCGGGCGGCCGCTGGCCTTGGCGCACTCGATGACCGGCAGGCTCGAGGTGGTGGTGGCGAGCACCGCGCCGGGCTTGGCGATCTCGCCGAGGTTGGCGAAGAGCGCCTCCTTCACCGGCAGCGACTCGATCACGGCCTCGATGACCAGGTCGCGGTCGGCGAGGTCGTCCAGCGACGTCGTCCCCGTGACCCGGCCGAGGATCTCCTCCTTGGCCGCCTCCTCGAGGCGGCCGCGCACGACCTGCTTGTCCAGGGACTTGGTGAGCGCCTTCGTGACGCCCTCGACCTTCTCGGGCGAGCGGGCGACGAAGCGCACGTCGTAGCCGCCCTTGGCGACGACCTCGATGATGCCGGTGGCCATCGTGCCCGAGCCGACGACGCCTACGGTCCGCACGTCGCGGGCGCCCGCAGCGGCGCCGCCCGGCGTCGGGGTCTGCGCGTCCGCGACCACCTCGGCCGAACCGGGCTCTGCGTAGGTGTAGAAGCCGCGACCGGACTTCCGGCCCAGCAGCCCCGCGGTCATCATCTGCTTGATGACCGGGCTGGGCGCGTGCAGCCGGTTCCGCGACTGCTTGTACATCGTGTCGAGGATCTCGTAGGCGGTGTCGATGCCGATCAGGTCCATGAGCGAGAGCGGCCCCATGGGGAGCCCGCAGCCCAGGCGCATCGCGGCGTCGATGTCCTCGCGGGAGGCGTAGCGGTTCTCGTACATCGAGACCGCGTGGTTGAGGTAGCCGAACAGCAGCGCGTTGGCGATGAACCCGGCCTTGTCGCCGATGGTGACGTCGACCTTGCCCAGTCGCTCGGCCAGCGCCTCGACGGTCTCGACGACCTCGGGCTCGGTGACCACGGTGCGGACGACCTCGACGAGCTTCATCACCGGGGCAGGGTTGAAGAAGTGCATCCCGATGACCTTGCTCGGCCGGCCGGTGACCACCGAGAGCTCGGTCACCGAGAGGCTGGACGTGTTGGTCGCCAGGATCGTGTCCGGCGGGCAGATCTTGTCCAGCTTGGCGAAGGTGTCGGCCTTGAGCTCCATGCGCTCGGGGATGGCCTCGATCACCAGCTCCGCGGTCGCGAGGTCCTCCAGCGAGGTGGAGAAGCGGATGCGCTCGAAGATGGCGTCGCGGTCGGCCGGGTCGAGCTTGCCGCGGGCGACCGCCCGGTCGGTCGACTGCTCCAGGTGCCCGCGACCGCGCTCGAGCGCCTCGCCGGTGACCTCGACGGCGGTGACCGACAGCCCCGCCCGTGCCAGCACCTCGGTGATGCCGGCACCCATGGTGCCCAGCCCCACGACGCCGACCTCGTTCAGTTCCCTGGCCACGTTGCCGTCTCCCATCGCCGGTGATCGCGGGAAGTCTCTCATCACGACGACCAGCGCTCCCCGGCCCCTCTGCTCCGGCTCGGTGGGGGCGGAGGGGCCCCGGTCAGAACAGCCGCTGGGAGGGGTCGTCGGTGCCCTTGAGGACGGCGTAGTCCACGGTGACGCAGTCGATCCCCCGGTCCTGCGCCAGCACGCGCGCCTGCGGCTTGATCTCCTGCGCGGCGAAGACGCCCTTCACCGGGGCCAGCAGCGGGTCGCGGTTGAGCAGGTCCAGGTAGCGGGTGAGCTGCTCGACGCCGTCGATCTCGCCCCGCCGCTTGACCTCCACCGCGACGACCCCGCCGTCGGCGTCCCGGCAGAGCAGGTCCACCGGGCCGATCGCCGTCGGGTACTCCCGCCGCACCAGGGTCCAGCCCTGCCCGAAGGTCTCCACGTGCAGTGCCAGCAGCCGCTGCAGCTCGGCCTCGACGCCGTCCTTCTGCAGCCCGGGGTCGACGCCGAGCTCCTGGGCGTGGTCGTGCAGCACCTCGTCGATGCTGATGATCAGCTGCTCGCCCGCCTTGTTCGTCACCGTCCAGGTGCCCGCGCCGTCGGAGAGCGCCTCGTCCAGCCGGCACGGCGGGCTCATCCAGTTCAGCGGCTTGTAGGCGCGGTCGTCGGCGTGCACCGACACCGAGCCGTCGGCCTTGACCAGGAGGAGGCGGGTCGCCATGGGCAGGTGGGCGGTGAGCCGGCCGACGTAGTCGACGGAGCAGCGGGCGATGACCAGACGCACGGGCGCCGACGGTACCGGCCCGCGCCGGCGCCGCCGACGGCAGTCACGGGGATGGGCGGGCCGATCTCGCGCTGGCACGGGGCGCACCGGCGGAGAATGGGCGGGTGCCGCCCGTGAGCAGACCACCGCCGGCGACTGGGTGCACTGGCTCCTGACGCCGCTCGCGCCCGCCTGGGCACGGAAGTCGCGTGGGTCTCGCTCTTCACCGAGCGGTCGACGACTACGCGGCCGCCGAGGGCGTCGAGCACGCCGCCGAGCGCGATGCCCTGGTCACCCGCGGGGTCCGCTACGGGCAGGGCCACCTGTTCGGCCGGCCGCGACCGGCGGCCGAGGTCCTCCAGAGCCTCCCGGCGTGAACCCCCACGCGGAACCTCCCGGGCGCCCCTACCCGTCGTACGCGGTATGAGCACCCGTCCCCTGCGCGCCGTCATCTTCCTGGTCCTGGCCCTGCTCCTGAGCGCCTGCGCCGACGCCGCGGGCGGTGGCGCCGGCGGTGCGCCCGCCGCCGATCCGTCGCCGTCCCCCGCGGAGGAGGACGCCACCGTCGTGCTGCAGGTGAGCGAGGTCGGTGGCTTCACCACGCCGGCCATGCTGGCCAGCCGACTGCCGTCGGCGACCCTCTACGCCGACGGCCGGCTCATCACCGACGGGCCGGTCATCGCCATCTGGCCCGCCCCGGCGCTGCCCAACCTGCAGGTGTACCGGCTCGGGGACGGCGGGGTGCGCGACCTCGTCGACCGGGCGGTGGCCGCCGGTGTCACCGAGACCGGCGACCTCGGCAGCCCGCCGGTCGCGGACGTGACCAGCACCCGGTTCACCGTCCGCACCGGCGGGGAGACGGTCACCCGCGAGGTGTACGCCCTCGGCGTGGGGCCCGAGCGGGAGCCGGACGGCGGGCTGCCGACCGGGTTCGACACCGGGATCACCGAGGAGCAGGCGGCCGCGCGCGCCCGGCTCGCGGAGCTCGCCGAGGCGCTGCGCGACCCGGTCGCCGCGCTGGGTGCCGACCGGGTGTCCGGCCCCGAGCCGTACCAGCCCGACGCCGTCGCGGCGGTGGTGAGCCCCTACGTCGACGTGGACCCGGCCCAGCCGGAGCTGCCGTGGCCGGGGCCGGAGCTCCCGGGCGAGCCGATCGGGCCGGGCATCACCTGCGTGACGGCCACCGGCGAGCAGGCGCAGGCGGTGCTCGAGGCGGCGGCGGAGGGCAGCTCGGCCACCCCGTGGGTCGGGGACGACGGGTCGCGGTGGTCGGCGCAGCTGCGGCCGCTGCTGCCGCACGAGTCCGGCTGCGCGGACCTGACCGAGGGATGAGCGACGGGCCCGGACCTCCTGGGAGGTCCGGGCCCGTGCAGGGGTGTTCTCAGGCGGTCGCGGGCTCCCGCAGGTCGGCGTCGACGCCGCCGCGCTCCTCGGCCGGGGCCAGCGGGTCGACCGTCCTCGTCGAGCGGTAGCGCTCGAGGTCGAGGATGCCCTCCCGCCGGGCCACGATCGTGGGCACCAGCGCCTGACCGGCGACGTTGACCGCGGTGCGCCCCATGTCGAGGATCGGGTCGACGGCCAGCAGCAGGCCCACGCCGGCCAGGGGCAGGCCGAGGGTGGAGAGCGTGAGGGTCAGCATGACCACCGCGCCGGTGACGCCCGCGGTGGCGGCCGAGCCGATGACCGACACCAGGGCGATGAGCAGGTAGTCGGTGAGGCCCAGGTCCACCCCGAAGAACTGGGCGACGAAGATCGCCGCGAGCGCGGGGTAGATCGCCGCGCAGCCGTCCATCTTCGTCGTCGCGCCCAGCGGGACGGCGAACGAGGCGTAGGACCGCGGGACGCCGAGGTTCTGCTCGGTCACCCGCTCGGTCACCGGCAGCGTGCCGATCGAGGAGCGCGAGACGAAGGCCAGCTGGATCGCCGGCCAGGCGCCCGCGAACCAGCGCAGCGGCGAGAGGCCGTGGGCGCGCAGGAGCACCGGGTAGACGACGAAGAGCACGATCGCCAGACCCGCGTAGACGGCCCCGGCGAAGACGCCGAGCGAGCCCAGGGACTCCCAGCCGTAGCTGGCGACGGCGTTGCCGATCAGGCCGACGGTGCCCAGCGGCGCCAGGAGGATGACCCACCACAGCACCTTCTGGACGACGGCGAGCGCCGATCGGACGACGCCGAGGAAGGGCTCGGCTGCCTCGCCGACCTTGAGCACCGCGATGCCGATGACGGCGGCGATGACGATCAGCTGGAGGACGTTGAACGACAGGGCACCCTCCGCGGAGCCCTGCAGGCCCAGGATGTTGCCGGGGACGATGCCGTTGAGGAAGTCGAACCAGGAGCCGGTGCGGCCGGGGTCGGCCTGCGCCGCGGCGTCGACCGAGCTGTTGCGGCCGGGCTGGGTGAGCAGGCCGAGCCCGATCCCGATGGCGACGGCGATCAGCGCGGTGATCGCGAACCAGAGCAGCGTCTGGGCGGCGAGCCTCGCGGCGTTGGAGACCTGCTTGAGGTTCGCGATGCTGACGATCACCGCGGTGACGATCAGCGGCGGGACGAGGGTCTTCAGCAGCGTGACGAAGGTGCCGCCGATGGTCTGGAGGGTGCTGGTGAGCCAGTTGGGCGAGCCGTCGGCGACGGGGCCGATCTCACGGGCGACGAAGCCGAGGGCGACGCCCACGACCAGGGCGAGGAGGACCTGCGCCGCGAAGGGCAGGCGGCGGAGACGAGCGAGCACGGGGGTGTTTCCGTTCTGGATGAGAGATGACCGGGCGGGGGCGCGTCAGCCCCGACAGCGGTCCACCGTCACGCGGCCGAAGTCGACGGTCCGCCGCCGCGTCAGGCCCCAGATGTTCTGCACGCGTGGGTCAGGGCTTCCCGGCGCCCGCGCATTCCGCGCTGTGGCCGGCTTCACCGTGGTCCTTCTTCAGTCCGGCCAGACGGGGCGGCGCTTCTCCAGGAAGGAGGCCATGCCCTCGCGCGCGCCGGGCAGCTGGCTCGCCGCCGCCATGACCTCGATCGCGGTCGCGTAGGCGTCGCGCTCGGGGCGGTCCAGCTGGGCGTACATCGTCTGCTTGCCCCAGGCCTTGCTCGCCCGCGAGCCACGGGTGGCCCGCTCCACCAGCTCGTCGACGGCGGCGTCCAGCTCGGCGTCGGGCACCACGCGGTTCACCAGCCCCCAGTCCAGCGCCGTCGCGGCGTCGATGACGTCGCCGGTCAGCGCCAGCTCCATGGCGCGCTTGCGGCCGACGTTGCGGGCGATCGCCACCATGGGCGTGTGGCAGAACCAGCCGCCCTTGCCGCCGGGTGCGGCGAAGCCCGCGGATTCTGCGGCGACGGCGAGGTCGCACGAGGCCACCAGCTGGCAGCCGGCCGCCGTCGCGAGGGCGTGCACCCGCGCCACGACGACCTGCGGCACGTCCTGGACGGTCTGCATCAGCTCGGTGCACAGCTGCAGCAGGCTGCGCACCTCGGGCAGCGAGGCCCCGGCGACGTCGGCGAAGTCGTGGCCCGCGCTGAACACCGGACCCTCGGCGCCGAGCACGACGGCCGCGGCGTCGCTCTCGCCCGCCTCGGTGACCGCGGCGAGCAGCTGCGTGAGGTGCTCGCGGGAGAGCGCGTTGCGCTTCCCCGCGCGCGTCATCGTGATGCGGACGACGTCGCCGTCGCGCTCGACCCGGGGTGCACCGTCAGCCATGCCCCGACCCCACCATGCCCGGCCCCGGTCGGCAACGACGATCGCCGCGCGAGGGGGGACGCTGGGTCCGTGCCCGACGTCGAACCGCTCAGCCCGACCGCGCCGCGACCGGCCGGCCGCACCGTGTTCACCCAGGGCTGGCGCGACGTCGCGTTCCTCCACTGGGCGGTGGACCCCGCGCGGGTCGCTCCGCTGCTCCCGGCCGGGACCCGCCCCGACGTGCTGGACGGCGCCACCTACGTCGGGCTCATCCCGTTCCGCATGGTGCGGATCGGGCTGTTCGGGACGCCGGGCATCCCCTACCTCGGCTCGTTCGCCGAGACGAACGTGCGGCTCTACTCGGTGGACGCCCAGGGCCGGCGGGGCGTCGTCTTCCGGTCGCTGGACGCCGAGCGCCTGCTCCCCGTGGTGACCGCGCGCTGGGTGGCACGGCTGCCGTACGCGTGGTCGCACATGCGGATCGACCGCGCCGGCGACCGCGTCACCTACCGCTGCCGCCGGCGCTGGCCCGGCCCCGCCGGTGCGCGCAGCACGCTCACCGTCGACGTGGGCCGCCGGCTGGACCGGCCGGGCCCGTTGGAGCACTTCCTGACCGCCCGGTGGGGGCTGCACCGGCCCGGACGAGGCGGTCCGGCGTACTGGCCCAACGAGCACCCGGAGTGGCCGCTGCACCGGGCGGAGGTCGCCGACCTCGACGACTCCCTGCTCGCCGCCGCCGGCCTGGCCGACCTGCCGGGCCCGCCGGACAGCGTCCTGTTCTCCCCGGGCGTCGACGTCCGGTTCGGCCCGGTGGTCACGCCGGGGCGGGGACCCGGTCCGGGAGGCCGTTGGCCTCGCGGACCACGTCGACGACCTGCCCCATGATGTCGTTCAACCCGAAGTCCTTCGGGGTGAAGACGCGGGCCACGCCCTGCTCGCGCAGCCGCCGGGCGTCGCTGTCGGGGATGATCCCGCCGACCACGACCGGCACGTCGTCCAGCCCGGCCTCGCGGAGCCCCTGCAAGACCGCCGGCACCACCTGCAGGTGGGAGCCGGAGAGCACCGACAGGCCGACGACGTGCACGTCCTCCTCCACGGCGGCGCTCACGATCTGGGCCGGCGTCAGCCGGATGCCCTGGTAGATCACCTCGAACCCGGCGTCGCGGGCGCGCACGGCGATCTGCTCGGCGCCGTTGGAGTGGCCGTCGAGCCCCGGCTTGCCGACGAGGAAGCGCAGCCGGCCACCGAGCTCCGCACCGGTGGCGCGCACCCGCTCCCGGACCTCGGTGAGGGCCTCGTCGGCCTCCCCGCCCCCGCTGGCGGCGGCGACGCCGGTGGGGGCCCGGTACTCCCCGAAGACCTCGCGCAGCGCGCCGGCCCACTCCCCTGTGGTCACGCCGGCGCGGGCGCAGTCGAGGGTGGCCGGCATCAGGTTCACGTCGGAGGACGCGGCCTCACGGAGGGCGTCCAGGGCCTTGTCGGCCGCCTCCTGGTCCCGCTCGGCCCGCCACTTCCGGACGGCCTCCTGCGCGGCGTTCTCGACCGCCGGGTCCACGACCATGATGGCGGCGTCGAGGTCGGCGGTCAGCGGGTTCGGCTCGGTGGTGTCGAACCTGTTGACGCCGACGACGACGTCCTCGCCGCTCTCCATCCGGCGCCGGCGCTCGGCCAGGGAGGCCACCAGCTCGCCCTTCATGTAGCCGGACTCGACGGCCGCGACGGCCCCGCCCATCTGCTGCACACGGGCGATCTCGGCGCGGGCGCCATCGACGAGCTCGGCCACCTTCTTCTCGACGACGACCGAGCCGGTGAACAGGTCGTCGTACTCCAGCAGGTCGGTCTCGTAGGCGAGCACCTGCTGCAGCCGCAGCGACCACTGCTGGTCCCACGGCCGGGGCAGCCCGAGTGCCTCGTTCCACGCCGGCAGCTGCACGGCGCGGGCGCGGGCGTCCTTGGACAGGGTCACGGCGAGCATCTCGAGGACGATGCGCTGGACGTTGTTCTCCGGCTGCGCCTCGGTGAGGCCCAGGGAGTTGACCTGGACGCCGTAGCGGAAGCGGCGGTGCTTGGGGTCCTGCACGCCGTAGCGCTCCTCGGTCAGCTCGTCCCAGAGCTGGGTGAAGGCCCGCATCTTGCACATCTCCTCGACGAACCGGACCCCGGCGTTGACGAAGAAGGAGATGCGCGCGACGACCTCGCCGAAGCGCTCCTCCGGCACCTGGCCGGAGTCGCGCACGGAGTCCAGGACCGCGATCGCCGTGCTCATGGCGTAGGCGATCTCCTGCACCGGCGTGGCCCCGGCCTCCTGCAGGTGGTAGCTGCAGATGTTGATCGGGTTCCACTTGGGCATCGCCGTCACCGTGTAGGCGACCATGTCGGTGATCAGCCGCATCGAGGGCGCCGGCGGGAAGACGTAGGTCCCCCGCGAGAGGTACTCCTTGATGATGTCGTTCTGCGTCGTCCCGGCCAGCGTGGCGACGTCGTGCCCCTGCTCCTCGGCGACCGCCTGGTAGAGCGCGAGCAGCCACATGGCGGTGGCGTTGATCGTCATGGACGTGTTCATCTCGTCGAGCGGGATGCCGTCGAAGAGGGCACGCATGTCACCGATGTGGGTCACCGGCACGCCGACCTTCCCGACCTCCCCGCGGGCGAGCTCGTCGTCGGGGTCGTAGCCGGTCTGCGTCGGCAGGTCGAAGGCCACCGAGAGACCGGTCTGGCCCTTCGCCAGGTTGCGGCGGTAGAGGGCGTTGGACTCGGCCGGCGAGGAGTGGCCGGCGTAGGTGCGCATGACCCAGGGTCGGTCGCGCTCCGTCGGCTTCTGCGGGAACGGCATACCGGCGGAGTGTAGGGCGGTTACCCGCCGGTAGCAGCCCCGCCCGGGAAGGTGTGCGGTGGGACACTCGCCAAGGGTGAACCCGGGAGGAGGAGAGCCGTGGCGGTCGCGGACAGCCTGCTGCACGCCGGGGGGCCGGTGGTGGCCCTGGCGGCGTTCGCGCTGCTGGCGCTCTTCACCCGCTGGGCCTTCGGCAGCGACGGCGGGCGCCGGCGCGGCGGGCCGATCGAGGACGGGCTGCTCACCCACGTGGCCACGCTGAGCCGCCGCGAGTCGGCCCTGGCCCTGCGGGCGGTGCTGTCGGACGCCGGGATCCGGTCCACGGTGCGCTTCCCGGAGGCCTACCGCGCCGAGGTGCTGGTGTTCCCGGAGGACGCCGACCGTGCGCGGCAGCTGGCCGCGTCGTTCGGCGGCGGGCCGCTCCCCTAGTCCGGGCGCTCCGTGCGCCGGACGTCGGCGCCCAGGCCACGGAGCTGGTCGACGAAGTCGGGGTAGCCGCGGTCGACGTGGTGCACGTCCTGCACCTCCGTCACCCCGTCGGAGCACAGGCCGGCCAGCACGAGCCCGGCTCCGGCGCGGATGTCGGTGGCCAGCACGGGAGCGCTGGAGAACCGCTCGCGGCCGCGGACCACGGCGTGGTGCCCGTCGATGCGGACGTCGGCCCCCAGCCGCACGAGCTCGTTGACGAACATGAACCGGCCCTCGAACACGTTCTCCGTGATCAGCGCGGTCCCGGTGGAGACCGCGGCCAGCGCCACCGCCATCGGCTGCAGGTCGGTCGGGAACCCGGGGAAGGGCAGGGTGACGACGTCGACGCAGCGCGGGCGGCCCTCCATGGCCACCCGGAGGCCGTCGGGCAGCGACTCGACGACGGCCCCGGCGTCGGTCAGCTTGTCCAGGGCCACCGTGAGGTGCTCGGCGACGCCCCGCTCGATGACGACGTCCCCCCGGGTCATCACCGCGCCGATGGCCCAGGTGCCGGTCACGATGCGGTCGGGGACCGTCGTGTACTCGACCGGCTGCAGCGCGTCCACGCCCTCGACGGTGATCGTGGAGGTCCCGGCGCCCTCGATGCGGGCCCCCATCTCGCCCAGCATGCGGCAGAGGTCGACGATCTCGGGCTCGCGCGCCGCGTTGTCGACGACCGTGGTGCCCCTGGCGAGGACCGCCGCCATGACGAGGTTCTCCGTGGCACCGACCGAGGGGAAGTCCAGCCAGATCGAGGTGCCGGTCAGCCGCGGGGCGGTCGCGACGAGGAAGCCGTGCTCGCTGATGATGGTGGCGCCCAGCCGCTCCAGGCCGGAGATGTGCATGTCCAGTCCGCGCGAGCCGATGGCATCCCCGCCCGGGAGCGCCACGCGCGCGCTGCCGCAGCGGGCGACCAGCGGGCCGAGCACGCTGATCGAGGCGCGCATGCGGCGGACCAGGTCGTAGTCGGTCTCGGTGGAGGGCGCCTCCGGGACGTCGATGGTCAGCCGGCCGCCACCCCCGCTGCCGGGGGTCCGCTCGTAGGAGACGGCGCAGCCCAGCCGGCGCAGCACCTCGCCCATGATGGCGACGTCGAGGATGTCGGGGACCTCGTCGATCGTCGACCGCCCGGAGGCGAGCAGCGTCGCCGCCATCAGCTTCAACGCGCTGTTCTTGGCACCGGTGACCCGCACCCGGCCCGCGAGCCTCGCTCCCCCGGCCACCTCGAAGCACTCCACCGGGGCAGCCTACGGCGGACCGCATCTGGCGACGGCCCCGCTGCACGAACCCGCCGCGCGCCCGGTGACGCGCTGGAACGGCCCTCCTGCAGGGACCCGCTCCGAGCGCAGCGAGGAGTGGGGGGCAGGAGGGTCCTTCTCCTAGGCTTCGGGCATGACGGTCCGGCTCACCCGCATCTACACGAAGACCGGCGACGCCGGTCAGACCCACCTGGGCGACATGAGCCGGGTGGCCAAGACCGACGCGCGGCTCGTCGCCTACGCCGACGTGGACGAGGCCAACAGCGCGATCGGCGTCGCGATCGCCCTCGGCGCCCCCGAGCCGTCGCTGGCCGACCTGCTCCGCAGCATCCAGAACGACCTGTTCGACGTGGGCGCCGACCTGTGCACGCCGATCGTCCCGGAGCCGGAGTACCCGCCGCTGCGGGTGACGGCCGCCTACACCGAGCGGCTCGAGGCGGCCTGCGACGCCTACAACGAGACGCTGCCCAAGCTCGACAGCTTCATCCTCCCCGGCGGCACCCCGCTCGCGGCGCTGCTGCACCAGGTGCGGGTGATCGTCCGCCGGGCCGAGCGCAGCGTCTGGGCGCTGCTGGAGAGCGACGCCGAGCGCACCAACCCGGAGACGGCCCGCTACCTGAACCGCCTGTCGGACCTGGTGTTCATCCTCGGCCGGGTCGCCAACCCCGGCGGCGACATCCTCTGGGAGCCCGGCGCGCACAGCGGCGTCCACGCCCAGCGCGCGGCCGCTCGCCGGGACGGCTGAGCCCGGCGTCCTCAGCTGCCCGGCGGCGCCGACTCCACCCAGGACAGGAAACCGGTCACCGTCGAGCGGTCCATGGCCAGCTCGCGCCGCCCCTGGGCGGTGCTGCACTCCAGGACGTGGACGTCACCGGGCAGCGCGAGGTCATCCCGCCCGGGCGGGCGCTGGGCCAGCACGCGGAACCCGGCGCGGGTCAGCCGCTGCTGCGGGCGCACCGACAGCGACAGCGCGCGGTACCAGAGCAGGACGTCACCGCCGTACCAGGCGACGCCCACCGACCAGCGGGGCGCGCCCTCCGGGCGCAGCCACATCGTCACCGCGCCGAGCCCCGAGAGCAGGAACCGGCGGCGCAGCAGGAAGACCACGACGACGAGCAGCAGCAGGACGCCGATCAGCACCCACAGGGCGGTGGTCATCCCGCGCGCTCGCCGGCCCCGTCAGTCGCTCGCGCCGGCCGCCCTCAGCCGCGACTGGGCGCGGCGTGCGGCGGCGACCGCCTCGGGGTCGTCGCCCTCGCTCTCGGCGCGGCGCAGGGCCTCCCGGGCCCGCTCGACGTCGATCTCCGTGGAGATCTCCGCCGTCTCGGCGAGGATCGAGACGCCTCGCTCGGTGACGGAGAGGAAGCCGCCGTGGGCGGCGATGACCATGTCCTCGCCGGACTCGGTGTGGATCGTCACGACGCCGCCGTCGGCCAGCTGACCCAGCAGGGGGGTGTGCCCCGGCAGGACACCGAGCTCGCCCTCCGTGGTGCGGGCGATGACGCTCGTGGCCTCGCCGGACCAGATCTTGCGCTCGACGGCCACCAACTCGACCTGCAGGGTCGCCACGACACTCCTCGGGGTCCACGGAACGGAACCCTCACTCTAGCCACGCAGCGACGAGCTGGAACGGCCACCCTTCAGGGGCCCGCGCCGAGCGTGCGGGGCATGGGAGGGAAGGGTGGCCCTCTTTCAGGCCGCGCGGCGGTAGAGCAGGGTCCAGCGCCCCACGCGGACCCAGGGGTGGCGCACGCAGGTGGCCGACGCCCAGCGCTCGGTGTCGAAGTCGGCGACCCGCACGTCCACGGGGGCCAGCGGCGGCCACGTCCAGTCCGCGACCCGGTCTGCGGACCGCGGTACCGCGCCGTCCCGTGCCACGCTCGCC
Organism: Blastococcus sp. SYSU DS0541; assembly: GCF_054050875.1. Lineage (NCBI taxonomy): Bacteria > Bacillati > Actinomycetota > Actinomycetes > Geodermatophilales > Geodermatophilaceae > Blastococcus > Blastococcus sp. SYSU DS0541. The sequence continues at coordinate 305,819 of NZ_JBJHAD010000001.1, read as the reverse complement.
CCTCGCGCCGGCACCCGTCTCCCGGGCGCGCCTGGAGCAATGGTCGACAGCTCCGCCCCCGGCCCGCAGAGCCGGTGGCCCCGATTCACCCGATCGGACGAGATCCCCGGATCGCCGAAGGCCGGGCCTCCTCGCGGAGACCCGGCCGACGGAACGTCCCGGGGTGGCCTCGCTGCAGGGCCCCGCGCCGAGCGTGCGCGGCGCGGGGGCAGCGGGGTCCTTCTACTTCTTGAGCTTCGAGGCGTTCTTCTCGAGGTCCTCGAGGCCACCGCACATGAAGAAGGCCTGCTCGGGGACGTTGTCGTACTCGCCCTCGGTGATGGCCTTGAACGCCTGGAGGGTCTCCGCCAGGGGCACGAACGACCCCGGCTGCCCGGTGAAGGCCTCGGCGACGAACATGTTCTGCGAGAGGAAGCGCTCGACGCGACGGGCCCGGTTGACCGTGACCTTGTCCTCCTCGGAGAGCTCGTCGATGCCGAGGATCGCGATGATGTCCTGCAGCTCCTGGTAGCGCTGCAGCACCTGCTTCACCCGCTGGGCGATGTCGTAGTGCTCCTGGCCCACGTACTGCGGGTCGAGGATCCGGCTGGTGGAGTCCAGCGGGTCCACGGCCGGGTAGATGCCCTTCTCCGAGATCGGCCGCGAGAGCACGGTCGTCGCGTCGAGGTGGGCGAACGTGGTGTGCGGCGCCGGGTCGGTGATGTCGTCGGCGGGCACGTAGATCGCCTGCAGCGAGGTGATCGAGCGGCCACGGGTCGAGGTGATCCGCTCCTGCAGCTCGCCCATCTCGTCGGCCAGGGTCGGCTGGTACCCCACGGCCGAGGGCATGCGGCCCAGCAGCGTGGAGACCTCGGAGCCGGCCTGCGTGAACCGGAAGATGTTGTCGATGAAGAGCAGCACGTCCTGGTTCTGCTCGTCGCGGAAGTACTCGGCCATCGTCAGGGCCGAGAGGGCGACGCGCAGGCGGGTGCCCGGCGGCTCGTCCATCTGGCCGAAGACCAGCGCGGTCGACTCGATGACGCCGGACTCGGTCATCTCCGTGATGAGGTCGTTGCCCTCACGGGTGCGCTCGCCGACACCGGCGAACACCGACACACCACCGAACTCCTGGGCGACGCGGCGGATCATCTCCTGGATCAGCACGGTCTTGCCGACGCCGGCACCGCCGAACAGACCGATCTTCCCGCCGGCCACGTAGGGGGTCAGCAGGTCGATGACCTTGATGCCGGTCTCCAGCATCTCGGTGCGGCCCTCGAGCTGGTCGAACCGCGGCGCGTGCCGGTGGATGGACCAGCGGGTGGCGTCCTCGGCATAGCCGGGGGTGTCCAGGCACTCCCCGAGGGCGTTGAAGACGTGACCCTTGGTGACGTCGCCGACGGGGACCATGATCGGGTTCCCGGTGTCGGTGACCTCGGCGCCGCGGACGAGACCGTCGGTCGGCGCCATCGAGATGGTGCGCACGACGTTCTCACCCAGGTGCTGGGCGACCTCGAGGGTGAGGGTCTTGCCGAGGTCGGCGAGCGTGACGTCGACCTTCAGGGCGTTGAACAGGTCGGGCATCGCGTCGCGCGGGAACTCGACGTCGACGACCGGCCCGGTGACCCGCACGACGCGGCCGGAGCCGGTGGTCTGCGAGGTGGTCGGACGGTCCTCGGTGACGGTCATCTGTACTGCTCTCCTGCCCTGGGGCTCGGTGGTCTGCTGTTCGGTGGGTCAGTCGTTCGAGCCGGCCGAGACCAGCGCGTCGGCGCCACCGACGATCTCGCTGATCTCCTGGGTGATCTCCGCCTGGCGGGCCTGGTTGGCCTGCCGCGAGAGGTTCTTCGCCAGCTCCTCGGCGTTGTCGGACGCCGACTTCATCGCCCGGCGGCGCGAGGCCGACTCGGACGCGGCCGCCTCGAGCATCGCCGCGTAGATGCGCGTGGTGATGTACTTCGGCAGCAGCGCGTCGAGCAGCCCCTCCGCCGAGGGCTCGAACTCGTACGCGGTCGGGAGACCGTTGTCGGCAGCGGTGCCCTGCTCCCGGTCCTCCCGCTCGTAGTCGAACTCCTCGACCTCCTCGACCTCCAGCGGAGCCATCCGCTTGGCGACGGGGATCTGCGAGAGCAGGGAGCGGAACTCGGTGTAGACGATGTGCAGCTCGTCGACCCCGAGGACGCCGTCGGCGCCCGACCCGCTCTCGTCGTCGTCCTGACCGGCGGTGAAGGCCGCGATCAGCTCCTCGCCCACGCTCTGGGCGTCGGAGTACTTGGGCTGCTCGGAGAAGCCCGTGAAGGTGTCAGCCATCTCGCGGTTGCGGAAGGAGTAGTAGGTCTCCCCCTTCCGGCCGACGACGTAGAGGACCGGCTCCTTGCCCTCCTGCCGGAGCAGGGAGAGCAGCTCCTCGGTCCGCCGGAGCACGTTGACGTTGTACGAGCCGGCGAAACCGCGGTCGGAGGTGATCACCAGGACGGCGGCCCGCCGCGCGCTCTCCCGCTCGGTCAGGAGCGGGTGGTCCAGGGACGCCGAGGACGCCAGCGCCGACAGGACGCGGGTGATCTCCCGGGCGTAGGGCTTGGACGCCTCCACCCGGGCCTGGGCGCGCACGATGCGGGCACCGGCGATCAGCTCCTGCGCCGAGAAGATCTTCTTCGTCGACTGCGTGGAGCGGATGCGGCGCCGCAGCGCGCGGAGAGAGGCAGCCATCGCCTCAGCCCTTCTTCTTGACCTGGACGCGCTCCTGACCCCGCTCCGAGGCGTCCATGGCCTCGACCTCGGGCTCGTTCACCTTGAGCGACTCACCGTCGCCGGTGGTGAACTGGCCGTAGAAGGCGTCGACCGCCTGCTCCAGGTTCCGCACCGTGTCGTCCTCGAGCTTCTTCGACGTCCGGATGGTGTCGAAGATGCCGCCGTGGCTCCGGGACACGTAGTCGAGGAACTCCGACTCGAAGCGGCGCACGTCGCTCACCGGGACGACGTCGAGCTTGCCGGTGGTGCCGAGCCACAGCGAGACGACCTCGCGCTCCACGGAGTACGGCGAGTACTGGCCCTGCTTGAGCAGCTCGACCAGGCGCTGACCGCGCTCCAGCGTCGCGCGGCTGGAGGCGTCCAGGTCGGAGGAGAACGAGGCGAACGCCTCGAGCTCGCGGTACTGGGCCAGGTCCAGGCGCAGGCGGCCGGCGACCGACTTCATCGCCTTGATCTGGGCGGACCCACCCACTCGGGACACCGAGATGCCGACGTTGATGGCGGGGCGGACACCGGAGTTGAACAGACCCGTCTCGAGGAAGATCTGCCCGTCGGTGATCGAGATGACGTTGGTCGGGATGTAGGCCGACACGTCGTTGCCCTTGGTCTCGATGAGCGGCAGGCCGGTCATCGAGCCCGCGCCGAGCTCGTCGGAGAGCTTCGCGCAGCGCTCCAGCAGGCGGGAGTGGAGGTAGAAGACGTCGCCCGGGTAGGCCTCGCGGCCCGGCGGGCGGCGCAGCAGCAGGGAGACGGCGCGGTAGGCCTCGGCCTGCTTGGACAGGTCGTCGAAGACGATGAGGACGTGCTTGCCCTCGTACATCCAGTGCTGGCCGATGGCCGAGCCGGTGTAGGGGGCGATGTACTTGAAGCCGGCGGCCTCGGATGCCGGGGCGGCGACGATGGTCGTGTACTCCATCGCGCCGGCGTCCTCGAGGGCGGAGCGGATCGCGGCGATCGTCGACCCCTTCTGGCCGACGGCGACGTAGATGCAGCGCACCTGCTGCTGCGGGTCGCCGGTCGCCCAGGCTTCCTTCTGGTTGATGATCGTGTCGGTCACGATCGCGGTCTTGCCGGTCTGCCGGTCACCGATGACCAGCTGGCGCTGGCCGCGGCCGATCGGCGTCATGGCGTCGATGGCCTTGATGCCGGTCTGCAGCGGCTCGTGCACCGACTGCCGCTGGACCACCGTGGGCGCCTGCAGCTCGAGCGCGCGGCGTCCGGTGGTCTCGATCGGGCCCGCGCCGTCGATCGGGTTGCCCAGCGGGTCCACGACGCGGCCGAGGTAGCCGTCGCCGACGGGGACCGAGAGGACCTCGCCGGTGCGCCGCACCTGCTGGCCCTCCTCGATGCCGGAGTAGTCACCCAGGACGACCACACCGACCTCGCGGACGTCCAGGTTCAGCGCCAGACCACGGACACCGCTCTCGAACTCGAGCAGCTCGTTGGTCATGACCGAGGGCAGGCCCTCGACCCGGGCGATGCCGTCGCCGGCCTCGGTGACGATCCCGACCTCTTCGCGGGACACGTCAGGCGAGTACTCGGTGACGTAGTTCTGGATGGCACTGCGGATCTCTTCTGCGGAGATCGTCAGCTCGGCCATGGCTCTGAGTCCTCTTCCCTGCGGGGTCGTGATCTGTGGTGGTGGGCGGGTCAGCCGGCGAGCTGCCGTCGGGCGGCTTCCAGCCGGTGGGCGATGCTGCCGTCGATGACCTCGTCGCCCACCTGGACGAGGAGACCGCCGAGCACCGTCGGGTCGACGGTGACCTGCAACCCGATGGTCCGCCCGTAGAGGCGGGTGAGCACGTCGACCAGGCGCTGCTCCTGGGCTGCGGTGAGCGGCGCCGCCGTCGTCACCCGGGCCACGTACTGGCCCCGGCGACGGCTGGCGACGTCCGAGAGCCGCTCGACCGCGACCCCCGCCGTACCGGCGTGGGACGTGGTGAGCACGTTGCGCAGCAGGAGCTCGGTCACCGGGCTGACCCGGCCCGACAGCAGCTGGTCGAGCAGCGCCGCCTTGCCCGCGGCCGGGGCCTTGCGGTCGCTGAGGATCCGGGACAGCTCCCGGTCGCCCTCGATGATCCGGCCGAAGCGGAAGAGCTCGTCCTCCACGCCGTCCAGCTCACCGCGGGCACCCGCGGCGTCGAGAGCCGCCTCGGTGGCCAGGGACGTCGCGGCCTCGATCAGGTCGAACGGCCGCGACCAGCGCTGCCGGACGCTGAACTCGACGATGTCGAGCGCGACCGCGGAGAGGCGGCTGCCGAACAGCCGCTGCGCCAGCGCCGCCCGCTCCTCGGGCTTGCCCGACGGATCGGTGAGCGCCCGGCGCAGCGAGGGCTGGGCGTCCAGCAGCCGCGCCACCGCGAACAGCTCCTCGGCCAGCGCGAGCTGGTCCTCGGCGGCGGTGGCGCGGGCCTGACCGGTCAGCTTGTCCTTGGCCTTGCCCAGGAACCCGGAGGGGTCCCGGGTCAGCTCGTCCAGCCGTTCCCGGGCGGCGAGGAGCGCCGCGCGGCTCGAGGCATCCATCAGCGGGTGCCTCCGGCGACGGTGCTGCCGCTCCGGCCGTCGGGGGCGCCGGCGGCCATCTGGTCGAGCTCGTCGAGGAAGCGGTCCACCGTCCCCTGCCGGCGGGCCTCGTCGGCGAGGGACTCCCCGACGACCCGGCCCGCGAGCTCGACGGCGAGGCCACCGACCTGCCCGCGCAGCTCGTTGACCACCTGCTGGCGGGCAGCAACGATCTGCTCCTCGCCACGGGCGACGATCCGCGCCGACTCCTCCTGCGCCTGGGCCCGCAGGTCCTCGAGGATCCGCTGACCCTCGGCGCGGGCCTGGTCACGGATCTGCGCGGCCTCGTTGCGGGCCTCGGCCAGCTGCGCGCGGTACTGCTCGAGCGCCGCCTTGGCCTCGGCCTGCATGGCCTCGGCGCGCTCGATGCCGCCCTCGATGGCGCGCTGGCGCTCGGCCAGCATCGCCTCGAGCCGCGGCACGACGAAGCGCTTGTAGAGGAGGTACAGGATGGCGAACGAGATGATGCCGACGATCAGCTCACCCGGGTGCGGGATGACCGGGTAGGCGTCCTCCCAGAAGCCGCCCTCGCCGCTCTCGGCGGCCAGGACGTCGGCCGCGTTGTCGATCGCGCCCATCACGTGTGCTCCTTCCGGTCCTCGGTCAGCCCGAGAAGACGAAGGCGAGGGCGATGCCGAAGATGGCCAGCTGCTCGCAGAGCACGAAGCCGAGGATGGCGATGGTCTGCAGCACACCGCGGACCTCGGGCTGACGGGCCACGCCGGCCACGTAGGCAGCGAAGATCAGGCCGATGCCCACACCCGGCCCGATGGCCGACAGGCCGTAGCCGATGATCGCGAGATTGCCTTCCATTGGGTGTGTCCGTTCCTCTCAGTCGGTCTGTGCTACCGGGTGGCGCACATCGGTGGTACAGCTCGGAGCCGGTGCTCCGCGGACGTCAGTGGTCGTCCGCGTAGATCTCTGCGATGTAGACAGAGGCCAGCAGGATGAAGACGTAGGCCTGCAGGAACGCGATCAGGATCTCGAACGCGCTGAACAGGAAGAACATCACGAAGGCCGGGATCGAGACCAGCTTCAGCAGACCCTCGCCGTGGAGCAGCAGGTACTCCCCGCCCAGCGCGAACAGCAGCAGCAGGATGTGGCCCGCGAACATGTTGCCGAAGAGCCGCAGCGTGAGCGTGACCGGACGGGTGACGAGGAACGTCACCAGCTCCAGGACGAAGACGACCGGGACCACCCAGAAGGGCAGACCGCTGGGCACCAGGTTCTTGAGGAAGCCACCCAGCCCGCGACGGCGGACGCCGGCGACCAGGTAGACGACGTAGACCCCGAGCGCCAGGGCGAGGGGGAAGCCGATCCGGCTCATCGTGGGGAACTGGACGGGCGGGATGATGCCCATCAGGTTGTTCACCAGGATGAGCGTGAACAGGGTGAACAGCAGCGGGACGTAGGGCCGGAAGTGGTCCGAGCCGATGATGTCCCGGCCGATCGAGTTGCGGACCAGGCCGTACACGCCCTCGAGCCGGTACTGCCCGCGCCCGGGGACCACCGACAGGCGACGCGTGGCCAGCATCATGACGACCGCGAGACCGATGGTCACCAGGACCATCACGATCATCGAACGCGTGATGGCGAAGGCGCCGTCGCCGACGAGCGGCTGCCAGAAGTCCGGCGCACTCGGCGGTACGAACTCCTCGGCGGCCGAGACCACGGTCGTCACTACTCAGCCTTCGTCACGAACTTCTGGGTGGTTTCGTACTGCGGCCCGGGGGGCCGCCTTCCGCATCTGCGGCGTGGCACGCCTCACGGGCCGTGGTGAGCGTAGCGGACCCAGATCGCGGAGATCGAAGCGGCCATCCCCAGGACGAGGGCCACGGGCAGCACCCAGACCTGGTCGATGGCCTCGCTGAGCCACCACGCCGGCAGCCCGAAGACCAGCACGCCGGACAGGAGCATGCCGAGCGCGTCCCACGCCTCGCGCAGGTGGGCGCCCGCCACCATCTGGTGGTGGACCGGCGCCGGCCGCTCGGTGCCGCCGGGCTCGGTCAACGCGCCGCCCCGGACGCCGCCCCCGGCTCGTCGTAGATGTAGGTCTTGACCCGGGTGAAGGCGACGACCTCGCCGATGGTGCCGGCCAGCGACACGACGATCGCGGTGACGGCGAAGGCGATCGGGGAGAGCCACTCCGCGTCGCGGAACAGCACGAGGAAGACCCCGAGCAGCATGACCTTGAAGAAGTAGCCGACGAGGGCACCCATGAAGACCACGCGCGGGTCGAGGCCGGCCATCCTGCGCAGGAGCACCAGGGTGGAGACGGTGCTCACCAGGACGACGGCGACGGCCAGGGCGCTGCCCGCCGCGCCGAGCGCGCCGTCGACCGCCGTGAAGACGGCGAACGCGACGACTCCGACGACGGTCGCGGGGACCAGCCCACCGCGGAGCATGGCGCCGTAGGGATCGGGTCTCGTGGCCGGTTCTCCTTGCGAATGCACGCCTCACGGTACCTGGAAGGACCCTGCCGCCCTACCGGCACGGGGCCCGGTCAGAGCGGGACGCGCTCGGCACCCGCAGGCGGCGGCGCCGGCTCCTGGCTCCCGGTGCGGTGCCCCCGCGCCGTGGGGTGGTCGGCGCGGCTGCGCAGGCGCTGCGCCTCCAGCTCCGCGGCGCGCGCCTCCCGCGCCGCCCGGCGTGCCCGCGGGCTGAGCACCACGACGACACCGACGACGAGCAGCACCCCGACCGCCACGACGAGCTCGACCCGCCCGCCGGTGATCGAGAACCCCACCGCGCCGAAGGAGAGCAGCGCCGCCCAGAAGTACATGACCAGGACCGCGCGCTTGTGCGAGTGCCCGATGGAGAGCAGCCGGTGGTGCAGGTGCATCTTGTCCGGCGAGAACGGGGACTGCCCCTTCCTCGTCCGCCGGACGACGGCCAGCACCAGGTCGGTGAACGGGATGAACAGGATCGCGATCGGCACGAGCAGCGGCAGCGTCAGCGGCAGCAGGCTGGCCGCCGAGTCGAAGGTCTGGGCGTCCACTCCCCCGGTCGCGGTCACCGCGGCGGCCGAGAGCATGAGCCCGACGAGCATGGAGCCCGAGTCGCCCATGAAGATCCGCGCCGGGCTGAAGTTGTGCGGCAGGAAGCCCAAGCAGGCTCCGGCGAGGACAGCGGTGATCAGCGCCGGGGCGCTGGCGGTGGCCACGTAGCCGGTGAGCCCCAGGTGGAAGCTGTAGGCGAAGAAGGCCAGGGCGGCGATCGCCGAGACGCCGGCGGCCAGCCCGTCGAGCCCGTCGATGAAGTTGAGCGCGTTGACCGCGAACACGGTCAGCAGGATGGTCAGCGGCACGCCGACGTCCGGGCCGAGCGAGACCGTCCCGATGTCGGCGACCGGGAGGAACAGGAACGCCAGCTGGACCCCGAGCAGCGCCATGACGCCGGCCGCGGCGATCTGCCCGGTGAGTTTCGTCAGCGCGTCCAGGCCCCACTTGTCGTCGAGCACCCCCAGCAGGCAGATGAGCCCGCCGGCGACCAGCACCGCGTAGACCTGGGTGTCGTCGAACGTCCGCTGCAGGGCGGGCAGCCGGGAGGCCACCAGGACGGCCGCGACCACCCCCAGGTACATGGCGACGCCGCCTCCCCGCGGGGTCGGGATGACGTGCACGTCGCGCTCCCGCGGCGCGGCCATCATCCGCAGCCGGATCGCCATCATCCGCACCACCGGCGTGGCCAGGAAGGTGACCAGCGCCGCGGTGAGCAGGACGACGACGTACTCGCGCACGGGCTCAGGCGGTCCGCGCCGGCTGGGGGTGGGCAGTCGGCCGGGTCGGGTGGGGGTAAGCGGGGTGCGCGGACACCAGGTCGCGGACGGCCGCGGCGACCTCGGCGGTGCGGCTGCCGTCGGCGTCGCGGATGGCGGCGCCGATGAGCGAGGCGATCGACCGCATCTCCGGCTCGGCCATGCCCTGGGTGGTGACGGCGGGGCTGCCGACCCGGATGCCGGAGGCCACGGAGGCCGGTTGGGGGTCGAACGGGATCGCGTTCTTGTTGAGCACGATGCCCGCGGCGTCGCACCGCTTCTCGGCGTCGGCACCGGTCACGCCGGTCCCCTGCAGGTCGAGCAGGGCGAGGTGGGTGTCCGTGCCGCCGGCGACCGGCCGCAGCCCCTCGGCGGCCAGCCCCTCGGTCAGCGCCTGCGCGTTGGCGACGACCTGGCGGGCGTAGTCCTGGTACTCCGGCTGGAGGCACTCCTTGAAGTTCACCGCCTTGGCGGCGACGGCGTGCATGAGCGGGCCGCCCTGCATCATCGGGAAGGTGGCCTTGTCGATGGCCTTGGCGTGCTCGGCCCTGCAGACGATCGCCCCACCGCGCGGGCCGCGCAGGACCTTGTGCGTGGTGAAGGTGACCACGTCGGCGTGCGGCACGGGGCTCGGGATCGCCTTGCCGGCGACCAGGCCGATGAAGTGCGCGGCGTCGACCATGAAGATCGCGCCCACCTCGTCGGCGATCCGGCGGAGGGCGGCGAAGTCGATCAGCCGCGGGATGGCCGACCCCCCGGCGACGATGAGCTTGGGCCGGTGCTCGCGGGCGAGGTCGCGCACCTGGTCGTAGTCGATGTGCTCGGTCCGCGGGTCGACGCCGTACTGCACGGCCTGGAACCACTTGCCGCTGAAGCTCACCTTCGTGCCGTGCGTGAGGTGGCCGCCGTGCGGCAGCGCCATGCCCAGGAAGGTGTCGCCCGGCGAGAGGAAGGCGCCGTAGGCGGCCAGGTTGGCGTTCGCCCCGGAGTGCGGCTGGAGGTTGGCGTGCTCCGCGCCGAAGAGCTCCTTGGCCCGCTCGATGCCGATCTCCTCGGCGCGGTCGACGACCTCGCAGCCGCCGTAGTAGCGCCGGCCCGGGTACCCCTCGGCGTACTTGTTCGACAGCGTGCTGCCCAGCGCGGCGAGGACGGCGGGGCTCGTGAAGTTCTCGCTGGCGATCAGCTGCAGCCCGCCGCGCAGCCGGTCGAGCTCCCCGGTGACCACGCCGGCGATGTCGGGATCGAAGGCGGCGAGGGCCGCGAAGTCCGGTCCCCAGTAGGGCGTGCTCATCTCGTCGCGCTCCAGATCCGTGCGGGCGCCCGCGGTACCCGTGTCCGGGCGCGCGGCGGTCAGGGGCCCACGGTATCGCTCCGGGCCGGGCGGAGAGGGGACCCGAGGAGCAGCCCCGTCCCGGAGCCCGCCCTGAGCGTGCGGACGGTGGGAGGACGGGGTCCTTCGTCAGTCGCTGAGCTCGGGGACGACCTCGCGGAGCCGCTCGACCGGCACGGCACCCACCCGGAGCACCCGCGGTGGGCGCCCGGTGCAGTCGACGATGGTGCTCGCCGCCGAGCTCGTGCGCGGGCCGCCGTCCAGGACGACGGCGGCATGCATACCGAGCTGCTGCACCGCCTGCTCCGCGGTGGTCGCCGCCTGCCGCCCGGATCGGTTGGCGCTCGAGACCGCCAGCGGCCCGGTACGGCGCAGCAGGTCGCGGGTCAGCTCGTCGTCGGGCAGCCGGACGGCCACCGTGCCCTGCGCGTCGCCGAGGTCCCAGGCCAGCGACGGCGCGTGCTCGACCACGAGGGTGAGGCCGCCGGGCCAGAACTCCTGCGCGAGTTGCGTCGCGACCGCAGGGGTCTGCAGGACGAGGCCGGCCAGCGTCGAGGCCTCGCCGACGAGCACCGGCACCGGCATCGCCCGGCCGCGGTTCTTGGCCTCCAGCAGGCGGGCGACCGCGGCGGGCGAGAAGGCGTCGGCGGCCACGCCGTAGACGGTGTCGGTCGGGAGCAGCACCAGCTCACCCCGGCCGATCGCCGCCGCCGCGGCGTCGAGTCCGGCGGCGCGCGTCTCGGCGTCGGAGCAGTCGTAGAAGTCGGCCACGGAGGAGCAGTCTTCCGCAGGGCTCAACCGCAGCGGCGGGCGGTGGTGTAGCGGGGTCGTCCGGCGAGGTCCCGGTGGTCGTCGACAGCGGTGAACCCGCCGTGCGCGCGGACGACGGCGGGCAGGGACTCCCCCTGCTGGTCGGCGTGCTCGATGCCCAGGCCGCCGCCGGGTCGCAGCAGCCGGGCGGCGGTCACCAGCAGCCCGCGCACGACGTCCAGCCCGTCCGGTCCGCCCCAGAGCGCGAGCGGCGGATCGTGGTCGGCGACCTCGCGGGGCACCCGGGCGCCGTCGGGCACGTAGGGCGGGTTGCTGACCACGAGGTCGACGCCGCCGTCGAGCTCCCGCAGCAGCGCCGGGTCGGTCATGTCGCCCGCGACGACGTCGACCGGGGTGTCCCCCGCGGCGGCGCGGGCGGCCGCGTTGTGCCGGGTCCACTCGATGGCGCCGGGATCGCGCTCCACCGCCGTCACCCGCGCCCCGGGGTGCTCGTGCGCGAGGGAGAGCGCGATGGCCCCGGAGCCCGAGCCGAGGTCGACCACGACGGGCTCCGCGATGCCGGCCAGCCGCTCGAGGGCCCAGCCCGCCAGCTGCTCGGTCTCCGGGCGGGGCACGAACACCCCCGGGCCTACCGCCAGCTCCAGGTACCGGAAGGGGGCGCGGCCGGTGAGGTGCTGCAGCGGCACCCGGTCGGCGCGCTGGGCGACCAGCTGCTCGAACCGGGTGGCGGCCGCGTCGTCGACCACGTCGAGGGTGAGCAGCCGGGCGCGCGGGACGCCGAGGGCGTGGGCCAGCAGGAGCTCGGCGTCCACCCGCGGGCTCTCGACGCCGGCCTCGGCGAGGCGGGTGACCGCCCCCCTCAGGAGGAGCCGCGCGATCAGGAGCCGGCCGCCAGCAGCTCGGCGGTGTGCGCGGCGACCAGCGCGTCGATGACGCCGTCGAGCTCGCCGTCCAGCACCTGGTCGAGGTTGTGCGACTTGTAGCCGACGCGGTGGTCGGAGATCCGGTTCTCCGGGAAGTTGTAGGTGCGCACCCGCTCGCTGCGGTCCACCGTGCGGACCTGGCTGCGCCGCTGGTCGCTCGCGGTCGCCGCGGCCTCCTCGCGGGCGGCGGCCAGCAACCGGGAACGGAGCACGCGCAGCGCCGACTCGCGGTTCTGCAGCTGGCTCTTCTCGTTCTGCGAGCTGACGACGATGCCGCTGGGCAGGTGGGTGATGCGGACGGCCGAGTCGGTCGTGTTGACGCTCTGCCCGCCCGGCCCGGACGAGCGGAAGACGTCGATCCGCAGGTCGTTCGGGTCGACGGTGACGTCGACCTCCTCGGCCTCGGGGAGCACCAGGACGCCGGCGGCCGACGTGTGGATGCGGCCCTGGCTCTCCGTCGCCGGCACCCGCTGCACCCGGTGCACGCCGCCCTCGAACTTCAGCCGCGACCAGATCCCCTCGTCGGTGCGCGACTTGATCGCGACCGCGACGTCCTTGTACCCACCGAGCTCGGCGTCGACGGCGTCGAGGACCTCCGTCGCCCAGCCGCGCCGCTCGGCGTAGCGCAGGTACATGCGCAGCAGGTCGCCGGCGAAGAGGGCGGATTCCGCGCCGCCCTCCCCGGCCTTGATCTCGAGGATGACGTCCTTGTCGTCGTCGGGGTCCTTGGGCAGCAGCTGCTCGCGGAGCCGGTCGGTCAGCTCGGCGATCCGCTGCTCGAGCGCGGTGGCCTCCGCGGCGAAGGAGGCGTCCTCCGCGGCGAGCTCCCGGGCGGCGCTGAGGTCGTCCCGGGCCTGGTCGAGCGCCCGCGCGGTCTCCACCAGCGGCGCCAGCTGGGCGTAGCGGCGACCCATGCGGCGGGCGCGCGCCTGGTCTGCATGCACGGCGGGGTCGGCCAGCTCCTGCTCCAGGCGGGCGTGCTCGGCGAGCAGCCCGGCCAGCCGGTCGGGCGCCGACGTCTCGGTGCTGCTCATCGCTCTCTCCTGCGGGGCTTCGGGGCCGGACATGACGACGGCGCCCGCCCCACCGCGAGGGTGGGACGGGCGCCGTCGGGGGTGCTACTGGGCGTCGGTCGAGGCGCCCGTGCTGCGCTTGCCGAACCGCTTCTCGAAGCGGGCGACGCGGCCGCCGGTGTCGAGGATGCGCTGCTTGCCGGTGTAGAAGGGGTGGCAGGCGGAGCAGGTCTCGACGGTCAGCTGACCGTTCGGGGCGGTGCTGCGGGTCGTGAAGGTGTTGCCGCAGCCGCAGGTCACGGTGGTGACGTTGTAGGCCGGGTGGATGTCGGGCTTCATGGCTGCTGCCTCTTCTACGAAGTCTGTGTCGTTCAGTCGGTCAGAACGCCGGGGGCCGGACGACTATTTCCGGCCGCGCCAGCGGGCCTCGGCCGACCAGTCTCCCAGATCGGTCGGGAGGTGCTGGAACGGCCCCCGATGAGGGGCTGGAACGGCCCCGCTGCAGGGTCCCGGCCCGAGCTGGGGGCACCTCCCGCTGGCGGGGGACAGCGAGGGCCGGGGGCAGCGGGGTCCTCCTAGTCCTGGCCGGGGCCCAGCGTCGTCTTCTGGATCTGCATGAGGAACTCGACGTTGTTGCGGGTCTTCTTCAGCTTGTCGAGCAGCAGTTCCAGCGCCTGCTGCGGCTCGAGCGCGGCGAGCACCCGGCGCAGCTTGATGACGATGGCCAGCTCGTCGGGCGACATGAGGATCTCCTCCTTGCGCGTGCCCGACGCGTTGACGTCGACGGCCGGGAAGACCCGCTTGTCCGCCAGCCGGCGGTCCAGCTTGATCTCCGCGTTCCCGGTGCCCTTGAACTCCTCGAAGATCACCGTGTCCATCGTGGAACCGGTCTCGACCAGCGCCGAGGCGATGATCGTGAGCGAGCCCCCGTTCTCGATGTTGCGGGCCGCGCCGAGGAAGCGCTTGGGCGGGTACAGCGCCGTGGAGTCGACACCGCCGGAGAGGATGCGCCCGCTGGCGGGGGCCGCCAGGTTGTAGGCGCGGCCCAGGCGGGTGATCGAGTCCAGCAGGACGACGACGTCGTGGCCCATCTCGACCAGGCGCTTGGCCCGCTCGATGGAGAGCTCGGCCACCGTGGTGTGATCGGCCGGCGGCCGGTCGAAGGTCGAGGCGATGACCTCGCCCTTCACCGAGCGCTGCATGTCGGTGACCTCTTCGGGGCGCTCGTCGACGAGGACGACCATGAGGTGGCACTCGGGGTTGTTCGTCGTGATCGCGTTGGCGATCGACTGCAGCACCATCGTCTTGCCGGCCTTGGGCGGGCTGACGATGAGCGCGCGCTGCCCCTTGCCGATCGGCATGACCAGGTCGATGACGCGGGTGGTCAGCAGGTGCGACTCGGTCTCCAGCCGCAGGCGGTCCTGCGGGTAGAGCGGGGTCAGCTTGGTGAACTCCGGCCGGTTGCGCGCCTGCTCGGGGTCCAGGCCGTTGACCGTGTCGAGGCGGACGAGTGCGTTGTACTTGTCCTTGCGCTCGCCCTCGCGCGGCTGCCGGACGGCGCCCGTGATGGCGTCACCGCGGCGCAGGCCGTAGCGGCGCACCTGCGACAGCGACACGTAGACGTCGTTCGGCCCGGTCAGGTAGCCCGAGGTGCGGACGAAGGCGTAGTTGTCCAGGACGTCGAGGATGCCGGCGACGGGCAGCAGGACGTCGTCCTCGCTGACGGTCGGCTCGCTCGGCTCGAAGCGGTCCCGGGTGTTCCCGCCCCGCTTGTTGCGGTCGCGGTAGCGACGCCCCCGGCGGCCGCGGCCGCCCTCGAAGTCGTCGTCGTCGTCCTCGGCGGGGCGGTCGTTCCGACCGCCGTCGGTGCGGTTGTCGGTGCGGTTGTCGTTCCGGTTGTCCGGACGGCCGCCGCGGTCGTTGCGGTCCCGGTCGGGGCCGCGGTTGCCGTCACGGCCGGCCCCGTCACGGGCGCCGCCCTCGCGGTTCCCCCGCTCGGCGCGTTCGCCGCCGTCCTGGGTCCCGCTGCGGTCGGTGCGCTCGCCGCCGTCGCGCGGGGTGCCCCGCTCGGCGCGCTCGCCGCCGTCACGGTTGCCGTCCCGCTCACCGCGGTTGCGGTTGCGGTCGCGGCCGCGCTGCGGCCGGTCGCCACCGCGCTGCTCGTCCTCGCGCGGCTCGGCGGGGGCGGTGTCCTGCGCGGGGGCCTGCTCCTGCGCGGTGGCCTGCTCCTGCGCGGGGGCCTGCTCCTGCGCGGTGGCCTGCTCCTGGGCAGGGGCCTCAGCCGGGGCGGCGGCCGCCGCCGGAGTGCTCTCGGTGGCGGCGCCCGGCGAGCCGGCCGGTCGGCTCGCCGCCCGGCGGGTGCGCACGGGTGCCTCACCGGTCAGCGGGCCGCCGTTCGCGCCCCCGCTGACGGGCGCCTCGAGGGGTGCGGCCGACGCGGCGACGCCGCGCGCGACCTCGGCGCCCCCGGTGGAGCCGTTCTCCGCGCGCGGCGCGGGTGCGCCACCCTCGGAGCCGGCGCCCACCTGGCGTTCGGAGATGGCCGCGACCAGGTCGCTCTTGCGCATCCGGCCGGTGCCGGGGATGCCCAGCTCGCCGGCCAGGCGCTGGAGTTCGGGCAGGAGCATGCCCGACAGCCCGTTGCCGCGGCGGCGGGGACGCCCAGCCTGCCCAGAAGCGGCAGTGCCCTCGGCGGTTGCGGCGGCATCGGGCGCGCCGTTCCGGCCGAGGTCGGTGGTTTCGCTCACGTACAGGTCCTTCCCTGCGGTGACCTGCGCGTCTCAGCGCAGGGGGTGCCCGGTCCCCGGCGGACCGGCCCGGAGGGCGGATGCGCGTCAGGAGACAGGTCGAGAGGTGCGAGGCGGATCAGCGGCGAAGAGGTTCGGACATCTGCTTCGGCCCCGCGCGAGGCTCGCCCGAGTGGGCGGCTACGCCGTGAGCCTAGTCGCAGCTCACGGACACGACAACACCGGATGATCTCGGCGTGTTCCCCGTTACCGAGACGATACCTGGCGGGCGGGCAGCACCCGGGCCCCGCCCTGGTCGATCGGCAGCGGGAGCACGCGCCAGCCGGCCGGCACCAGGCCAGCGACCTCCCGCACCCGCACCGCGGCGGCGAGGTCACCGGACGGGTCGTCGGGATGCCGTCGCGTCAGCACGAGGACGCTCGGACCGGCCCCGGAGACGACGGCCGCGTGGCCCGCGTCGCGCAGCCGGTCGACCAGGGCCAGCGACTCCGGCATCGCCGCGGCGCGCTGCCGCTGGTGCAGCCGGTCCTCGGTGGCCTCGAGGAGCAGCCCCGGCTCCCGGGTGAGCGCGTGCACCAGGAGAGCGGCGCGACCGGCGTTGAAGGCGGCGTCGCCGTGGGGCACCGACTCCGGCAGGAGGGTGCGGGCCACGTGGGTGGGGAGCACGGTCTCCGGCACGACCACCACCGCGAGCACCTCGTCGGACACGTCCAGCCGGTCGGCCCGGGCACCTCCCGCCGTCGACCACGAGAGGGTGGCACCGCCCAGGAGGCACGGGGCGACGTTGTCGGGATGCCCTTCCAGGGCGTCGGCGAGCCGCAGGACCGCGTCGCCGTCGATCGCATCGACGTCGGGGCACAGCGACCAGGCGGCCAGGAGCCCGGCGATGACCGCGGCCGCCGAGGACCCCATCCCGCGCCCCTGGGGGATGCCGTTGTCCGCCTCGATGCGGAGCCCCGGAGCGTCCCACCCCAGTTCCGCGGCCCCGGCACGGAAGGCCCGCGCCACCAGGTGCGACTCGTCGGCGGCCAGCGTGCCGGCGCCCTCCCCGCGCACGACGATCTCCGTCGACCCGCGTTCGACCAGCGAGAACTCGAGGACGTCGTGGCACGCGAGCGCGAGCCCGGCGCAGTCGAAGGCAGGGCCCAGGTTGGCGCTCGTGGCGGGGACCCGGACCCGGACGACCCCGGTCACAGGCCGAGCTGCGCTGCGGCCGCGGCCGCGTCGACCGGGATGGTCAGCGGCGCCGGCGCACCGGAGATCGCCCACTCCGGGTCCTTGAGGCCGTTTCCCGTGACGGTGCAGACGATCCGCTGGCCGGGCTCGAGCTCGCCGGCGTCGGCGACCTGCAGCAGGCCGGCGACCGAGGCCGCCGAGGCCGGCTCGACGAAGACCGCCTCGCTGCGGGCCAGCAGCCGGTAGGCCGAGAGGATCGCCCGGTCGGTGACCGCTTCGATGCGCCCGCCCGACTCGTCGCGGGCGGCGAGCGCCTTGGTCCAGGACGCGGGGTTGCCGATGCGGATGGCGGTGGCGATCGTGCTCGGGTTCTCCACCACCTGACCGCTGACGATCGGGGCGGCGCCGGCGGCCTGGAAGCCGAACATGCGCGGGCTGCGCGAGGCGGTGCCGTCGGCGGCGTACTCGCGGTAGCCCTGCCAGTAGGCGGTGATGTTGCCGGCGTTGCCCACGGGGAGGCAGTGCACGTCGGGGGCGTCGCCGAGCACGTCGACGATCTCGAACGAGGCGGTCTTCTGCCCCTCGATGCGGAACTGGTTCACGCTGTTGACCAGGCTGACCGGGTAGTCGATGGCCAGCTTGCTGGCCAGTGCGAGGCAGTCGTCGAAGTTGCCGTCGACCTGCAGCAGCTTGGCGCCGTGCACGAGCGCCTGGGCCAGCTTGCCCATCGCGATCTTGCCCTGGGGGACGAGGACGGCGCAGGTCATGCCTGCGCGGGCGGCGTAGGCCGCGGCGCTGGCGCTGGTGTTCCCGGTGGAGGCGCAGATGACCGCCTGCGCACCCTCCTCCAGGGCCTTGGTGATGGCCATCGTCATGCCGCGGTCCTTGAACGACCCGGTCGGGTTGGCGCCCTCGACCTTGAGGTAGACCTCGCAGCCGGTGCGCCGGGAGAGCTCCCGCGCGGGCACCAGCGGGGTGGCGCCCTCCTGCAGCGTGACCACCGGGGTGGTGTCCGAGACCGGCAGGCGGGACCGGTAGGCCTCGATGAGGCCGGGCCAGCCCGGGGACACGACCGACGAGACCGTCATTGCAGACCCTCCACGCGCAGCACGCTGGTGACCCCCCGGACGGCGGGCATCTCCCGCAGTGCGGCAATGGTGGCCGACAGCGCCGCGTCCGGGGCGCTGTGGGTCACGATGACCAGCGTGGCGGCGTCGCCGCGGCCGGTCTGGCGGACCGTGGAGATGCTCACGCCGTGCTGCGCGAACTCCTGCGCGACGGCGGCGAGCACACCGGGCTTGTCGGCGACGTCGAGGCTCACGTGGTACCGCGTCGGGGTCTCGGCCATGGGCCGGACGGCGAGGTCGGCGTAGCCCGTGGGGCCCTGCCCGGCGGCGCCGGCCACCCGATTGCGGGCGACCGCCACCAGGTCGCCCAGGACGGCGCTCGCGGTTGGTTCCCCCCCGGCGCCCTGGCCGTAGAACATCAGCTGCCCGGCGGCCTCGGCCTCGACGAAGACGGCGTTGAAGGCCCCGCCGACCGACGCCAGCGGGTGGGTCGTCGGGATCATCGCCGGGTGCACCCGCACGGAGACCGAGTCGCCGTCCCCGTTCCCGTCCACCCGCTCGCAGATGGCCAGCAGCTTCACCGTGCAGCCGATCTCCGCGGCCCGGGCGACGTCGGTGGCGGTCACCGTGGAGATGCCCTCCCGGTGCACGTCGGCAGCCGAGACCGGCGTGTGGAACGCCAGGGAGGCGAGGATGGCGGCCTTGGCGGCGGCGTCGAAGCCGTCGACGTCGGCGGTGGGGTCGGCCTCGGCGTACCCCAGCTCCGTGGCCTCGGCCAGGGCCTCGCCGAAGCCGGCGCCGGTCTCGGCCATCCGCGACAGGATGTAGTTGGTGGTGCCGTTGACGATGCCCACGATGCGGGACAGCTGGTCGCCGACCAGCGACTCGCGGAGCGGGCGCAGGATCGGGATCGCCCCGGCGACGGCCGCCTCGTAGTACAGGTCCACGCCGGCCTTGGCCGCCGCCGCGTGCAGGGCCACGCCGTCCTCGGCGAGCAGCGCCTTGTTGGCGCTGACCACCGACTTGCCCGTCTCGAAGGCGGCGAGCATCAGGGACCGTGCGGGCTCGATGCCGCCGATCACCTCGACGACGAGGTCGACGTCGTCCCGGGTGACCAGGGCGTGCGCGTCGGTGGTGAGCAGGTCCAGGGGCACGTCCGGGTGGTGGTCCGGGCGGCGGACGGCGACGCCCGCCACCTCCACGGCGCGGCCGACGCGGGCGCCGAGGTCGTCGGCCTGCTCCTGCAGCGCGCGCAGCACCGCGCTGCCGACGGTGCCGCAGCCGAGCAGCGCCACCTTGAGGGGTCGGTTCACG
Organism: Blastococcus sp. SYSU DS0541; assembly: GCF_054050875.1. Classification (NCBI taxonomy): domain Bacteria; kingdom Bacillati; phylum Actinomycetota; class Actinomycetes; order Geodermatophilales; family Geodermatophilaceae; genus Blastococcus; species Blastococcus sp. SYSU DS0541. The sequence continues at coordinate 286,432 of NZ_JBJHAD010000001.1, read as the reverse complement.
AGGTCGCTCCCGCGGGGTGCTCGGGCGCCGGCTGGTCGATGGCCGGCGAGGGGGCGGGTCGGTCGGCGAGGACCGCGTCGAGGGCGAACACGTCCGACAGGGTCTGCCGTCGCACGATCTCCCTGGCGGCGCCGTCCCGGACGGCGACCACCGGGGGCTTGAGCAGGTAGTTGTAGTTGCTCGCCATCGACCAGCAGTAGGCGCCGGTGGCGGCGACGGCGAGCAGGTCGCCCGGCTGCACGTCCGAGGGCAGCCACAGGTCGCGCACCAGGATGTCGCCGCTCTCGCAGTGCTTGCCGACGACCCGGCACAGCGCCGGCGGGGCCTGGGAGACGCGGTTGGCCAGCACGCAGGTGTAGGCGGCGTCGTAGAGGGCGGTGCGGATGTTGTCGCTCATCCCGCCGTCGACCGAGACGTAGTTGCGCACCATCGGGGTGCCGGGCGCACCGCTGGCGCCCAGCCGCACCGGCTTGATCGTGCCGATCTCGTAGAGCGTCACCGTGCCCGGCCCGGCGATGGCGCGGCCGGGCTCGACCGCCAGGCGCGGCACGGGCAGGCCCAGCTGCGCGCACTCGGCGGCGACGACGGCGCGCAGCCGCGTGGCGACGTCCGCCGGGCTCACCGGGTCGTCCTCGGACAGGTAGGCGATGCCGAAGCCGCCGCCCAGGTTGAGCTCGGGCAGCACCTCCCCGGTGGCCTGGTGCACCTGGCCCAGGAGCCCGACGACGCGGTGCGCGGCGGCCTCGAAGCCGGCCGTGTCGAAGATCTGCGAGCCGATGTGGCTGTGCAGCCCGGCCAGCCGCAACGCGGGCTCGCGGATGACCCGCACGGCGGCGGTCAGCGCGTCACCGGTGGCCAGCGAGAAGCCGAACTTCTGGTCCTCGTGCGCGGTGGCGATGAACTCGTGGGTGTGCGCCTCGATGCCCACGGTCGCGCGGATGAGCACCGGCACCGGCGACCCGCCGTCGGCGACCCGCTTCTCGGCCATCGGGACGAGCCGCTCGATCTCGTCGAAGGAGTCCAGCACGACGTGGCCGATGCCCGAGTCGACGGCCAGCTGCAGCTCGACGAGCGACTTGTTGTTGCCGTGCAGCGCGATCCGCTCCGCCGGGAACCCGGCCGCCAGTGCGAGGGCCAGCTCGTTGCCGCTGCACGCGTCCAGGTGCAGGCCGTCGTCGGCGATCCACCGGGCCACCTGGCCGCAGAGGAACGCCTTGGAGGCGTAGTGCACGTCGGCGTCGGCGAAGGCCAGGGCGAACTCCGCGGCCCGACCGCGGAAGTCCTCCTCGTCGAGCACGAACAACGGGGTGCCGTGCGCGCGCGCCAGGTCGGTCACCGCGCGGCCGCCCAGGTGGAGCTCACCGTCCACGCGGGTGGCCGAACGCGGCCAGACGTGCGGGTCGAGCGCCCCGAGCTCCTCCGGCGGGGCTCCGGCGGCCGTGGGCGGGGTGATCGTGCCGTGCAGCGGCCCCGCGGGGTGCGCCCTCACATCCGCTCCGGCGCGGTCACACCGAGGACCCCGAGGCCGTTGCGGAGCACCACCGCGGTCGCGGCGCACAGCCAGAGCCGGGCGGTGGTGAGCGGCGTGGTCTCCTCGTCGCCGCGGGGCAGCACCCGGCAGGCGTCGTAGAAGCGGTGGTAGGTCCCGGCCAGCTCCTCGAGGTAGCGGGCCACCCGGTGCGGGGCGCGCAGCTCGGCGGCCGAGGTGAGCACCCGCGGGAACTCCCCGATCGCCCGCAGCAGGTCGTTCTCGCGCTCGTGCACCAGCGCGCCGACGTCGACGCCGGCGGCCTCGCCCAGCCCGATCCCGAGGTCGGCGGCGTTGCGCAGCACCGACGAGATGCGGGCGTGCGCGTACTGGACGTAGAAGACCGGGTTGTCGTTGGTCTTCCGCGTCCAGAGGTCGATGTCGATGTCGATCTGCTGGTCGACCGAGGCCCGGGCCAGGGCGTACCGGGCTGCGTCCGCGCCGATCGCGTCGACGAGGTCCTCCAGGTTGACCACGGTGCCGGCGCGCTTGCTCATCCGCACCGGCTCGCCGTCGCGCAGGAGGTTCACCAGCTGGCCGAGCAGGATCTGCAGGTGCACCGCGGGGTCGTCACCGGCGGCGGCCACCAGGGCCTTGTACCGCCCGACGTAGCCGGAGTGGTCGGCCCCGAGCATGATCACGACCTTGTCGAAGCCGCGCTCGCGCTTGTCCAGGTAGTAGGCGCAGTCGGCGGCGAAGTAGGTGGGCTCGCCGTCGGCCTTGACCAGCACCCGGTCCTTGTCGTCGCCGAAGGTCGTCGTGCGCAGCCACACCGCGCCCTCGGACTCGTACACGTGCCCCTGCTCGCGCAGCCGCGCCACGGCCTTCTCGAGGGCCCCGGCCCGGTGCAGCGACGTCTCGGAGAACCAGACGTCGAAGTGGACGCCGAACGCCTCCATCGTGCTGCGGATCTCGTCGACCATGAGCTCCACGCCCCGGGCGCGGAACACCGGCAGCTGCTCGTCCTCGGGGCGGTCGAGCAGGCCCGGCTCGGCGGCCACGACCTGCGCCGCGATGTCACCGATGTAGCTGCCGGCGTAGCCGTCCTCGGGCACCTCGCGGCCGTTCGCGGCGGCGAGCAGGCTCCGGGCGAACCGGTCGATCTGCGCCCCGGCGTCGTTCAGGTAGTACTCGCGGGTGACGTCGGCGCCGCTGGCCTGGAGCAGCCGGGCGATGGCGTCGCCGACAGCGGCCCAGCGGGTGCCGCCGATGTGCACCGGGCCGGTGGGGTTGGCCGAGACGAACTCCAGGTTGAGCCGCTGCCCGGCCAGGGTGGCGGTGCGCCCGTAGGCCTCCGCCGCCGTGACGGCGTCGACGGCGATCTTGCCCAGCGCGCCCTGCGCGAGGGTGACGTTGAGGAAGCCGGGCCCGGCGATGTCGACCCGCGCGACCCCCGGGTGGGCGCGCAGCTCCTCGGCCAGCAGCCCGGCCACCTCGCGCGGCGGCCGGCCGGCGGGCTTGGCCAGGCGGAGGGCCACGTTGGTCGCGTAGTCGCCGTGCTCGGGGTTCTTCGGCCGTTCGACGACGACGTCCGCAGGTACCTCGACGGGCAGCGCGCCTCGCTCGACGACCGCGGCCACGGCGGTGCGGACGAGGTCCTGGAGCTGCTCCGGTGTCACCGGGCGAGCGTACTGATCGCGGTGCAGCCACCCGCCGCCCCCGCCCGGCTCCCAGCTCCCGTACAGGGAGCCGACCTAGACTCGCTCCCGGTGAGCGGGGCCCGCCCGGCCCCCGCCGCAGCGGCGCGGACGCGCCCCGTGAACGAGGAGAGGCCTTGGCCAAGGACCGCAAGCCCGACAAGAGCCGAGCCACCGGCGGTGGGGCCACCCGGTCCGGCGGGCGGGCGACGGGAGGGCGCACCCGGCCTCCGACGCAGGTCGTGGTGCAGCAGCGGCCCTGGGGCCTGATCGCCGCCGCCGTGGCCGTCGTCGTCTTCGCCGCGGCGGTCATCACCTACGCCGTGGCGCAGGTGCGGGCGGCCGACGCCTCGCGGGTGGAGTCGATCGACGAGATCGCCGGCGCGCAGACCTTCGAGTACGAGGGCGGCCTGCACGACGACGGCCCGATCGAGTACACCGAGTCCCCGCCGGTCGGCGGTGAGCACGCCAACCTGTGGGCCGACTGCACCGGCACGGTGTACGACGTCGACATCCGGCACGAGAACGCGGTGCACAGCCTGGAGCACGGCGCCGTCTGGATCACCTACAACCCCGACGAGGTCTCCGACGCCGACGTCGAGACCCTCGCCGGGCTGGTCGAGGGTGTCTCCGGCCGCATGCTCTCCCCGTACGAGGGCCAGGACTCCCCCATCAGCGTCCAGTCGTGGGGCGAGCAGCTGAAGGTGGACAGCGCCGAGGACGAGCGGATCAAGCAGTTCGCCGACCTCATGACCTACAAGGCCGACAGCTTCCCGGAGCCCGGCGCCACGTGCGAGAGCCCGACCTTCCTGGCCGACCCGCCGCTCGAGAGCGACGACGCCCCCGTCACCCAGTGAGGACCGTCTCCCGGGAGGTGACCTCGTGACCGCAGGCAGTGCGTCCCGGCACAGCACGCTACGCACCGCCCTGCTCGCGGTCATCGGCGTCGGGCTGCTCCTCCTCGGCGGGGGGCTGGCCGTCGCGCTGGGCATCGGCCGGGACGCCCAGCCCACGGCCGACTCCGTCGACGCCGGCTTCGCCCGGGACATGTCCCGCCACCACCTGCAGGGCGTCGAGATGGCCAACCTGGTCGCCGAGCGCAGCGACGACCCGGAGGTCGAGCAGTTGGCGTTCGACATCTCCGCCACCCAGACCAACCAGGCCGGGCGCATGCAGGGCTGGCTGGCGCTCTGGGACATCCCCGTCTCGGGCGGCGAGACCATGGCCTGGATGGCCGGGGCGGACGCCCACGCCGGGCACGACATGGCCGGCACGGAGATGGCCGCGGGCGCGCTGATGCCCGGTATGGCCACCGACGACGAGCTCGCGGAGCTGCGGAGCCTCTCGGGCACCGCCTTCGACGTGGAGTTCCTCCGGCTGATGATCCGGCACCACCAGGGCGGCTTCGACATGGCCGCCTACGCGGCCGAGAACGCCGAGGTGCAGGCCGTGCGGGACCTCGCGCGGTCGATGGTGCGGTCGCAGGGCGCGGAGGTCGAGACGATGACCGCGATGCTCGCCGCCCGGGGCGGGACCCCCCTCCCGGAGCCGTGACCCGCGGCCCGGGAGCCGCATCCCGGGCCGCGGCGGGGGGCTGGTAGTTTCTTCCCTGCCCCACCACCGAGCCCCCGTAGCTCAGGGGATAGAGCACCGCCCTCCGGAGGCGGGTGCGCAGGTTCGAATCCTGCCGGGGGCACCACCACGAGCCGAGTCCCGGTCCCCCTGCGGGCCCCCGGCTCATGCCAGGCCCCGCGGCCCCTCACCGGGTGCCGACGGGCCTGTCGCGCATCCGGGGGACGCAGCGTGCCCGCCGGGCGTGCGACATGGCGCGAGTTCTGGCACGTTTCCATCGACGGCCCGTCGCGGTCCGGTGCTCGGGGTGCTCGCGGGGCCGGCGGACCACGGCGCGGGAGGTCGGATGAGCACGGCAGAGGGCGCGCAGGCCCACGCGGAGAGCCGGCGGGGCGGCTTCAGCTCCCGCCGCGTCTTCATCCTGGCGGCCATCGGCTCGGCGGTCGGCCTCGGCAACATCTGGCGGTTCCCCTACGTCGCGTACGAGAACGGCGGCGGCGCCTTCGTGGTGCCCTACCTGGTCGCGCTGCTGACCGCCGGCATCCCCTTCCTCCTGCTGGACTACGCGATCGGCCACCGCCACCGCGGCTCGGCACCCCTCTCCTTCGCCCGGCTGCGCCGCGGGGTCGAGGGGCTCGGCTGGTGGCAGGTGGCCATCTGCTTCGTCATCGCCGTCTACTACGCGGCGGTGCTCGCCTGGGCGCTGAGCTACACCTTCTTCTCGTTCGACCAGGCCTGGGGCGCCGACCCCGAGGGCTTCTTCTTCGGCGAGTACCTGCAGGCCGGTGACGTCGAGGTCACCGCGGACGTGGTGCCCGGGGTGCTCGTGCCGCTCGCGGTCGTCTGGCTGGCCGTCCTGGCGGTCATGGCGCTCGGCGTGCAGCGCGGGATCGGCGTGGTCTCGCTGGTCTTCATCCCGGTGCTCGTGCTCGCCTTCGCCGCACTGGTGGTGCAGGCGCTGCTGCTGCCGGGAGCGGGTGCCGGCCTCGACGCGCTGTTCACACCCGACTGGTCGGCCCTCGCCGTGCCCTCGGTCTGGGCCGCCGCGTTCGGCCAGATCTTCTTCTCGCTGTCGATCGGCTTCGGCATCATGATCACCTACGCCTCGTACGTGAGCCGCCGCGAGGACATGACCGGCTCCGGCCTCGTCGTCGGCTTCTCGAACTCCAGCTTCGAACTGCTCGCCGGCATCGGCGTCTTCGCCGCTCTCGGCTTCATGGCCCAGGCCGGCGGGGTCGCCGTCGACGAGGTCGCCAGCGACGGGATCGGCCTGGCTTTCATCGCCTTCCCGACGATCATCAGCCAGGCCCCGGGGGGCACGCTCCTCGGCGTCCTGTTCTTCGGGTCGCTGGTGATCGCCGGGATCACCTCGCTGATCAGCGTGATCGAGGTGGTGATCTCCGCGGTCCGCGACAAGCTGGACACCGGCCGGCTCACCGCGACCCTCGCGGTCGTCGTGCCGACCGCGGTGCTGAGCCTGGTCCTCTTCAGCACGACCAGCGGCATCTACGTCCTCGACGTGGTCGACCACTTCGTCAACCAGTACGGCATCCTCGTCGTGGCCCTGCTGAGCATGCTGGTCGTCGCGTGGGGGCTCCGGGCCCTGCCCCGGCTCGCCGACCACCTCAACGTCCACGGCCGGCCGAGGCTCGGCACGGCCTGGCGGCTGCTGACGAGCGTCGTCGCCCCGGCGGGTCTGGCGATCGTGCTCGTCCTCGCGTTGCGGGACGACCTGGACGCGCCCTACGGGGACTACCCCACCTGGCTGCTGGTGTCGCTGGGCTGGCTGCTGGTGGTGGCGCTGCCCGTCGCCGGGTTCCTGATCGCCCGGCTGCCGTGGCGTGCCGGCACCCACCTGGACGGGCCGCCACCCGGCTCCGATCCGACGGCGCCGCTGCACGCCCCCGCTGCCGCGGGACCGACCCCCGGAGGCCGTCCGGTCACCGGGAACGACGAGGGAGGCCGGCGATGAGCGCCGAGGCGATCGCGATGATGGTGGTGGCGATGCTCGTCATCTGGGGCGGCCTCGCGCTGGCCGTCGCCAGCCTGATGCGCCACGGCGCGGTTGAGGACCGCGGCGAGAACCTGCGCCGGGACCTCTGACCCCGTTGCCCACGGAACGAGGGGGCCGGACGCCCAGCGTCACGGCCACCCCGGCGGGCCGTCCGGGGGCAGGCCATCGCTCGTGGCCTCCGAACTGATCACGACGCCGCCCCCGACCCGGTGGACGGCATCCTGGTCCACCCCCACGGCGGCGGCAGGCGGCAGCCGCCGGCCCCGTCGACGGCACCCGCCGCGCGATGGGGCGCGGCCGGTCCCGGACGAGGCCGGCCGGGTGCGGATGCGCATCGCACGGACCGACCGCGCCACCATCGACGGTTCGCTCAGCTGGTGAGCATCCCGCCCTCGACGGGGATGGTCGTGCCGGTGACGTAGCCGCCCGCGTCGCTGACCAGGAAGACCAGGGCGGCGGCGAGCTCCTCCGGCTCGCCCTTCCGCCCCACGAGGACCCGGGACAGCTGCGACTCCAGGTAGCCCTCGGGGTACTGGTCGGTCATCTCGGAGGTGAAGAAGCCGGGCGCCAGGGCGTTGACCCGGATCCCCTTGCGCCCGGTCCACTGCTGGGCGAGGTCGCGGGTCAGCCCGATCAGCCCCGCCTTGCTGGCGGCGTAGGCGGCCTGCGGCAGGCCGGCCGTCGTCAGCCCGAGCACGCTGGAGATGTTCACGATCGAGCTGCCCGGCTGCATGACCCGGCCGCAGGCCTGCGCCATCCAGTAGCAGCCGTTGAGGTTGACGTCGATGACCTGCCGGAACTGCTCGGGCGTCTCCCGGGTGGCCGGCGCGGCGGTGCCGACCCCGGCGTTGTTGACCAGGACGTCGACCTTGCCGAACTCGGCCATGGCGGCGTCGACGAGCGCCTGGCAGTCCTCGGGCCGGGAGACGTCGGTGGCCACGCTGATCGCCCGCCGCCCGGCCTCCTCCACCGCACGCTGGGTCTCGGCCAGGCGGTCGACCCGGCGGGCACCCAGGACGACGTCGCAGCCGGCCTCGGCCAGGGTGCGGGCGAAGACGGCCCCCAGGCCGGAGGAGGCCCCGGTGACGATGGCGACGCGGTCGTCGAGGCGGAACAGGTCGAGGATCGAGCGGTCGGGCATGAGCGGGGTTCTCCTCGGGTTCGGCGGGCTGTCGGGCCACCGTATCGGCCCTGTGCGGTAGATCACCGATCGAGCCGGGTAGGGGCCCCGGGTCCAGCCAACGGGGACCAGGGGGACGACCGTGACCAACCTCGCGCAGAACCTGCTCGACTCCGCCGACGAGGGCGCCGACCGTCCCGCGCTGCGGATGGATGACGCCGAGCTCACCTACGGCGGGTTCCGCGACGCCGCGCTCCGCGTCGCCGCCTCGCTGCAGGCCCGCGGCGTGCGGCCGGGCGACCGCGTCGGGCTGGTGCTGCCCAACGTCCTCTCGTTCCCGGTCGTCTTCTACGGGGCCCTGCTCGCCGGTGCCGCCGTCGTGCCGATGAACCCGCTGCTCAAGGCGCGGGAGGTGCAGTACTTCCTCGAGGACTCCGGCGCGCGGGTCGTCGTCACGCTGGAGAGCACGGCCGGGCCGGTGCGCGAGGCGGCGGACGTGGTCGGCGCCGAGGCCGTCGTGGTGGGGCCCGCCTCCCCCGACGAGCTCATGACCGCCGAGCCGCTCGGCGCGGCGGTGGAGCGGTCCGACGACGACCTGGCCGTCGTCCTCTACACCTCGGGGACGACCGGGCAGCCCAAGGGCGCCGAGCTGACCCACGCGAACATGGGCCGCAACGCGCTCACCACCGCCGAGACGCTCGCCGAGAACACCGCCGACGACGTGATCATGGGCTGCCTGCCGCTGTTCCACGTCTTCGGTCTGACCTGCGGCCTCAACACCGCCGTCGTGCGGGGCTCCCTGCTCACGCTCGTCCCCCGGTTCGACGGCGCGAAGGCGCTGGAGGTGATCGAGCGAGACCGCGTCACCATCTTCGAAGGCGTCCCGACGATGTTCGCCGCGATGCTGCACCAGCCCGACGCCGACCGGCACGACCTCTCGAGCCTCCGGCTGTGCGTCTCCGGCGGCTCGGCGATGCCGGTCGAGATCATGCGCTCCTTCGAGGAGCGCTTCGGTTGCATGATCCTCGAGGGCTACGGCCTGTCGGAGACCTCGCCGGTCGCCTCGTTCAACCACCCGCACGCGGAGCGCAAGCCCGGCTCGATCGGGACCCCGATCCGCGGTGTGGAGATGCGCCTGGTCGACGACGACGGCAACGAGGTGGGCGGCGGCGAGGTCGGCGAGATCGCCATCCGCGGCGAGAACGTGATGCGCGGTTACTGGGAGCGGCCGGAGGAGACGGCGAAGGCGATCCCCGACGGCTGGTTCCGCACCGGCGATCTCGCCCGCACCGACGAGGACGGCTACTTCTTCATCGTCGACCGCAAGAAGGAGATGATCATCCGCGGCGGCTACAACGTCTACCCGCGGGAGATCGAGGAGGCGCTGTACGAGCACCCGGCGGTGGCCGAGGCCGCTGTCGTGGGGGTCGCGCACCCCGACCTCGGCGAGGAGGTGGCCGCGGCGGTCGCCCTCAAGCCCGGCATGACCGCCGAGGTCGAGGAGCTGCGCGAGTTCGTCAAGGCGCGGGTGGCCGCCTACAAGTACCCCCGCCACCTCTGGCTGGTGGACAGCCTGCCGAAGGGCCCGACCGGGAAGATACTGCGCCGCGCCGTGGAGATCCCGCAGGAGGTGGGGGCCCGATGAGCCAGCCCCCCGCGCCCCGCAAGGCACCGCCGTCGCCGCCGCTGTGGCGGCAGGCCTTCGACGCCGCCGAGCGGGCGATCGCGCCCCGCGCCGAGGACGTGGTGCGCAGCGAGTACTTCGCGCTGGCCACCGCTCTGCTGCGGCGCGCGCAGACCGTGGCGGGCAGCTCGGCGCAGGGGCTCAGCGCCCGCGCCTGGCACCTGCTCAACCTGCCCGCCGGCAGCGACGTCAGCCGCCTGCGCGCGCAGATCGGCTCGCTCGACCGCGAGGTGCGCCGGCTGACCATCCAGCTGGAGAAGGAACGGCGACGCAGCTCCGCGTCCCGCCCGGACCGCCCTCGACCGACCACCGCCCCGACCACGGAGGACAGCGATGCCGACGGTGCCCAGCCCGCAGACGGTGCTCGACCGCGTCCGGCGCGACGTCGAGCGCAACACCCTGCGCGCCCGTAACGGCATCAAGCTCGTCGCCGGCGTCGACCGGCCCGGCGTCGGGCAGACCCCCAAGGACGTCGTCTGGCAGCGCGGCCGCACCCAGCTCTGGCACTACCGCAACGACCCCGACACCTACGGGGGCGTCCGCTACGGCCCGCCGCTGCTCATCGTCTTCAGCCTCGTGAGCAAGAGCTACATCCTCGACCTGACGCCGGGCAACAGCTTCGTGGAGCAACTGCTCGAGGCCGGCTTCGACGTCTACATGCTCGATTGGGGCGAGCCCGACGAGCGCGATGCGGGCAACGGGCTCGAGGACTACGCCGACGACTACATCCCCGCCGGGGTCGACCGGGTCCTGGAGCTCTCCGGCGCCGACGAGGTCAACCTGTTCGGCTACTGCTTCGGCGGGAACCTCGCGCTGCTCTACGCCGCGCACCACCCCGACGCGCCGCTGCGCAGCCTCACCGTGCTGGCCACGCCCGTGGACTTCCGGCACATGGGCCCGCTCGCCGACATCTTCGCCGTCGGGGGCATGGACGTCGGCTCGGTCCTCGGTCCGGACGGCAACGTCCCGCCCTCGGTCGTCGTCCAGGGCTTCCGCGCGCTGACCCCCACGGCGGAGGTCACCCGGTACGTCACCCTCTGGGAGCGGCTCTGGAACGACGAGTACGTCGCGTCCTACCAGGCCATGACCGGCTGGTCGGACGACCACGTGCCCTTCCCCGGCGTCGCGGCACGGCAGACGGCGGAGATGCTCGTGCGGGCCAACGGCATGGTCAACGACCGGCTCTCCGTGGGCGGGGACCCGGTTCACCTCTCCGACATCCAGGTGCCGTTCCTGACCGTGCGCGCCAACCGCGACCACATCGTGCCGCCGGACGCGACGGCGCCGCTGATCGACCTGGTCGGGTCCCCCGACAAGCACGAGCTGTGCCTCGACGCCGGCCACATGGGGCTCGTGGTGGGGCGCACCGCGGCGAAGACGACGGTGCCCACGATCATCGACTTCGTCCGCCGGCGCAGCGACGCGCTCGACGCCGACGAGACCAGCCGGGAGGCCTGACGTGACGGTGGTGGAACTGGGACCGGAGCGCTGCGATGCGCTGCTCCGCTTCTTCGGCGACCTGCCCGCCGGTGACCTGACGTTCATCAAGGAGGAGGTCACCGACCCCGAGACGGTGCGCTCCTGGGCCAGCGGCGAGTCGTCGGGCGGTCGCTGGGTGGCGGTCGAGGGCGACGACGTGACCGGCTACGTCGCCGTCCGGCCGCTCCCGGGCTGGTCGGACCACGTGGGTGAGGTGCGCCTGGTCGTCGCGCCGTCCCGCCGCGGCAGCGGGCTCGGGCGTGCGCTGGCCCGGCAGGCGCTGGTCGGCGCGGTCTCCTCCGGGCTGTCCAAGCTGGTCGTGGAGGTCGTCGCCGAGCAGGGGTCGGCGCTGGCGCTCTTCAGCGACCTCGGCTTCTCCGGGGAGGCGCTCCTGCGCGACCACATCCGCGACCGCGACGGCGAGCTGCGCGACCTCATGGTGCTGGCCCACCACGTCTCCGACACCTGGTCGGGCATGGACACCGTCGGCATCGCCGACGAGCTGGGGGCGCCGGCCGGCTGAGGCCCCGGGTCAGCGCTCGGTGACGCGTCCGCCGTCGACCTCGAGCAGCCGGTCGGTGGCGACGGCGGCGAGCATCCGCCGGTCGTGGGTGACCAGCAGCAGGGTGCCGGAGTAGCCGGCGAGCGCCTGCTCCAGCTGCTCGATCGCCGGCAGGTCCAGGTGGTTGGTCGGCTCGTCGAGCACGAGGACGTTGATCCCACGCGCCTGCAGCAGCGCCAGCGCCGCGCGCGTCCGCTCCCCCGGCGAGAGGGTGACCGCGGGGCGCGTGACGTGGTCGGCGGTGAGCCCGAACTTGGCCAGCAACGTGCGCACCTCCGCCGTCGGCCAGTCGGGCACCTCCGCGCCGAAGGCGTCCAGCAACTGCTCGGTGCCGAGGAACCGCCCGCGGGCCTGGTCGATCTCGCCGATGCGGACCGACGGCCCCAGCGACGCCGCACCCTCGTCCAGCGGCAGGCGGCCGAGGAGCGCCGCCAGCAGCGTCGACTTGCCGGAGCCGTTGGCGCCGGTGATGGCGATGCGGTCACCCCAGTCCACCTGGAGGTCCACCGGCCCGAGGGTGAAGGGACCCCTCCGCACGACCGCACCGCGCAGGGTCGCCACGACGGCCCCCGCGCGGGGGGCGGCGGCGATCTCCATGCGGAGCTCCCACTCCTTGCGCGGCTCCTCGACCACGTCGAGCCGCTCGATCAGCCGCTCCGTCTGCTTCGCCTTCGCGGCCTGCTTCTCTGCCGACGCCCGGTTGAAGTTCTTGATGTGCTTGTCGGGGTCCTTCGACTTCTTGACCGCGTCGCGGACGCCCTTGGCCATCCAGTTGCGCTGCATCCGCGCGCGCGCCTCGAGCCCGGCCTTCGTGTCGGCGAACTCCTCGAACTCCTCGCGCGCGTGCCGCCGGGCGATCTCGCGCTCCACCAGGTAGGCCTCGTAACCGCCGTCGTGCACCCGCACGAGCTGCTGGGCCAGGTCCAGCTCGACGATCCGGGTGGCCGTGCGGGCGAGGAACTCGCGGTCGTGGCTGACCACGACCACGCCGGACCGGGAGCCGGCGACGAACCGCTCCAGCTGGTCCAGGCCGGCGAGGTCGAGGTCGTTGGTCGGCTCGTCGAGGAGCAGGACGTCGTAGCGGCTCAGCAGCAGCGCGGCCAGCCCGACGCGGGCGGCCTGGCCACCGGACAACCCGGTGGTCGGCGCGTGGAGCGCGACCCCCGGCGCCACCTCGGCGACGACCTCGGCGGCCCGCTCGTCGAGGTCGGCCCCACCCAGGGCCAGCCAGCGCTCCAGGGCGTCGCCGTACGCGTCGTCGGCGCCGGCCTGCCCCGCCACGAGCGCCTCGGTGGCGGCGTCGAGCTCCGCCTGCGCCGAGGCGACACCGGTGCGGCGCGCCAGCGCGGCGAGGACCGTCTCCCCCGGGCGGCGCTCGTGCTCCTGCGGCAGGTAGCCGAGCGTCGCCGTCGGCGGGCTGAGGGAGATGCTCCCGGACTCGGCAGGGAGCTCCCCGGCCAGCGTGCGCAGCAGGGTCGACTTGCCGGCGCCGTTCACCCCGACCAGGCCGACGACGTCGCCCGGGGCGACGACGAGATCGAGGTCGGCGAAGAGCACGCGGGCGCCGTGACCGGCTGCCAGTCCGCGGGCGACGAGGGTGGCGCTCACCCCTGCAGCCTGCCAAGCGCCCGCGAGGCGCTCAGTCCCGGCTCGCCGACGGGTCGTCGTCGACGTCGAAGGCGTCCTCCCCGTAGCCGCTGCCGGCGTCCTCCGCGACCACCCTCGCCCGCCGCACGAGCCACGGCTGCAGGTGGTCGTAGCCGCGCACCGACACCCGCCGCAGCGGCCGGACCCGGTAGTCGCCCACCGCGCGCAACCGGTCGGCGAGGTCCCGGTCGACCAGCAGGGCGCCCGGTCGGGCCAGCGACGTCAGCCGGCTGGCGAGGTTGACCACCGGCGAGTAGACGTCGCCGAGCCGGGTGAGGACCGCGCCGTAGGCGGCGCCGACCCGCAGGGGCGGGCGGTCGTCGGCCGCCCAGGCGTCGGGGAGCTCCAGGCCGATGTCCGCGGCGTCCGTCGCCGACCACGCGGTGAAGAGGACGCCGTCGCCGACGGTCTTCACCACCCGGCCGTGGTGCCGGGCGATCACCTCGGCGGCGGTGCTCTCGAAGTCCTCGACCATCGCGCCGAGCTCGCGGCCACCCATGCCCCGGCTGCGCGAGGTGTAGCCGACGAGGTCGGCGAAGCCCACCGCCAGCTCCCGGCGGTCGCCGGGCCCGGTCGCGGCCAGCAGGCGGTCGACGTTGGCCACCAGGTGCCGGCGCCAGACGTAGTCCTGCACCTCGCGCAGCCGGGGCAGGAGCGCCTGGGCGGCGGCCACCGCCCGCTCCGTGGTCGCGGCCGGGTCCTCGTCGGCCCGCGCCCCGCGCAGCAGCGCGTCGGCCAGCATGTCGGTCTGCCAGTCGGCCAACCGGGAGAGCGACTGCCCCATCGCCCGGGCGATGGAGGCCTCGCTCTCCGTGTCGACGAAGCCGGAGTCGATCAGGGTCGAGAGGACGCCCAGCGCGGCGATGTCGGCGTCGGTGAAAGCGGGGTCGTCGTCGGCGGCGTCGGGGAAGCCGAGCGCCCGCCACAGCCGCTGCGTCCGCTCCGGTGGCATGCCGGCCATCCGGCCGACGTCCAGGCGGGTGTAGCGCCGGGGGCCGCCGAGCAGCAGCCGCTCCAGCGCCTCGCGGGCGCCCGGCTCAGGACCCGCCCCGGCGTCGTCCATGCGCCTCGGACCTCAGTCCGTGGTGTGGACGACCAGCACGTCGCACCCCGACCGGCGGGTGGCGTCGGCCGGGACCGAGCCCAGCAGCCGGCCCTTGATGCTGTTGAGGCCCCGGTTGCCGACGACGAGCAGGTCCGCCTTCTCCCGGCGGACGACCTCCAGCAGCGTCTCGACCGGTGATCCCATCACCGCCACGGTGCGCACGTCGCGGGCGCCGGATGCCAGTGCGCGCTCGGCGGCGGTGCGCACGGTCTCCTCGGCGGGGTGGGACCCGACCACCTGGTAGGCCTCGTCCCCCAGCACGTCCTGCGCCCGGGCGAGCTCCCGGTCGTCGGTCTCCGTGGGGAGGTAGGCGCAGGCGACCACCAGCGTCGCGCCGCAGGCGCCGGCCAGTGCCCCGGCCCGGGCGACCGCGCGCAGCGAGGACTCCGACCCGTCGGTTCCGACGACGACCGTGGTGTAGGCGTTCGCGGGCTCGCTCACGGCGCGCACTCTAAGGGACGGCGCGCGGCCGTGTGCCCGGGGTCACGCACACCGGGCGCGCGGGCAACGGAGCGGTGGAAAACGTGCCCGCGGGGTGCCGGAACGTCGTGCCGGTGCGCTTGGATGGGCGGGACACGGGCCACCAGATCGGAGGCGCGACATCGCCACCCCCCACTCCCCCGTGACCGACCCCGTGCGGGTCGAGGTCCGGGGGCTCACCAAGTCCTTCGGCTCCGTCCGGGCGGTGAGCGACCTGGGCTTCACCGTCGAGCCGGGCACGGTCACCGGGTTCCTCGGCCCCAACGGCGCGGGCAAGACCACCACGCTGCGCATGCTGCTCGGGCTGGTCCGCCCCGACGCGGGCACCGCCACGTTCGACGGCACCCCGTACACGGCGCTGCGGGAGCCGGTCCGCACCGTCGGCGCGGTCCTGGAGACCGCCTTCCACCCGGCCCGGTCCGGCCGCAACCACCTGCGCGTCTACTGCCGCGCGGCCGGGCTGCCGGTCGAGCGCGCCGACGCGGTGCTGGCCCAGGTCGGGCTGGCCGACGCCGGGGGACGGCGCGCCGGCGGCTACTCCCTCGGGATGCGCCAGCGGCTCGGGCTGGCCACGGCGCTGCTCGGCGATCCCTCCGTGCTGGTGCTCGACGAGCCGGCCAACGGCCTGGACCCCGAGGGCATCCAGTGGCTGCGAGGCTTCCTCCGCCACCTCGCCCACGACCAGGGCCGCACGGTGCTGGTCTCCAGCCACCTGCTCTCGGAGGTGGAGCAGACCGTCGACCGCGTCGTCATCGTCGGCGCCGGCCGGCTGGTCCGCGAGGGCTCGATGGCGCAGCTGCGCGCCGGGGCCGACGGCGCCGGCTCGGTGCTGGTGCGCAGTCCCGAGGCGACCCGGCTGGCCGACTCGCTGCGCGCCGACGGCACGTCCGTCACGCTCGACGGCGACTTCCTGACCGTCACCGGCCGCACCACCGCCGAGGTCGGCGCCCGCGCCTTCACCGCCGGGGTGGAGCTGCACGAGCTGCGCTCGCGCACCAGCGGCCTGGAGGAGATCTACTTCCAGCTCACCGCCGGCCAGGAGCAGTACGCCGCCGGCGCGACGACCCCGGAGCTCTCGCGATGACCCACCTGATCCGCGCCGAGTGGACCAAGCTGTTCACGACCAGGGTGTGGCTGGGCCTGCTGCTGGGCGCCTGCGTCATGGTGATCGGCTTCGCCGTCCTGCTCACCTCCTTCGCCGGCAACCCCGAGTCGGGCATCCCGGCCGTGGGCACGCCGATCTACGAAGAGCTGGCGATGGCGAACGCCGTGAACGTCAACGTCCTCTTCCTCATCGTCGGCATCATCGGGATGACCCAGGAGTACCGGCACCGGACGGCGACGCCGACGTTCCTGACCACCCCGCGCCGCGGCCGCGTCGTGATCGCCAAGCTGCTGGCCTACGCGCTGGCGGCGACGCTGTTCGCGCTGGTCGTGCTGGTCGTCAACTACGCGACCGTCGCGATCCACGCCGGGGCGCGCGGCGCGGCGCCGGCGCTGGACGCGGACAACCTCGGCACGCTGGGCAGCTCCGGGCTGGCGCTGATCATCTACGCGGTCATCGGCGTGGGGCTCGGTGCTCTGCTGCGCAACCAGGTCGGGGCGATCGTCGGCGGGCTGGTCTACCTGTTCGTCATCGAGCCGATCATCCGGTCGATCCCGGCCACCTCGGGGGCGTACAAGTGGATGCCGGGAGGTGCGTTGGAGGCGCTCACCGCGACCTTCCAGGGCCCCGACCTCCTGGAGGCGTGGCAGGGCGGTCTCCTGCTGCTCGGTTACGGTCTCGTGGCGGCCCTGCTGGGCACCTTCCTGGCCGTCCGCCGCGACATCGCCTGAGACGGCCGGGGGCTCGTCCCACGCCCCCGCCCCGGTCGAGAGCACGCGCCGGGCAGCCGCGAACGCAGAACGGAGAACGCGTGACCACTCGCATGACCGTCCAACGACTCGGCCGGCTGATCGCCGACGGCGAGACCGATGCCGTCCGGTCGGCGGTCGCCGACTCGCCCCAGCTGCTCGAGGGCTCCGTCGAACGGGACGGCCAGGACGGCTGGACCCCCCTGCACCTGGCGGTCGCCTGCGACCGGGTCGAGGTCGTCCGCGTCCTCGCCTCGGCCGGGGCGGACCTCGCCGCGCGCACGGACCAGCACCGCACACCGCTGCACGTGGCGCTGGAGCACGCGCCCGATCTGGTCCCGGTGCTGGTGGAGCTCGGGGCGGTCGTCGACGCCCCCAGCGCCGCCTACCTCGACGACGTCGACCGGCTCACCGCGGAGCTGGACGGCGGGGCGGCGCTGACCGACCCGGCCACGGGGGTCGACCTGCTGGCCTGGGCCGCGTACGGGGGCGCCGCGGGCGCCGCGCGGCTGCTGCTGGCGCGCGGGGCCGACGCCGACGGGGGCGCGCTGCACGCCGCGGCCGCCGGCGGCAGCGCGGAGCTGGTCCGCCTGCTCCTGGACGCCGGCGCCGACGTGGACCGCCGGGATCCCGACACCGGGCGCACCCCGCTGCACACCGCCGTGGCGGCGGGCGCGACGGGGGACGCACCGGAGATCGTCCGGGCTCTGCTGGACGCGGGGGCCGACGTCAACGCCACCACGCACGACGGTGCCAGCGCGCTCGACATCAGCCGCGTGGCGGCGGCCAGGCACCGGCAGGAGGACGACGACCAGGCCAGCGGCAACGACGCCCTGGTCGATCTCCTGGTCGCCCACGGCGCCACCCACTGACCCCGACGTGGGACGGGCGCGCGGATCCGGCTCCGCACCCGGTCGGCGACCGGGGACGGGCGTAGACTCGACACCCGGTCCAGCGACGCGCCCCTCAGACGCAGCCCCGAGACGAAGAAGGCACTCGACCCCGTGTCAAGCGTGAGTTCATCCCGACCGTCGTCCAACTCGTCCCCGGTCGCCGGTTTCGGCACCAACGAGTGGCTGGTCGAGGAGATGTACCAGCAGTTCCTCGCCGACCCGTCCAGCGTCGATCAGGCGTGGCACGAGTTCTTCGCCGACTACCGTCCCGGTCCGCCGGCCGGTGGCGACCGGGAGCACGCGCCGTCGGGGAACGCGGCGCCGGCCGCGAAGGAGGCGGCCCCCGCCGAGGCCCCGGCCTCCCCCGCGCCCGCGGCCCCCGCCGCCAAGAAGCCCGACGTCCAGCGCCCGGCCGCCGGGTCCCAGCCGACGGGGAGCCCGCCCGTGCAGAAGACCGACCAGCCCGCCGCCCCTGCCGCCGCCAAGGCCGCTCCCCCCGCCGCCAAGGCCGCTCCTGCCGCCGCCAAGGCCGCTCCCCCCGCACCCAAGCCGCCGGCGGGCGAGGGCAAGCAGTCCCCGCTGCGGGGCGCCGCCGCGGCGGTGGTCAAGAACATGAACGCCTCGCTGACCGTGCCCACGGCGACGAGCGTGCGGGCGGTGCCGGCCAAGCTGCTGGTCGACAACCGGATCGTCATCAACAACCACCTGGCCCGCGCGCGTGGCGGCAAGATCTCCTTCACGCACCTGATCGGCTACGCGCTGGTCCGGGCGCTGGACTCGTTCCCCAACATGAACAGCGCCTTCGCCGAGATCGACGGCAAGCCGGTGCTGGTGGCGCCCGAGCACGTCAACTTCGGGCTGGCGATCGACCTGCCCAAGCCCGACGGCTCGCGGTCGCTGGTCGTGGCCTCCATCAAGGGCGCCGAGGAGCTGGACTTCGCCGGCTTCTGGGCCGCCTACGAGGACATCATCCGCCGCGCCCGGAACAACAAGCTGACGATGGAGGACTTCTCCGGCACCACGATCAGCCTGACCAACCCCGGCACCATCGGCACCAACCACTCGGTGCCGCGGCTGACCGCCGGGCAGGGCGCGATCATCGGCGTGGGCGCGATGGAGTACCCCGCCGAGTTCCAGGGGATGAGCCCCGAGGTGCTCACCGAGATGGGCGTCTCGAAGATCATCACGCTCACCTCCACCTACGACCACCGGATCATCCAGGGCGCGGAGTCGGGCGACTTCCTGCGCAAGCTGCACTCGCTGCTGCTGGGCGAGGACGGCTTCTACGACGAGGTCTTCCGCTCGCTGCGGATCCCCTACGAGCCGGTGCGCTGGATGCCGGACGTGCGGGTCACGCGCGAGGGGCAGATCGACAAGGAAGCCCGGGTCATCGAGGTCATCGAGTCCTACCGGCGCAACGGCCACCTCATGGCCGACACCGACCCGCTCGAGTTCAAGGTCCGCACCCACCCCGACCTGGACATCCTCCAGCACGGGCTGACCCTGTGGGACCTCGACCGGAAGTTCCCGGTCGGCGGCTTCGCCGGTGAGCGCCTCATGCCGCTGCGGGACATCCTCGGCGTGCTGCGCAACTCCTACTGCCGCACGGTCGGCGTGGAGTACATGCACATCACCGATCCCGAGGAGCGCGAGTGGCTCCAGCAGCGGATCGAGCTCAAGCACGCGCAACCCGACCGCGAGAAGCAGAAGCACGTGCTCGGCCGGCTCAACGCCGCGGAGGCGTTCGAGACCTTCCTGCAGACCAAGTACGTCGGGCAGAAGCGGTTCAGCCTCGAGGGCGGGGAGTCGGTCATCCCGATCCTCGACGAGGTGCTCATCGCCGGCACGGACCACGGCCTGGACGAGGTCGCGATCGGCATGGCCCACCGCGGCCGGCTCAACGTCCTGGCCAACGTGCTCGGCAAGAGCTACGCCAAGATCTTCGGCGAGTTCGAGGGCAACATCGACCCGGGCACCGTCCAGGGCTCCGGCGACGTGAAGTACCACCTCGGGGCCACGGGCACGTTCCGCAACCCGTTCCGCGAGGACGCGGAGATCGCCGTCTCCCTGGCCAGCAACCCCAGCCACCTGGAGACGGTCAACCCCGTCCTCGAGGGCATCGTCCGCGCCAAGCAGGACATGATCGACAAGGGCGAGCAGGGCTTCACCGTCCTCCCCGTCCTGCTGCACGGGGACTCGGCGTTCGCCGGCCAGGGCGTGGTCCAGGAGACGCTGAACCTCTCCCAGCTGCGCGGCTACCGCACCGGCGGCACCGTGCACGTCGTCATCAACAACCAGGTCGGCTTCACCACCAGCCCCGGTTCGGCGCGCTCGACGCTGTACTCCACCGACGTCGCGCGGATGGTCAACGCGCCGATCTTCCACGTCAACGGCGACGACCCGGAGGCCTGCGTCCGGGTGGCCCGGCTGGCGGTCGAGTACCGGCAGACGTTCAAGAAGGACGTCGTCATCGACCTCGTCTGCTACCGCCGCCGCGGCCACAACGAGGGCGACGACCCCTCGATGACCCAGCCGCAGATGTACGACATCATCGACCGCAAGCGCTCGGTGCGGAAGCTGTACACCGAGGCGCTGGTGGGTCGCGGCGACATCACGCTCGAGGAGGCCGAGGAGGCCCTCAAGGACTACCGCGGCCAGCTCGAGCGCGCCTTCGCCGAGACCCACGACGCGCAGGACTCCTCGAAGCCCGAGCCGGTCATGGACCCGCGCACGCCGCAGGAGTCCACGGTGCAGACGGCGATCACGCAGGAGGTCCTCAAGACCATCGGCGACGCGCACGTCTCCTTCCCGACGGACTTCACGCCCCACCCGAAGCTGCAGAAGATGCTCGAGCGGCGGGCCGCGATGGCCAGCGAGGGCGGCATCGACTGGGCCATGGGTGAGCTGCTGGCGTTCGGGTCGCTGCTCATGGAGGGGGTGCCGGTGCGGCTGGCCGGCCAGGACTCCCGCCGCGGCACCTTCGTGCAGCGCCACTCGGTCCTCATCGACCGGGAGAACGGCGCCGAGTACACGCCGCTGGCCAACCTGACCGAGGAGCAGGCGAAGTTCTTCGTCTACGACTCGCTGCTCAGCGAGTACGCCGCGCTCGGCTTCGAGTACGGCTACTCCGTGGCCAACCCCAAGGCGCTCGTGCTGTGGGAGGCCCAGTTCGGCGACTTCGTCGACGGGGCGCAGATGGTCATCGACGAGTTCATCAGCTCCGGTGAGGCGAAGTGGGGCCAGCGCTCCGGCGTCGTCCTGCTCCTGCCGCACGGCATGGAGGGCCAGGGCCCGGACCACTCCAGCGGTCGGATCGAGCGGTTCCTGCAGCTGTCGGCGGAGAACAACATGACCGTCGCCAACTGCACCACCCCCGGCAACTACTTCCACCTGCTGCGGCGCCAGGCGCTCTCCGACGTGCACCGCCCGCTGGTGGTGTTCACGCCGAAGTCGCTCCTGCGGGCGAAGGCTGCGGTCAGCCCCGTCGAGGACTTCACCGAGGAGAACTTCCGGCCGGTGCTCCCCGACACCGGGGTGGGTGGCGAGCCGCTGGAGGCCTCGGCGGTGCGCCGGGTGCTGCTCTGCAGCGGCAAGGTCGCCTACGACCTGATGGCGCAGCGGGAGAACGAGGGCACCGCTGACACCGCGATCGTCCGCGTCGAGCAGCTCTACCCGCTGCCGGCCGAGCAGATCCGGACGGAGCTCGAGCGCTACCCGGAGGCCACGGACGTGGTCTGGGTGCAGGAGGAGCCGGCGAACATGGGCGCCTGGCAGTTCATGGCGGTCAACCTGCCCGAGGAGCTGCCCGAGGGCCGCACGCTCCGGCGGGTCAGCCGCCGCGCGTCGGCCAGCCCCGCCGTCGGCTCGGCCAAGGTCCACGAGGTCGAGCAGCGCAAGCTGGTCGCCGAGGCCTTCGCCGACTGACCCCGCGGACGCTCGCGTCCCCCTTCCGCGCCCGGCCCCCGAACACCACGGGGGCCGGGCGTCGTAGGTTCTCCGGCATGTACTTCACCGACCGGGGCCTGGAGGAGCTGGCCGAGCGGCGCGGCACCGAGCAGGTCACCCTGGCCTGGCTGGCCGACCAGATGCAGGCGTTCGTGGACCAGCACCCCGACTTCGAGGTCCCCGTCGAGCGGCTGGCCACGTGGCTGGCCCGCGGGGGCACGGACGACGACGACCTGGACGACTGAGGGACGACGGACGGGGAGCTCGCGCGCCGAGCGCGACGCACTCGTGGCCATCACCCGCTGATCCCACGAGTCCGTCGCAGCGGGCCGGTTCCGCCCGCCCCTCCGCGAGCCTGCGCCGCTGCACCCCTCTCGCCAGGCACCCTCCGTAGGTGCTCGGTCACTCGCACGCGCTCTCCGGACTCGCCGTCGGCGCCGCCACCCTGCCCTGGGCACCCGTGCAGGGCCCCGTCGCCCAGGGCGCCTGGATCGCCGCCGTCGGCGGGTTCGCGATGCTGCCGGACCTCGACCACCGCAGCTCCACCGTCTCCGACATGTGGGGTCCGGTCACCGACGTGCCGGCGGGGGCGATCGGCGCGCTCGCCGGCGGCCACCGCTGGGGCACGCACGACGCGGTCCTCGCGCCGCTGGCGTTCGGGGCGCTGGCCCTCGCCGCGGCCGGCGCCTACTGGTCGAGCCTGCTGCTGATGGCGCTGGGGATCGGGCTGGCGCTGCGGGCGCTGCACTTCGTCATCCCGGGCCGCACCGAGACGACCATCCTGGGCAACCTGCTGCTCTCCTGGGGCGGCGCCTGGCTGCTGCTCGGGCACATGGCACCGCCGGCCTGGCTGCCGTGGGCCGTCGCGGCGGGCGTGCTGACCCACGTGCTGGGCGACGCGATCACCACCGCGGGGGTGCCCGTGCCGCTCCTGTGGCTGGTCAAGCGCAGGCGGCTGGCCCTCTCCCGCATCCGCACCGGGGCCACGATCGAGAAGGTCGCCCTCGTGCCGCTGTTCGTCGTCGCCACGGTGGTGTTCTCGTACAGCAACACCGGGCTGCACACGGCGCTCGCCCCGGTGGTCGACCGGCTGCTCACCTCCGGCTGAGCCGCGCCCTCACGGGCGCGGGTTGGTCCGCGTCCAGCCGCGGTCGTCGCGCCGGGCGCCCTGACCGGCCCGGCAGCGGCGGCACACCGACTGCACCTCCTCGGCGTGCCGGCCGGACTCCGGCTGCACGTCCGGCCAACCGACGTGCGGGAAGCGGGCGAGCCTCGACCGGCTGAGCGCCAGCCCGCACACGGTCTCGTTGCGCCCGCGCTCCCAGGCGTGGACCTCCCCGGCGGGGTACCGGATGCCGTCGTCGGGGTCGACCCACTGACCCGTCGCCGCAACGCTCGCCATGGGGAGCAGGTACCCGCGGACCGGGGGTGCGGCAAACAGGTCGCCGGAGGTCACCGGTCCCCGCAGAATCCAGGGGTGGAGAGACTTGCGGAGAAGCTGCTGAACTGGGCCAGCATCCTCGACGACGAGACCCGCCGGCAGGCCGAGCGCACCGCCTCCCTCGACATCGTGCACCCGCACGTGGCGCTGATGCCCGACGCGCACCTGGGCAAGGGGGCCACCGTGGGCTCCGTGCTCCCGACGCGGGCCGCGATCATCCCGGCCGCGGTGGGCGTCGACATCGGCTGCGGCATGATCGCCGTCCGCACGCCGTGGTCGGTGGACGAGGTGCGGGCGCGCGGCCCCCTGGCACCGCTGCGCGGCGACATCGAGCGGGCCGTCCCGCTGTCGGCCGGCCGGTACAACAAGAAGCTGACCGCGACCGCCCGCCGCCGGGTCGCCGAGCTCGAGGCGACGGCCGAGGAGCTCGGCGACCGCGTGCTGCACTCGGTGACGACGACGGCGCCGAACTGGGCACTGCAGCTGGGCAGCCTGGGATCCGGCAACCACTTCATCGAGGTGACCGCCGACGAGCGCGACCAGGTGTGGCTCTTCCTGCACTCGGGCAGCCGCGGGGTGGGCAACAAGATCGCCCAGAAGCACATCGCGATCGCCCAGGAGCGGGCGCGGCGCGACGGTCTCGACCTACCCGACCGCGACCTCGCCTGGCTGGACGAGGGCACCCCGGAGTTCGACCGGTACATCGCCGAGCTCCGGTGGGCCCAGCACTTCGCGCTCCTCAACCGCGAGGAGATGATGGACCGGGTCGCCGACGCCCTGGCCCGGCACATGCGCGCCGACGCCACCCCCGAGCTCGAACGGATCAACGCCCACCACAACTTCAGCCAGCACGAGCGGCACGTCGGCGAAGAGCTGTGGGTGTCCCGGAAGGGCGCGATCGAGGCCAGGAGGGGGCAGGCCGGGCTGATCCCCGGGTCGATGGGGACGGCGAGCTACGTCGTCACCGGCCTCGGCAACCCGCAGTCGCTGAACAGCTCGCCGCACGGCGCCGGCCGGGTCTACTCGCGGAGCAAGGCCCGCCGGACCTTCACCCGCGCCCAGCTCGAGGAGTCGATGCGCGGCATCGAGTGGCGGCACAGCGACGCGTTCCTCGACGAGATCCCCGCCGCCTACAAGGACGTGGACGTCGTCATGGCCGACGCCGCCGACCTGGTCGAGGTTCGGCACACGCTGCGCCAGCTGGTGAACGTGAAGGGCGACTGAACCGCTACGGTCCTGATCTTGTGACCGCCGTCTCATCGAGGTCCCGGCTCTCCCGGGGCACCCACCTGGGCTACGCCACGGGCTCGATCGCGACGGCCGCGTTCGGCACCGTGCCCGGGCTGCTGCTCCTGTACTACCTGACCGACGTGCTCGGCGTGGCCGCCGGGATCGCCGGCCTCGTGGTCTTCGCACCCAAGGCGTGGGACGTGCTGCTCAACCCCTGGATCGGCAGCCGCTCGGACCGGACGAGCAGTCGCTGGGGGCCCCGCCGACCGTGGATGCTGGCCGGCGGGGTCGCCCTGCCCCCGCTCTTCGTGCTCGTCTTCGCCGGGCCCGGCGCCCCGCCGGCGGCGGCAGCGGCGTGGGTGGCGGTCACCTTCCTGCTCGCCGCCACCGCCTACGGCTGCTTCCAGGTGCCCTACGTGGCCCAGCCGGCCGAGATCACCGATGACCCCGACGAGCGGTCGACGCTGATGTCCTGGCGCGTCGCGGCGCTCGCGCTCGGCATCCTGCTGGCCGGCGCGGGCGCGCCCGCCGTCGTCGACGCCTTCGGCGACGGCCGCGGCGGCTACCTGGCCATGGCGGTGTTCGTCGCGGTCCTGCTCGCCCTCGGGATGCTCGGCGCCGTCGTCGGCACCAGCAACGCGCCGACGCTGACCCGGGTGCGCAGCGAGGGCCGGCTGCTCGCCACGCTCCGGCTGGCGTGGCGGGCGCGACCGTTCCGGGTGCTGCTCACCGGCTTCGTCGTCCAGGCGCTGGGCATCGGGGTCATGCTGGCCGGCGTCCCCTACTTCTCCGAGCAGGTGCTGGGCGACCCCGCCGCCGGGACGCTGCTGTTCGCCGCGCTGGTGGGCCCGGCGATCCTGGTCATGCCGGTGTGGCTGCGGGTCGGCCGCCGGGTCGGCAAGCGCACCGCGCTGCTGGCCGCGTCGCTGCTGTTCGCCTGCGCCGCGGCCGCGCTCGCCGTCGTCCCCGAGGGCGGCACGGACGCGGCGGTCGCACTGGTGGTGCTGGTCGGCATCGGCTACGCGGGGATGCAGATGTTCCCGCTGGCGATGCTCCCCGACGTCATCGCCGTCGACGAGGCGTCCTCCGGCGAGCGCCGGGCGGGGGTGTTCACCGGCGTCTGGACCGCGGCCGAGACCCTCGGCCTGGCCGTCGGCCCCGGCCTGCTCGGGGGGCTGCTCGCGGTCGCCGGCTACGTCTCCTCCACCGGGGACCAGGTCGTCGCGCAGTCCAGCGGCGCCGTCCTCGCCGTCCGGCTCGGCTTCACCGTCGTGCCTGCACTGCTCGTCCTGGCCAGCGTCCCCGTGCTCGCCCGCTACCGGCTCGACGCCGTCCCGACCCAGGAGGTCCCCGCGTGAACCCGACCGAGGTGCTCGCCGAGCTCGCCGCGCTGCAGGCCGGGGACGTGCCCACCCACGGCGGCGCCACCATGGCCTACGTCTACGACTCCGGCCGCGCCGAGGTCGACGAGCTCGCCGCCGCCGCGCAGGCGGCGTTCCAGTGGACCAACGCCCTCGACCCCACCGCCTTCCCCAGCGTGGCCCGCATCGAGAACGACCTCGTCGGCGCCGCGCTCGCGCTGCTCGGCGGCGGTCCGGACGCGGTGGGGACGCTGACCAGCGGCGGCACCGAGAGCTGCGCGCTCGCCGTCCTCGCCGCCCGCGAGCAGTGGCGCGCCCGCGGCGGTTCGGGGCGGCCGCGGCTCCTCCTGCCGGTCACCGCGCACGCGGCCTTCCGCAAGGCCGCGCACCTGTTCGGCGTCGAGGTCGTGGACCTCCCCGTCGATCCGGAGACCTGCCGGGCGGAGCCGTCGGCGGTGGAGCGGCAGCTGGACGAGCGGACGGTCCTGGTGGTCGTCAGCGCGCCCTCCTACCCGCACGGGGTGCTCGACCCGGTGGGCCGGATCGCGGGGCTCGCGGCCGCGGCCGGTGTCCCCTGCCACGTGGACGCCTGCATCGGCGGGTGGGTGCTCCCCTACCTCGACGACGTCCCCGAGCCCTTCGACCTCTCCGTGCCGGGGGTGACGTCGCTGTCGGTCGACCTGCACAAGTACGGCTACGCGCCCAAGGGCGTCTCGGTGCTGCTCACCGCCACCCCGGAGCTGCGGCACGCGCACTGGTTCAGCACCGCCGGCTGGCCGGGATACCCGGTGGTGAACCCGACGCTGGCCGGCACCCGTCCCGCGGGGGCGATGGCGGCCGCCTGGGCGGTGCACCGCTGGCTGGGCACCGACGGGTACCGGGAGCTGGCCCGCCGGGCGCGGGAGGCCGCGCTGCGGCTCGCCGACGGTGCCGCCGCGGTCGACGGTCTCCGGGTGGTCGGCCGGCCGGTCGCGACGCTGGTCGCCCTGGCCACGGACGGCCCCGACGGCGTGGACGTCCTCCACCTCGCCGACGAGATGACGGCGCGCGGCTGGCTGCTGCAGCCGCAGCCGCCCTTCGCCCAGGACGGCGGCGACCTGCCCGCCACCCTGCACCTCACCGTGACGGCGGCCGCCGCCGACCGGGTGGAGGCCCTGCTCGCCGACCTCCGCGACGCCGCGCGCGCCGCCGCCGCGCTGCCCCCACCGGTGCCCGACCCCGGGCTGGTGGCCGCGGCGGCCACGATCGACCCGGCGGCGCTGACGGTCGCCGAGGTCGAGGCGCTGCTGGAGCTGGCGGGGGTCTCCGGCGGATCGCTGCCCGCGCGCATGGCGCCGGTGCACGCCCTCGTCGCCGCGCTCCCCCGGCCGGTCGCCGAGCGGCTGCTCGCCGGCGTGCTGGGCCGGGTCTACCGGCCCACGCTCAGCGGGTGACGCCCTGCTCCCTCGCGCAGGCGGCCACGGCCTCGGCGACGGCGGTCGCGACGCGGCGGTCCAGGGGGCTGGGCACGATGTAGTCGGCCCGCACCTCGTCACCGACGACGCCGGCGATCGCGGTCGCCGCGGCCAGCTTCATCTCCTCGGTGATGCGCCTCGCGCCGGCGTCGATGGCGCCGCGGAAGACGCCGGGGAACGCCAGCACGTTGTTGATCTGGTTGGGCAGGTCGCTGCGGCCGGTGGCGACGACCGCGGCGTATCTCGCCGCCATCTCCGGGTCCACCTCGGGCGTCGGGTTGGCGAGCGAGAAGACGATGCAGTCCTCGGCCATCGACGCGATCGCCGCCTCGGGCACCGATCCCCCGGAGACCCCCAGGTAGACGTCGGCCCCGCGCAGCGCCGACACCATCGAGCCGGCGAAGCCCGAGGCGTTGGTGTTCTCCGCCAGCCAGCGCTTGGTACCGGTCAGCCCCTCCCGACCGGTGTGCAGGACCCCCCGGGAGTCGGCGACGGCGATCTCCCCGACGCCCGCCTCGAGCAGGATCTTGGTGCAGGCGACGCCGGCGGCGCCCGCGCCGGAGACGACCACCCGCAGGTCCCCCAGCTCGCGGCCGACCACCGTCGCGGCGTTGCGCAGCGCGGCGAGGACGACGATCGCCGTCCCGTGCTGGTCGTCGTGCATGACAGGGATGTCGAGGCGCTCGCGCAGCCGCGCCTCGATCTCGAAGCAGCGCGGCGCGCTGATGTCCTCGAGGTTGATCCCCCCGAACGACGGCGCGATCGCCGCCACCGTCTCGACGATCTCGTCGACGTCGGTGGTGGAGAGGACGATCGGCACCGAGGAGAGCCCGGCGAACTCGCTGAAGAGGCAGGCCTTGCCCTCCATGACCGGGAGCGAGGCGACCGGACCGATGTCGCCCAGGCCGAGCACGGCGGTGCCGTCGGAGACGACGGCGACGACGCGGGGCGCCCAGGTGAACCGCCGGGCGAGCTCCGGCTCGGCGGCGATCGCGCTCGACACCCGGGCGACCCCCGGGGTGTACGTGAGGGCGAGGTCGGCGGTGGAGCCGATCGAGCGGGTCGAGGACATCGAGAGCTTGCCGCCCTCGTGCACCGCGAACGCCGGGTCGGAGGCGAACCGGTCGGTGCCGACGTGGTCCCCGGTGGCCGCATTTCCGCTCATGGGCACAGCAGCGTAAACCCGGCCCCACCGCGGTCGGCCGCTGCGGTGCGCACGTGGCGATCCGCTGGCTCGCCGTCCACGACAGGTCCCGCGCTGCTGCCCACGTGGAGCGGTACGCGCAGCTACGCGGGGCCTGAGCCGAGGTCCGGGGGAAGGGCCAGCCGGCCGGGGCGCGGCCACAGCCGCCCCAGCACCCGGCCCACGACGACGGCGGCCCCGAAGGCGCGGCTGTCGTCGGTCAGGAACGGGTTGTCGCCCTCGACCCAGTGCCCGCCGTCGACCGCCCGCCGGGCCCGCTTGACCGTCAGCAGCTCCGGGCGGGCGGGGAAGCGCGCGAGGACGACGTCACCCGGACGGACGTGCCCGCCCGGCGGCACCCGCCGGGCCAGCAGCCGGTCGCCGTCGCGGAGGGTGGGCGACATCGAGGGGCCGCTGACCCGCACCAGGACCCAGGCGCTGGGCAGCGGAGCTGCGATCTCTCCCGAACTGTCGCCGTCGATCACCGCGAGTAGGGTCGCAGACGACACCACCCCACGACACCGGAGGCACCCCCATGCGTCTGTTCCGCATGTTCTCCGCCGTGGAGGCCACCGCGCACTGCGACCTCCCCTGCGGCGTGTACGACCCGGCCCAGGCCCGGATCGAGGCCGAGTCGGTCAAGGCCATCCAGGAGAAGTACCAGGGCAACGAGGACCCGGTCTTCCGCCAGCGGTGCGTCCTGATCAAGGAAGCCCGCGCCGACCTGGTCAAGCACCACCTGTGGGTGCTGTGGACCGACTACTTCAAGCCCCCGCACTTCGAGAAGTACCCGCACCTGCACGAGCTGTTCAACAAGGCCACCAAGCAGGCGGGCGCGGCCGGCGGCAAGGGCAGCATGGACCCCGCCGAGGGTCAGAAGCTGCTCGACTACATCGCCGAGATCGACAAGATCTTCTGGGAGACCAAGGCCGCTGCCTGACCCCCCACCGCCTCGGACGGCGCCGGTCGACACCCGTCGGCCGGCGCCGTCCGTCGTCCGGGGCGCCCCCCGACGGGGTCGCCGGGCGGCCCGGCGCCCGTGGTGAGCAGCACGTTCGCTCCAGGGAGCCGCGGGGCACAGACGATCAGCGGTGGACGAACGAACAGGTTGGTCCACCGCCGACACCAGGAGGCTCTGTGATCGACGTCGGCGCGGTGCTGCAGAAGGTGGAGGCGGCAGCCCCCATCGAGGCCGTCGAGGTGGTCGCCGCCGAGCTGGGCGAGATGGTCGACGCGAGTGCGGTGGCGCTCCTCCTGGCCGACGTCAGCGGACGGGCCGTCGTCCGCCTCACGGCGGCCGGCCGGGTCGAGGGCGCCCGCAGCCACGGCGCGGAGCAGGCCGAGACGCTACCGCTGCCCGGCACGCGGTACGAGCGGGTGCTGCGCACCCAGCTGGCCGACGTCGAGCCGATGGACGACGGGGCCCGGTTGATCGTCCCGGTGACCGATCGGGGCGACGCCATCGGTCTGCTGGAGCTCGACGTCCCGCGGTACCCGTCGAGCGACGAGGTCGCCGACATCAGCAGCGCCGCCCACGCCCTGGCCTACGTGCTCATCGCCGCGCGCCGGCACACCGACGTCTTCGAGTGGGGACAGCGCTCCACGCCCTTCGCGCTCGCCGCGGAGATCCAGCGCCGGCTGCTGCCGGCCTCCTACACCTGCGAGGCGGGCCAGTTCACCCTCGCCGGGTGGCTCGAGCCGGCCAGCTCGGTGGGTGGCGACACCTTCGACTACACGCTGGACCGGCACTTCCTGCAGCTGTCCATCACCGACGCGGTCGGGCACCAGGTCGAGGCCGCGCTCCTGGCGACCCTGCTGGTCGGGGCGCTCCGGAACGGGCGCCGCAGGGGCCTGGACCTGGCGGGCCAGGCTCGGTACGCCAACGAGTCGCTCGCCGAGAGCTTCGACCCGGGGCAGTTCGTCACCGGGCAGCTCCTGCGGGTGGAGCTCGACACCGGTGCCGCGGCGATCGTCAACGCCGGGCACACGCTCCCCCTGCGCCTCCGCGGCGGGCAGGTGACGGAGGTCGAGCTGGCCGTGGAGCCGCCGTTCGGCGTGGTCCCGGGCAGGGCCTTCACCGTGCAGTCCTTCCCGCTCGAGCCCGGCGACCGGATCGTCTTCCTGACCGACGGGATGCTGGAGCGCAACGCCGCCTCCCTCGACGTCGCGGCCGCTCTGGCCGGCAGCGCGGCCCTGCACCCCCGCGAGGTCGTCCAGGAGCTGGGCGCCGCAGTGCTGAGGGCCACCGGCGGTGACCTGCGCGACGACGCCACGATGGTGTGCCTGGACTGGTACGGCGGCCCTCCCCGCGTACGCACCACCGCCTTCGGCGCCGACCCCGACCGCGCCTCCCCGCCCGCCTGACCCGGGCGGTCCAGGGTGGCCCGGTACCGTTCGGACACGATGCGCATCGACCGGGCCGGGTGGCCTTTCATCACCGGACCCCTATTCCCCGCCGCTGCCCTGGGCGTGGCCGGACGCCGACGGGCCGTCTGGCCGTTCCTGGCCGTCTCGGCGTACATGGCGCTGTTCTTCCGCGACCCCGACCGGCGCTGCGACACCGCGCCGCCGTCGCCCGACGAGGTCCTCTCGCCCGCCGACGGCGTGGTGATGGTCGCCGGCGAGCCGCAGGAGGGGGTCGCCCCCGAGGGCGACTGGCAGCAGGTGAGCGTCTTCCTCTCGGTGGTCGACGTGCACGTCAACCGCTCGCCGTACTCCGGGGAGGTCGTGCAGAGCTCCTACACCAAGGGCAGCTTCCTCGCGGCCTACCGCAAGGAGTCGGCGCACCGGAACGAGCGCAGCGAGCTGTGGCTGCGCAACGGCGAGCGCACGGTCGTCTTCCGCCAGATCGTCGGCGTGCTCGCGCGGCGGATCGTCACCCGGACCGGCCCCGGGCAGCACCTCGCCACCGGCCAGCGGATGGGTCTGATGAAGTTCGGCTCCCGCATGGACGTGTTCGTGCCGCGCGAGTGCACGATCACCGTGACCGAGGGGCAGCGCGTGCGCGGCGGCGAGACCGTCATCGCCCGCTGGCCCTCGGCCCGCTGAGGGAGGCTCCGTGCCCAGCTCCGCATCCGGTGAACGCCCGCCCCAGACCCGCCGCACGGCCACCGTGGAGTTCGTCCGGGGCTCGGTCCGGGGCTCCCGGCGCCGGGCGCTGGCGACGCTGCCGAGCCTGTTCACGCTCGCCAACATGCTCTGCGGCTTCGCCGCGATCCTCGTGTCCATCCGGGGCCAGTACACCCTGGCCGCGGTGCTGATCGGCCTGTCGGTGCTGTTCGACATCACCGACGGCGCCGTCGCCCGCCTGGTCGGGGCGGTGACGCCCTTCGGCCTGCAGTTCGACTCGCTGGCCGACCTCGTCTCCTTCGGCCTGGCCCCGGCGCTGCTGGCCTTCACCCTCTTCTCCGAGGGCCGCGACGAGTGGGACCCGCTGGGCTGGGTCGTCTGCTTCCTGTGGGTGGCGTGCGCGGCGATCCGGCTGGCGCGCTTCAACACCACGATCGACCCGACCGCCGACAAGCGGTACTTCACCGGCATGCCCAGCCCCGGTGCAGCGGGGGTCGTGCTGGCCTCGGTGTTCGCCTTCGGCGACGACATGCAGGGCCGCGACCGGCTCTGGGTGCTGCTCGTCGTCGCCGTCCCGGCGGTGCTGATGGTGACCAACATCCGGTTCCGCTCCTTCCGGTCGCTGGTCAGCCCCAGGAGCGGGCGCCCCTACGGGCTGGTCGCCACCGCCGTGCTGCTGGTGATCGGCTTCGCGGTGGCCCCCGTCGTGACCGGCTGCGTGCTCGCCTACGGCTACCTGCTCGCCCCCGTGCTGGTGCCGGTGCTCTCGCCGCTGAGCCGGCTGGTGCCGGACCGCCTGAAGGAGGCGCTGTCGTGAGCGGACAGGGACGTGAGCATCGCCGCAGGCTGGAGGCACCTCCCGCTTGCGGGGGACAGCGACCGAGGAGCGGAGCGTCCCGCGGTAGCGAACGGGGGCTGTCGTGAGCGTGCGGCCGATCCGACCCGAGGACGTGCCCGCCGTCGTCGGCCTGGTGCGGGAGCTCGCCGAGTACGAGAAGGCCCTGCACGAGGTGCGGCTCACCGAGGAGCAGCTCACCGCCTGCCTTTTCGGCGACTCCCCCGCCCTCTTCGGCCACGTCGCCGAGGTCGGGGGCGAGGTGGTCGGCACCGCGCTGTGGTTCCTCAACTTCTCGACCTGGCGGGGCACCCACGGCATCTACCTCGAGGACCTCTACGTGCAGCCCCGGCACCGGGGCACGGGCCTCGGCAGGGAGCTGCTGCGGACGCTCGCCCAGGTCTGCGTCGACCGCGGCTACTCGCGGCTGGAGTGGTCCGTCCTGGACTGGAACACCCCGTCGATCGCGTTCTACGCGGCCGCCGGCGCCGTCCCCATGGACGAGTGGACCGTCTTCCGCCTGACCGACGACGCGCTCGCGTCGTTCGCCTCGGATGACCGATCGGGACCGCGCCGCTAGCGTTCTCCCCGTGACCACCGAGCGCGGACCGATCGAGTGCTGGCTGACCGACATGGACGGCGTCCTCGTCCACGAGGGGAACGCCCTGCCCGGGGCCAAGGAGTTCCTCGACCGGCTGGTCGAGCGGCGGCGGCGCTTCCTCGTCCTGACCAACAACTCCATCTTCACGCCGCGCGACCTGGCGGCCCGGCTGAGCCGCAGCGGCCTGCTGGTCCCCGAGCAGGCGATCTGGACCTCGGCGCTGGCGACGGCGGACTTCCTCACCACGCAGCTGCCGGGCGGCTCGGCGTACGTCATCGGTGAGGCCGGGCTCACCACGGCGCTCTACGAGGCGGGCTACACCCTCACCGACACCGACCCCGACTACGTCGTCCTCGGCGAGACGCGCACGTACTCCTTCGAGGCGATCACCCGGGCGATCCGGCTGGTGGGCAACGGCGCCCGGTTCATCGCGACCAACCCCGACGTCACCGGCCCCTCCCCCGAGGGCCCGCTCCCGGCGACCGGTTCGGTGGCCGCGATGATCACCGCGGCGACCGGCGCGAAGCCCTACTTCGTCGGGAAGCCCAACCCGATGATGTTCCGGAGCGCGATGAACCGGATCGAGGCCCATTCGGAGTCCACGATGATGATCGGGGACCGGATGGACACCGACGTCGTCGCCGGCATCGAGGCCGGCCTGGAGACGGTGCTGGTGCTCTCCGGCTCCACCGCGGCGAGCGAGGTCAGCCGCTTCCCGTTCCGGCCGAGCCGGGTCTGCGACTCGATCGCCGACGTGATCGACCTGGTGTGAGCGGGCCGGTCCTCGCTCAGCTGTCCTCGTAGGCCAGCCGCGAGTCGGGGGCGGCCAGCAGGTAGAGCACCGCGACCACCATCGCGAGGATCGGCAGCCCGATCAGCGGCTGCTGGGCCGAGAAGGCGAAGGTGAAGCCGGTCAGCCCCAGGAACAGCTGCAGGGCGATCACCGGCGCGCGGGCCCAGGCAGCCACCCGCCAGAGCCCGCGCGCGCCGGCGAGGAGCACCCCCGCGGCCAGCGTCGCCAGCACCACCTCGGCGAGGGCCCGGGCGACGCTGTCCGGGTCGCCGGTCAGCGTGAGGTAGAGCAGCACCAGCGCGAGGACGCCGAGGATCGCCCCCTCCAGGGCCACCACGAGCGCCGCCCGGCGCAACGACGGCGGCGCGTGCGTCACCGGCCCGGCGGGGCGCGGCGCGGGCTGCGCCGCCGTGGCGCCGAACAGCCGGTCGGCGAGGCGACGGGGCGGCGGGGTGGGCGTGCCGCAGTCCTCGGTCACGACGGCGAGACTACGCGGCCGGCCGTCCCCCCCGGTCCGCACCGGCTCCCTCCCCCGTGCGCCGCGACCCGCTGGTTAGCCTGGCGGCATGCGCGCGCTCGTGGTGGTCAACCCTGCGGCGACGACGACCACCGCCAAGACGCGCAACGTGCTGGTGGGCGCGCTGGCCAGCGAGCTCAAGGTCGACGTCGCCGAGACCACGCACCGCGGGCACGGCCGGGAACTCGGCGCCCGGGCCACCGCCGACGGCATCGACGTGGTCGTCGCGCTGGGCGGCGACGGCACCGTCAACGAGGTGGTCGACGGCCTGCTCGCCGACGGACCCGGACCGGGTGTGCCCGCGCTGGCCGTGGTGCCCGGCGGGTCGACCAACGTCTTCTCCCGGGCGCTGGGCCGCTCGCGGGACCCGGTGGAGGCGACGGCGGAGATCCTCGCCTCGTTGCGCGCGGGGCGGACCCGCTCGGTGTCGCTCGGCACCGCGAGCGCCACCGGCACCAGCACCGCGGCGGTGACCGGGGTCGCGCCGGCGGCGGCCGAGGCGGTCGCCCGGGCCGAGGCCGACGCCGACGGCCCGGGGTGGAGCGCCCCCCGGTGGTTCGTGTTCGCCGCCGGCTTCGGGTTCGACGCCGAGGTGATCGCCCGGGTCGAGGCCCACCGGTCCCGGGGGCGGCGGTCGACCGGCGCGCTGTACGTCCGGGAGGGGACGAACGCGTTCCTCTTCGGCCGGGAGCGGCGCCGCCCGGCCATGACCGTCCACGTGCCGGGAGAACCGCCCGTCGAAGGGCTGTTCCTCTGCCTGGTGTCCAACGTCAGCCCCTGGACCTACCTGGGCGCCCGGCCGGTGAACCCGACGCCGCAGGCGTCCTTCGACAGCGGGCTGGACGTCTTCGCCCTCGGCCGCACCACCACCGGGCGGATGCTGCGCGCCCTGCGCCAGACCATGCGCCCGGAGCCGGACCTGCGTGGGCGCGGCCTGCACCGGTGGCACGACCTCCAGCAGCTCACCGTGACCGCCGTCCGGCCGCAGGGATGGCAGGTCGACGGCGACCACCTGGGCACCGCCACGGGGGTCCGGATCCGGAACGTCCCCGACGCGCTGCGCGTCATCGCGTGACACACCTTTCTTGAGCATCCGCGCGACGTTTTCCTCCTGCCGGGTGGCGGGCCTAGCACGGCCGTGGTGAGGTTGCTCACGCGGGGGTCAGCGTCGACCCCGAATCGCTTGACAGGCGTCCGGCACGTGAAAACATCGCTGCTGGAACGCAACCTGCCGGTAACAAAGCAGATAGTCGCTGCCGCCGTGGCGCTGGGTGACCGGTGTGGGGCTCGGCGATGGCCGACCGAGCACATGCGACTGACGTACCGACCGCAGACGACATCGAGGAGTACAACGCCATGGACTGGCGCCACCGCGCGCTCTGCCGGGACGAGGACCCGGAGCTGTTCTTCCCGATCGGGACGACCGGCCCCGCGCTCGTCCAGATCGAGCAGGCCAAGGCCGTGTGCCAGCGCTGCCCGGTGGTCTCGTCGTGCCTGGACTGGGCCCTGCGCTCCGGCCAGGACTCCGGTGTCTGGGGTGGGCTCTCCGAGGACGAGCGGCGCGCGCTGAAGCGGCGCCAGGCTCGCACCCGGGTCACCACCGCCTGACGACCGGGCACGACCGCGCCGCCGGCACACCCGGCGGCGACCGCACCACCGCTGTCGCACCGACCGCCACGAGGCCGGTCCGGGACCTCCCGGGCCGGCCTCGGCGGCGTCCGGGGCCGGTGCGGGTCAGCGGCGCGGCCAGGCGCTCCCGGGCAGCGTCAGCACGACCTCGGTACCCGACCGGCCCTCCAGCGGGCCCATCGCCAGGCTCCCGCCCAGCTCGCTGATGACCAGTGTGCGGACGATCTGCAGGCCCAGCCCGTCGCTCGCCGCGGGGTCGAAGTCGGGGGGCAGCCCCTGGCCGTCGTCGCGGACCAGCACCCGCAGGTCGTCCCCGTCCCGCTCGGCGACCAGCTCGATCACGCCCGGCTCCCCCTCGGGGAAGGCGTGCTCCGCCGCGTTGTGCAGCAGCTCGGTCACCGCGAGGACCAGCGGGGTCGCCGCCACCGCGGGGAGCTCCCCGAACGAGCCGGTCCGCCGCGTGCGGGCCGCCGGCCCCACGCTCGTCAGGTCGCCGAGCATCGGGAGCACCTGGTCCAGGACGTCGTCGACGTCGACGACGTCCTCCCGGCTGCCCGCGAGGGTCTCGTGGACCACGGCGATCGAGGTCACCCGGCGCACCGACTCCTCCAGCGCCGCCCGGGCCGCGGGCTCGGTCATCCTGCGGGCCTGCAGACGCAGCAGCGCCGCGACCGTCTGCAGGTTGTTCTTCACCCGGTGGTGGATCTCCCGGATGGTCGCGTCCTTGGTGAGCAGCGCCCGGTCCCGCCGCCGCACGTCGGTCACGTCGCGGACCAGCACCAGCGCGCCGTGCTCGGCGCCGGGTGGCTCCAGCGGCAGGGCCCGCAGCAGCAGCGTCGCGCTGGCGCCCTCGACGTCCACGGGGTCGAGGTGGCGCCCGCCGAGCGCCGCGGTGATGCCCGCGGCCGCCGCCTCCCCCGCGACGCGGTCGGTGACCGCGCGGCACGTCACCTCCGCGAGGACGGCCCCGGCGAGGTCGCCGACCACGCCGATGCGGCGGTACGCGGAGAGGGCGTTCGGGCTGGCATAGGTCACCCGCCCGGCCTTGTCCAGGCGGACCAGCCCGTCCCCGACGCGCGGGCTCATCTCCGCGTCCTGCAGCTTGGCCGGCGGGAAGGTCCCCGCCGACACCATGAGGCAGAGGTCGGCGGCGATGTCGAGGTAGGTGAGCTCGAGCGTGGACGGCGACCTCGTCACCGCGAGGTTGGTCTCCTTGGCCAGCACCGCGACGCCGACGCCCTCGTGCCGCACCGGGATGACCTCGCGGCGGCGCGGCGTGGGGCCCGACCAGTCGGGGTCCCCGTCGGTCACTGGCCGGCCCTCGCGGAGCGCCACGACGAACGGGCCCGCGGTCTCGGCGCCCACCTCGACGCCGACCATGTCCTCCGGCCGGCTGGTCGGTGCGGTGAGCGGCCGGACCTGGGCCACGCACCACCACGACCCCGAGGACAGCGGCACCCACAGCGTGAGGTCGGCGAAGGCCAGGTCGGCGAGCAGTTGCCAGTCGGCCACCAGGCGCCGCGCGTGGTCGATCTTCGCGGGGCTCGACGCCGTTCCGCGGGTGAGGCGCTCGGAGAGGCTGCTCATGGTGGCCCGAGCCTAGGACGCGGCCCGGGCCCCGCCCCCGGCGGGCGAGGGGGACGCCGTCCGGTCCCTAGCCTGGTGCCCGTGCTCTCCCTCCCCGCCGTGCGCATCGAGCCGGCCGTCCCCGCCGACCACGACCGGATCGCCGCGCTGACCGTGCAGGTATACGTCGACGGCGGGCTGGCGTCGGCGGGCTACGCGGCCGAACTGGCCGACGTCGCCGGTCGCGCCCGGGTGGCCGACCTGCTGGTCGCCCGGGACGGGGCCGGCCGGCTGGTCGGCAGCGTGGCGTTCGTGCCGGGCGGCGAGTTCGGCGAGGTGCTCGAGTCCCCCGACGAGGCCGGGTTCCGCATGCTGGTGGTCGACCCGCGGGCGCAGGGGCGCGGGGTCGGCGCGGCTCTGGTGGAGGAGTGCCTCGCCCGGGCCCGCGCGGCCGGCCGGCGGCGCGTGGTCATCTCCACCGGCACCCGCATGACCGCGGCGCACCGGCTGTACGAGCGGCTGGGCTTCACCCGCCTGCCGGAGCGGGACTGGACGCCCGTCCCCGGCATCGACCTGCTGGTCTACGCCCGCGAGGTGTGAGGCCCCGTCCAGGGGACCGGTCCCGAGCCTGCGTGCGGTGGAGGGGCGGGGTCCTTCCTCAGGACTGGGCGACGATCGCGATGAGGTCGCCCTCCTGCAGCACCTCGCCCTCCACCACGTGGAGCTCCTGCACGGTGCCCGCGTGCTCGCTGAGCACGGGGATCTCCATCTTCATGGACTCCAGGATCACCAGCGTGTCACCGGCGGACACCTGCGCACCTGGCTGCACGAGCACCTTCCAGACACTGGAGACCATCTCCGCGTGGATCTCCTCCACCGCCACCGGTACCTCCCGCGCCCGTCCGACCGTGAGGGCCCATCCAAGCACGCGGCGCGGACGTCAGGACGCCGGGACGGCACGACCCTCGGCGAGCCGGCTGAGCACCGCGCACACCTCCGACCCGTCGTGCGGCACGCCGGTCTCCGGCAGACCGGAGAGCGCCGACCGGACGAGGCCGGCGGCCGCGGCCACGTCGTCCGCCCCGGCGCTGACGGTGGCCAGCAACGCGTCGTACCAGCCGTCCAGCCGGTCGCCGGGGTCGTAGCCGCTGACCGCGGCGAGTTCGGCACCGCCCTCGGCCACCGGGGCCCGGCCGGATCCCGGAAGGCGACCGCTGATCCGCCCGGCGGTCCCCGGCGGCAGCGTGGACCGCAGCTGCGCGACCACCGCCGCCCGGGGCGCGGGGCGGGCGTCGGGGCCCGGGTCGTCGTCCCGGGGGCCGGCCGCGCTGCGCAGCGCGAGCTCGACGGCGTCCACGCCGTGCGACCGCTCGAGCACCGCCATGTCCAGCGAGAAGCCGGCGGCGACCTCGGCCAGCTCGCCGTCGGGCGCGATCCCGACGGTGACCGGCCCCCGCCAGCCGACCTCGGCGAGGCGGTGCGCCGCCACCGGGAGCCGGCCGGGCTCGCGGGGGGTCCAGGACACCCGCGCGATGCCCGCGGCGCGGTCCCGGGCCACCGGGGTGGTGAACCGCAACCCTTCGGCGGTCACCCAGGCCAGGAAGCCACGCTCGCTGGCCGGCTCCACGCCGTCCCCGCCCAGCCGCTCGAGAACCTCCGGGTCGGGGCCGGCCCAGCGCAGCCCCGCACCGATGACCGCGCCGGCCAGGCGGGCGTTGCCGGCGAGCGCCGGCGGAACGGGCAGCACCGTGTCCGCGCCGCGGCGCCGGGCCGCCTCGACGATGCGGTCGACGGCCAGGTAGGACTCCGCGGCCGGCGCGGGACCCAGCAGCACACCGTCGTCGGCCAGGCGGACGTGCCGGGCCGAGCGCTCCGTCTCGCTGTGCACCGCCACGGCCTTGAGACCGAGCCGCTGGCACGCGCGGATCGCGGCGCACCCCGCCGGCCCCCGTCCGGCGACGAGGACGGTCTCGATCCCCAGCTGCGGCACTGCTGCTCCTCCTGCGCTCGCCCTGCCCAGCGCACGGCCGGGACCTCCCGTGAGAGGCTTGTCGGGTCAGCTTGGCGGGTCCATCGGCGCCGCGCACCCCGCGTGCGCCGGTCACGGGCCCCGCACCGACCCTGGGCCGCCCGGCCCACCAGCAGTATGAGAGGAGGGCAGCGATGTCCAAGCGCGGACGCAAGCGTCGCTCCCGCAAGGGGAACAAGGCCAACCACGGCAAGCGCCCCAACGCCTGAAAGGACCCCCTGCCCCCCGTCGCTCGCACGCTCGCGCCGGGACCCTGCAGGGGGCCATGTGCCAGAGGCCCAGAACCCGTCGGGTTCTGGGCCTCTGGCGTCTGCAGGTGCTAGGCGATCGGGCGCTCCTGCGAGCGCTCGATCGTCAACCGCTCGACGCTGACCTGGGTGCCGTCCTCCTCGAAGGAGACGCTGGTCAGCTGCATCTTGATCCGGTCCCGAAGGCCCGTCGGCGGCTTGTCGCCCCCGCACCGCCGGCGCACCAGCGCCTTGAACTCCTGCTCGATGCCGAACTGGCGCAGGCAGGGGGAGCACTCGTCGAGGTGCTCGGCGATGACGCCACGGCGCTCGTCGGAGGTCTCGTGGTCGAGGAACTCGAAGACGTGGGTGAGGACGTCGTCGCACGAGTTGATGTCGAGGGGCTCGCCGGCCCCGTGCTCGTCGCTCACGGGCGGGTCGCCTCCTCACCGGCCCCGGCGCGGACGAATCCGCGCTCGCGGGCGTAGTCGGCCAGCAGCTTCTGCAGCCCGCGTCGGCCGCGGTGCAGCCGGGACATCACCGTGCCGATGGGCGTGCCCATGATCTCGGCGATCTCCTTGTAGGCGAAGCCCTCGACGTCGGCCAGGTAGACCGCCAGCCGGAAGTCCTCCGGGAGCTGCTGCAGCGCTTCCTTGATGTCGGAGTCGGGCAGGTGGTCCAGCGCCTCGATCTCGGCCGACCGCAGGCCGGAGGAGGTGTGCTCCTCGGCGGCGTACAGCTGCCAGTCCTGCACCTGGTCGGTGGGGTACTGCTGCGGCTGCCGCTGCTTCTTGCGGTAGCTGTTGATGTAGGTGTTCGTGAGGATCCGGTACAGCCACGCCTTGAGGTTCGTGCCCTCGGCGAACTGGTGGAACGCGGAGTAGGCCTTGACGAACGTCTCCTGCACCAGGTCCTCGGCGTCGGCCGGGTTGCGGGTCATCCGCAGGGCCGCCGGGTAGAGCTGGTCCAGGAAGGGCAGCGCGTCCCGCTCGAACCGGGCGTCCCGCTCGGCGCGGGTCTCGGCGAGCTCGGTGCGGCTGCCGCCCTCCCGCGCCTCCGGCACCTCCGCCGGGGTCACCTCGGGCAGCTGACCGGTGTTCTCGACCGCGGACTCCTCAGGCACCGACCGTCCTCTCTGGGGCCCCCGGACGCGGGGCGCCACATCGGTCGATCCTAGCCGCGCGGCGTCCGGACGGCCCGGGGGACGTCGGTGCGCGGCCCTGGCGCGAGGGGGGGAGAGGGTGCTGCTCACGGCCGGTCCAACGGCGCCGCCCGCCGACCGCATTCCCGGGCGACGGATCTCGCTAGGCTCCCCCGCCGTGGCGGCAACCCCGGCGGTGCGGGTCCTCGAGCAGGCGAAGGTGGCCCACTCCCTGCACCCCTACGACCCTGAGCACCCGTCGGACCAGGGGCACGGCGAGGCGGCGGTGGCCGCGCTGGGCGCCGATCCCCACCAGGTGTTCAAGACGCTGGTCACCCGCGTCGACGGCGCGCTCACCGTGGCGGTCGTGCCGGTCAGCGGCACCCTGGACCTCAAGGCGCTGGCGGCGGCCGCCGGCGGGCGGAGAGCAGCGATGGCCGAGCCGGCCGACGCGGAGCGCGCCACCGGCTACGTGCTGGGCGGCATCAGCCCGCTGGGCCAGCGCAAGCTGCTGCCCACCGTGGTGGACTCCTCGGCGCTGGACTTCCCCACCGTGCTGGTCAGCGCCGGCAAGCGCGGGCTGCAGCTGGAGCTGCCCCCGGCCGAGCTGGTGCGCCTGACCCGGGCCCGGACGGCTGCGATCGGGCGCTGAGCTCAGGGCGCGCCGTACGGCGTGAGGAGCTGGTCGACGGGG
Organism: Blastococcus sp. SYSU DS0541; assembly: GCF_054050875.1. Lineage (NCBI taxonomy): Bacteria > Bacillati > Actinomycetota > Actinomycetes > Geodermatophilales > Geodermatophilaceae > Blastococcus > Blastococcus sp. SYSU DS0541. The sequence continues at coordinate 245,142 of NZ_JBJHAD010000001.1, read as the reverse complement.
GCGAAGTCGTCGGTCAGCAGGGGGGCGTCACCGATGAAGCGGGTGAGCTCCTCCCCCTCGGCGACCTGCCAGACCAGCTCCCGGTCGCTCAGCGCCGCGGCTATCTCCTCCACCGGGAGGGGCTGCTGCGACGCCACCGCGATCACGTTGCCGCCGTCCTCCCCGGCCAGCACCGGCGCGCGGGCCAGCAGGGCCACGTGGCCGAACACCTCGCGCATCGTGGCCAGCTCCGCGCGGACGAAGGACAGCGGCGGGTGGTCGATCAGGTTGACCGCGTAGACACCGTCGTCGGCCAGCGCCCGGTCCACCAGCTCGAGCGCCTCCCGGGTCGTGAGCTGCCAGGGCACCGAGAGCCCGCCGAAGGCGTCCCCGACGACGAGGTCGCGCTCCCCCACCGGCTCCTCGGCGAGCCCCACCCGGCCGTCGGCCACCCGCACCTGCAGCTGCTCCGAGGTCTCCAGCCCGAGCTGCTCGCGGTCCATGTCCACCACCTCGGGGTCGACCTCGACCACGAGGCTCTCCGTCCCCGGCCGCACCTCGGCCAGGTACCGCGGCAGGGTGAGCCCACCACCGCCCACGTGCAGCGCCGAGACCGGCTCGCCCGGGGGGAAGGCGGCGTCGGCGACCGCGGCGATCGCCCGCACGTAGGCGAACTCCAGGTGGGTGGGGTCGGCGAGGTCGACGTAGGAGTGCCGCAGCGTGTCGAGCATCAGCACCCGGCCGGAGGGCCGCTCCGGATCGGCCACCACCCGCGCGCAGTGGTAGGCGGTCTCCTCCTCGCAGGGCGTGGGGGCGAGCGCGGCGAGGCCGCCCCCCACCACGGTCAGGACGAGCAGCCCGGCCGGAACGGTCCGGGGCCCGCCGCCGCGCCGCAGGACCACGCCCACCGCCAGCCCGGTGAGCACGGTGACCGCACCGGTGGCCACCAGGATGACGCTGCTCGGCAACAGCGCGACCAGCACGAATCCGGTGGCGAACGTCGCCGCGATGCCACCCAGCGTGCCGATGCCCGAGAGCCGGCCGACGACGGCGCCGGTCTCGTCGAGGCTGGCCAGCTGCAGCTTCACCACCATGGGCGGGACGGCCGACAGCAACGCCGCCGGCACGACCACCGCCACCGCGGCCAGCAGCAGCACCCCGCCCGCGTCGGCGCCGCTGAGCAGCGAGCCGGTGAAGCGGACCAGCGGCAGCACGGCCACGATGAGCGCGCCGCCGGCCACCAGCAGCGGCGCCAGCAGCCGGCGCGGGTCGGTCCGGTCGGCCGTCGCCCCGCCCAGCCACGCGCCGACGGCGATCGCCGCGAGGGCGAACCCGATCACCGCGGTGCTCGTCTGCACCGTGACGCCGACGTAGGGCGCGATCAGCCGGAGGCCGACGATCTCCAGCACCAGGACGGCGCCCGAGCTCAGGAAGGTCAGCGCCGCGGCCACCCACGCCGGGAGCGCACCGCCGGGCGGCGGGGCCGGCGGCGGTGCGTCGACCGGGGCGGTGGTACGGGCGTCGTCCGCTGCCACGTCAGAAGAGCGCGGGCTGGTCGGCGGGCGCGTCCACGCCGTCGGCACGCGCCAGCAGCTCGGGGCCGTTGTTGCGGACGCTGTTCACCGCCGGGCTCACCGGCCGCAGCTCCAGGCCCTCGACGAGCTCCGGTGGGGTGGGGCGGGCCAGCTCCGCGACGTCCTCGCGGGCCGGGTCCAGCCACTCGGCCCAGCGCTCCCGCGGCAGCACCAGCGGCATCCGGTCGTGGATCTCCGTGAGGGCACCGGTCGCCGGGGCGGTGACGACGGTGCAGGTGTAGAGCCGGTCCTCGCCGGTGCCCCAGACCTCCCAGAGCCCGGCCATGGCCAGCACCGAGCCGTCCTCGGGGGTGATGAAGTAGGGCTGCTTGGCCGGGGAGTCCAGGCGCTTGGCCCACTCGTACCAGCCGTCGGCCGGGACCAGGCACCGCCGGGAACGCGCCGCGCTGCGGAAGGCGGGCTTCTCCGTCAGCGACTCCGCCCGCGCGTTGAGCATCCGGTTGCCGACCGACACGTCCTTGGCCCACGAGGGGACCAGCCCCCAGCGCACCGACCGGAGCTCGCGGTGGCCACCGCCGGTGGGCACCCCCTCGGCGTCGCGCTCCCGGGCGTGCCGCACCACGTAAACGTCCTTGGTCGGCGCCACGTTGTAGTCGGCGGCCAGCGGGGGCTGCCCGCCGGCGGGGACCGCCTCGAACTCGAGGGCGAGGTCCTCGGGCTTGCGGCTGGCCGCGTAGCGACCGCACATGGCGCCTCCTCGAGGGCACGGGGCTGTTCCCCACGCACTCTAGGTGCGCCCACCGACGGGTCGGTGCCCGCGCGTGCGGGCGCGGTCCCCGGGTAGGGCCCACTGTCGCAACGCCCGACGAGAGACGAGGATCACCGCGTGACCGCGACGCAGACCCCACCGACCGACCACCCGAAGACCGCCAGCGACAGCGCCGACCGGCGCTACGCCACGGTCAACCCCTTCACCGGTGAGACGGAGAAGGAGTTCGACTTCACCCCGACCGAGGCCATCGACGGGATCGTCGAGCGCGCCCACGCCGCCTACCAGGAGTGGCGCCGGCGGCCGGTCGAGGAGCGCGCCGCCGTCGTCCGGCGCGCCGCCGAGCTCATGGACGAGCGCCGCGACGAGCTCGCCGCGCTCATCACGCAGGAGATGGGCAAGCGCCGGGACGAGGCCAGCGGGGAGCTCTACCTGTGCTCGATGATCCTCAAGTACTACGCCGACAACGGCCCCGGCTTCCTCGAGCCGACGTCCATCACGCCGCTGATGGGCAAGGGCGAGGCGGTCGTGGAGACCCAGCCGGTCGGGGTCCTGCTGGCCATCGAGCCGTGGAACTACCCCTTCTACCAGGTGGTCCGCGTCGCAGGCCCGAACCTGGTGCTGGGCAACACCGTCATCCTGAAGCACTCCGAGATCACCCCGCAGTGCGCGGTGGCGATCGAGCAGCTCTTCGCCGACGCCGGGGCCCCCGAAGGGGTCTTCACCAACACCTTCCTGCGCATCTCCGACGTCGAGCAGGTCATCGCCGACCCCCGCATCCAGGGCGTGACCCTGACCGGCAGCGAGCGGGCCGGCAGCGCCGTGGCCGCCCTGGCCGGCAAGCACCTGAAGAAGTCGGTGCTCGAGCTCGGCGGCAGCGACCCGTTCATCGTCCTCGACGCCGAGGACCTCGGCGCCACGATCAAGGCCGCCACCATGGGCCGGATGCAGAACACCGGTCAGGCGTGCACCGCCTCCAAGCGGCTCATCGTCACCGAGGAGCTCTACGAGCCCTTCGTCGAGGGCCTCAAGCAGGCCTTCTCCACGTTCTCCCCCGGCGACCCCGCCGACCCGTCGACGTCCCTGGCCCCGCTGTCCAGCGAGCGGGCCGCCCAGGACCTGCACGCGCAGATCCAGGACGCGATCGACAAGGGCGCCACCGTGGTCGCCGGCGGGAAGCGGCCCGAGCACCCGGGCGCGTTCGTCGAGGCGACGATCCTCACCGACGTCACCCCGGAGATGCGGGCCTACCACGAGGAGCTCTTCGGCCCCGCCGCCGTCGTCTACAAGGTGAAGGACGCCGAGGAGGCGGTCGAGCTGGCCAACTCCAGCGCCTACGGGCTGGGCGCCACCGTCATGAGCGGTGACCTGGACCGCGCCCGGTCGGTGGCGGACCGCCTCGAGGCCGGGATGGTGTGGATCAACCAGCCCACCGGCTCCTCCCCCGAGCTGCCCTTCGGCGGCGTGAAGCGCTCCGGCTACGGCCGCGAGCTCTCCGAGCTGGCCATGTTCGAGTTCGCCAACCGGCGGCTGGTCCGCACGGTGCCGGTGAAGAAGGCCGAGAAGCCGCAGGCCGGCTGAGAAAGGACCCCCTGCCCCCCGCCACTCGCAAGCTCGCGGCGGGACCCTGCAGGGGGCCGTCGAACGGGGCCGGGTGGTGCGTTGCGGGCGACCGGGCAGGATGGTCCTCGTGACCGATGCCTGGGCGGCGCCGCACCACCCGTCCCCCGTCGACGCCGTCGTCACCCTGCCGGGGTCGAAGTCGCTGACCGCCCGCGCGCTCGTGCTGGCGGCGCTCGCCGACGGCCCGAGCCGGCTGGTGCGCCCGCTGCGGGCGCGCGACACCGATCTCATGGCCGCGGCGCTGCGGGCCCTCGGGGTGCGGGTCGACGACGACGGCGAGGACGTCGTCGTCACCCCCGGCACCCTGCGGGGCCCGGCCACGGTCGACGCCGGGCTCGCCGGCACGATCCTGCGGTTCCTGCCGCCGGTGGCGGCGCTGGCCGACGGCGCGGTCCGCGTGGACGGCGACCCGCGGCTGCACGAGCGGCCGAACGGCGGGCTGATCACCGCGCTGCGCGACCTGGGCGTGCGGGTCGACGACGACGGCCGCGGCCGCGCCCCGTTCACCGTGCACGGCACCGGCCGGGTGCGCGGCGGCCCGGTCGAGGTCGACGCCGGCGAGTCCTCGCAGATCGTCTCGGGGCTGCTGCTGGCCGCGGCCCGCTTCGACGAGGGCCTGGACCTCGCGCTGACCGGCGGGGTGCCCTCGATGCCGCACGTCGAGATGACGGTGGCCACGCTGCGCGAGCACGGCGTCGACGTCGCCGCCACCGACCGCGGGTGGCGCGTCGCGCCCGGGACCGTCGCCGCCCTCGACCGCGTCGTCGAGCCCGACCTCTCCAACGCCGCCCCGTTCCTCGCCGCGGCGCTGGTGACCGGCGGGCGGGTGACCGTGCGCGACTGGCCCGACGTCACCACCCAGCCGGGCGCCCACCTGGACCGGCTGCTCCCGGCGATGGGAGCCGAGGTGACCCGGACCCCCGAGGGCCTGCGGGTCACCGGCACCGGGGCGATCCGGCCGCTGGTCGCGGACCTGGGCGAGGTCGGAGAGCTCACCCCGGTGCTCGCGGCGCTGTGCGCGCTCGCCGACGGCCCGTCCCGGCTCACCGGGATCGCCCACCTGCGGGGGCACGAGACCGACCGCCTGCAGGCGCTCGACGAGGTCCTCACCGCCGTCGGCGCGCGGGTGCGGCAACTGCCCGACGGGCTGGAGATCGAGCCCGGGCCCCCACGGGCCGCGGTGCTCGACTCCTACGCCGACCACCGCATGGTCATGGCCGCCGCCGTCCTCGGCCTGGCGGTCGAGGGCGTCGCGGTCACCGGCCCGGACGCGGTCACCAAGACCCTCCCCGACTTCCGGGAACGCTGGGCCGGCCTGCTGGGCGAGCCGATCGGGGCCCTCTCCTGAGCGCGCAGCGCGGGGCCCGGCGCATGGACGAGGACGACGTCCGGGTCAGGCCCAGCCCTCGCGGCTCGCGCCCGCGCACGCGCACCCGGCCCACGCACGCCGACGCCGTCCCCGGCCTGGTGATCGCGGTCGACCGCGGGCGGATGACGGTGCGGGTCGAGGGGCCCGACGGCGCGCCGGTCGACGTCACGGCGATGCGCGCCCGCGAGCTCGGCCGGCACGGCGTCGTCGTCGGCGACCGGGTGCGGGTGGTGGGCGACACCAGCGGGCGCACGGACACCCTCGCCCGGATCGTGGTCATCGAGGAGCGGGCGACGTCGCTGCGCCGCACCGCCGACGACACCGATCCCACCGAGCGCGTGGTCGTGGCCAACGCCGACCTGCTGGTCGTCGTCACCTCGGTCACCGACCCCGAGCCGGCTTACGGCTTCCTCGACCGCTGCCTGGTGGCCGCCTACGCCGGCGGGCTCGAGCCGCTGCTGTGCCTCACCAAGACCGACCTCGCGTCGGCGGAGCCGCTGCTGGACCGCTACGCCGGGCTGAGCCTGGACGCGGTGCCGATGTCCCGGGAGCTCCCGCTGGAGGACCTCGTCGGCCGGCTGCGCGACCGGATGAGCGTCTTCGTCGGCCAGTCCGGTGTCGGCAAGTCCACGCTGGTCAACCGGCTGGTGCCCGACGCGCTGCGGGCGACCGGCGACGTCAGCAAGATCGGCAAGGGCCGGCACACGTCGTCGTCGGCGGTGCTGTTCGACCTGCCCGGCGGCGGGACGGTCATCGACACCCCGGGCATCCGCTCCTTCGGCCTGGCCCACGTCACCGCCGACGACGTCCTCTCCGCCTTCGAGGACATCGCCGAGGCCGCGACCGAGTGCCCGCCCGGGTGCGGGCACACCGCCGAGGACCCGGACTGCGCGCTGGACGCCTGGGCGGCCGCGGGACCGCCCGCCCGGGAGCAGCAGCTGGCCGCCCTGCGGGTCCTGCTCGGCGCCGTGGGCCAGGTCGGCCCCGGCTACTAGAAGGACCGGCCTTCCCCCCACGGCTCGCACGCTCGCCGCGGGCCCCTGAAGGCCGGCCGTTCCAGCACGTCACCACGCTCGGCGCGAGCCTCCGGACGGGGCCGTTCCAGCACGTCACCACGCTCGGCGCGAGCCTCCGGACGGGGCCGTTCCAGCACGGCTCGCACGCTCGCCGCGGGCCCCTGAAGGCCGGCCGTTCCAGCACGTCACCAGCGCCGCCGGCGGGGCTCGACGAACAGGTCGTCGGCCATCGGCTCGTCGACCGCCTCGATCCGCACGTCGTGGCCCCGTCCCGCGTTGTCGCCGCCGAGGGCCTCGGTCAGCACGCAGACGCCGGTCTGCACGTCCAGCCGCACCCGGTAGGCGCCCGGGTACTCGTCCAGGATGTGCTCCGGGTGGTCGCGGTACTCGTCCAGGTCCACCTCCCGCGAGCGGAGCAACGGGCAGCAGCCGCAGCGCGGCTCGTAGGCGTCGGTCGGCCGGACGACGGCCTCCCAGGCCGCCCGCCCGGCGTGCTCGACCTCCGCCAGGGACAGCACGTCCAGGGCAGCCACCAGCGCGTCGGTGTCCGGATCACGACCGTCGGCGAGCTCCGCCGGGTCGAGCATCGCCACCCAGTGGTAGTCCTGGTGCATCGGGTCGTCGAGGGCGTGGTCCCACGCCTCGCGCCGCTCCGCCACCAGCCCGTCCGGCCGGAGCCGGGGCCGCGGTTCCGCCTCCCGCGCCGGCTCCCGGACCACCTGCAGCGGCGCGCCGTCGACCGTCTCGACGCGGAGCAGGTCGGGACGGCGCAGCCACGCCCGGACGGCACCGGGCTTCCACCGGTCCTCAGGCCAGCTGACGGAGAACCGCAGCGTCGACCAGCGCCACGGTGAGGAGCGCGCGAGGGCGGCGAAGGTGTCGGGTGACGGGCGGAGCACCGGAGGAGTCTGCTGCCCGATCGGCTCCGGCGTCGAACGACTTGTCACCACCACCGCCTGTCGACCCGTCGAGGTGTCGACCGCGGGTCAGACCTCGACCCGGCCGCCGCTGCGCCAGTAGATCCCTGCCTCGCGGGTGAGGAACTGCTCGTCGACGAGGTACCGGCGCAGCGCCGCGACGTCCGGGTGCCAGACGGCGAGCAGCGCGTTGACCTCGCGCTCCGGGTAGCGCACCCCGGGTTCGAAGACCCGCACCAGGTGGTCGAGGACGACCAGCCGCTTGCTCCGCTGCGAGGGGATCGACACCAGTCGGCCGTCGCGCACGAACGCCGAGAGGACCGCGTCCTCCGCCGGGTCGTCCGACAGCGGCTGGGGTGCGGGCGCGGCCTCGGCGGCGGCCCGCGCGGCGGCGCCGAACCGCTCGGTGCGCAGCGCCAGGGCGTGGCCGTCGCGGTGCACCAGCCCCGCGCGCGCCAGCCGACGGGCCGCGAGCGCGACGTCCTTGAGCCCCAGCCCGGTGGCCTCGGCGACCTCCTCGATCGTGCTGGCGCCGAGCGCCAGGGCCGCGACCACCTTGAGCCGCACCGGGTCCGCGAGCAGCCCCGCGATCGTCGCCGCGTCCACGCCCCGACGGTAATCGGTGCATCGGCGGCGGACCGCCGGGTAGGGAGCGGGGCATGGTGAGCCCGATCGACATCCAGAAGGCCCTGGCCGGCATCGACTATCCCGCGAGCAAGGACGACATCGTCAAGCACGCCGAGCAGCACGGGGGCGACGGCGAGGTCGTGGACGCGCTCAAGAAGATCGAGGACCGCGAGTACGAAGGGCCCAGCGGGGTCAGTTCCGCCGTCTTCGACTGACGCACCGCTAGGTTGGGTGCCCATGACGTCGGGTCGGGGCTTCTCAGAGGACATGCGGCTGGCACACGTGCTGGCCGACCAGGCCGACTCGATCAGCATGGACAGGTTCAAGGCCCAGGACCTCACGGTCGACACCAAGCCCGACCTGACGCCGGTCACCGACGCCGACCGGGCCGTCGAGGAGCAGCTGCGCATCACGCTCGGCCGCGCGCGCACCCGGGACGCGGTCCTCGGCGAGGAGTTCGGCACGACCGGCCATGGGTCGCGCCGGTGGGTGCTCGACCCGATCGACGGGACGAAGAACTTCGTCCGCGGGGTGCCGGTCTGGGCCACCCTCATCGCGCTCTTCGACGGCGACGAGGCGGTGGTCGGCCTGGTCTCGGCGCCCGCGCTGAACAAGCGGTGGTGGGCGGCCAAGGACGTCGGCGCCTGGACCGGGCGCCGGCTGGAGTCGGCCACCCGCTGCCGGGTGTCGGAGGTGTCGCAGCTCGGTGACGCGAGCCTCAGCTACTCCAGCCTCTCGGGCTGGGAGGAGCGCGGCGGGTTCGACGGCTTCCTCGACCTCACCCGCTCGGTGTGGCGCACCCGCGCCTACGGCGACTTCTGGAGCTACGTGCTGCTGGCCGAGGGCGCGGTCGACATCGCCTGCGAGCCCGAGGTGTCGCTGTGGGACCTGGCGGCGCTGGACGTGATCGTCCGGGAGGCCGGTGGCCGGTTCACCGACGTCACCGGCGTCCCCGGGCCCGCCGGCGGCAGCGCCCTGGCCACCAACGGCCGGCTGCACGACGCCGCCCTGGAGCGGCTGGGGCAGACCGAGACGGTCCACCAGCTGACCTCGTCCCCGCCGGTCCCGCCGTCCTGATCAGGCGCGGGACGGCTCCACCACCGGGCCGGCCACGCGTGCGGGGACGACATCCGCGCCGGCACCTCGGGCGGCCAGCAGCGCCGCGCCGACGGCCGACGCGCTGCGCAGGTGCAGCACGCGCACCGGGCGCCGCAGCTCGTCGGCGAGCAGCTGCTGCACGAGCCCGGTCCGGGCGCCGCCACCGGTGACCACCACCGGGACGCCGTCGTCGGGCGGCCCGAGCAGCGCCGTCGCGGCGCCCACCGCCCGGACGACGCCCTCGACCGCCGCCCGCGCCAGGTGCGCCCGCGTGGTCCCCGGGTGCAGGCCGTCCCACCCGGCCCGGTCCCCGGGCCCGGCCACGCCGCCGCGCTCGCCGGTGAGGAAGGGCCGGAAGACCGCACCTCCCGCGTCGGGCACCGACGCCGCGGCCGCGAACAGCTCCGGCCAGGAGAGGCCGAGGACGCCGCACACCCAGGCCCAGGCCGAGCCCCCGTTGCGCAGCGCCGCCATCGCGTACCAGCCGCCCTGCGCGTCGGCGTAGCCGTGCACCGCCGGCTCCTCGACCGGATGCGGGGACCAGTCCGGGCGCAGCACCTGCGCGCCGGTGCCCAGGTTCACCTGGAGCCCCGTGACCGTGCCCGCCGCGAGCAGGGCCAGCGGGGTGTCCGCCGCACCGACGACGACCGGCACCTCCCCGAGCGGCAGCGCCGCGACGCCCACCACCTCGCTGCCGGGCCGTACCGCGGGGAGCAGCCGCGGCGGCACCCCCGCGGCCGCGGTCGCCGAGGGCGACCAGCCGTCCGCGGGGACGTCCCAGAGCAGCGTCCCGGAGGCGTCGCTGCGGTCGGTGACCGGCGGGCTGCCCGGCAGGAGCCTGAGTCGCAGCGCGTCCTTGGGCAGCAGCACGACTGCGGCGCGGTCGAGGACCTCGGGCTCGTGGCGGGCGAGCCAGGCCAGCACCGGCCCGGTCATCCCCGGTACGAGCGGGTTGGCCAGCGCGGCGCGGTCGGCCGCGGGGAGCGCCCGCCAGGCGGCCAGCTCACCGCTCGCCCGGGCGTCCGGCCAGAGCACCGCCGGCCGCACCGGCGCACCGGCGGCGTCGACCAGCACGGTGCCGTGCATCTGGCCCGACAACCCCAGCGCCCGCACCCGCGCGCCCCCGAGCGCCGGGGCGAGCTCGGCGAGCGCCCGGTCCAGGGCGCGCCGCCACACCGCCACGTCGATCTCGGCGCGGTCCGGGGCCGGCCGGTCGTAGCCGTACGGGGACTCGGCCTCGGCCACCACCGCGCCGCCGTCGTCCAGCGCGACGAGCTTCAGCCCGCTGGTCCCGAGGTCCGCGCCGAGGAACACCCCGCCCACGGCGCCGGTCAGCGCTCCGGGCTGTCGCCGTAGGCGTAGCTGCTGTCGACGTACCGCCCGCCGACGGCCGCGCCCGGCGGGGCTATCGCGTCGAGCCGGGCCAGGTCCCCGGCCGAGAGCTCGACGGCGGCCGCGGCGACGTTCTCCTCCAGGTAGGACCGGCGCTTCGTGCCGGGGATCGGCACGACGTCGTCGCCCTGCGCGAGGACCCAGGCCAGCGCCAGCTGGCCGGCCGTCACCCCCTTCTCCGCTGCGAGCTCGCGGACGGCGTCGACCAGCCGGAGGTTCGCCGCGAACGCCTCGCCGGTGAAGCGCGGGTGGCCGCGCCGCCAGTCGTCCGCGCCGAAGTCCTCGGGGCTGCGGATCGCCCCGGTCAGGAAGCCGCGGCCGAGCGGGCTGAACGGCACGATCCCGATGCCGTGCTCCCGCGCGACCCCGAGCACCTCCTCCTCGAGGTCGCGGGTCCACAGCGACCACTCGCTCTGCAGCGCCGCGATCGGGTGCACGGCGACCGCCCGGCGGATCGACGCGGCGCTGGCCTCCGACAGCCCGAGGTGGCGCACCTTCCCCTCGGCGACCAGCTCGGCCATCGCACCGACGGTGTCCTCGATCGGCACCCGCGGGTCCACCCGGTGCTGGTAGTAGAGGTCGATCACCTCGACGCCGAGCCGGCGGAGGCTCGCCTCCGCGCAGGCCCGCACGTTCTCGGGGCGGCCGTCGATCCGCACTCCGCCGTCCGGCGTGCGCGACAGGGAGAACTTCGTCGCCAGCTGGACCTCGTCCCGGCGCCCGGCGATCGCCTCCCCCACCAGCTCCTCGTTGTGGCCGCTGCCGTAGACGTCGGAGGTGTCGAGGAATGTCACGCCGAGCCCGAGCGCCCGGTGCACGGTGGCGATCGACTCCGCGCGGTCGGCGGCGCCGTACATCTGGCTCATGCCCATGCAGCCCAGACCGACAGCGGAGACGGGAAGCCCGTCACGGCCGAGCGTGCGGGTGGGGACGGCGGAGGGCGGGGCGGCGGGCATGCCCCGCATCCTGGCCCGTCCGCGGTCGCGCCCGCCACCGCCGCCGTTTCTTTGCCGGGTCGACGGGTAGCCGGAGCGGGCACCGATCGAACCGGAGGACCCCGATGAGTTCCAGCCGCACCCGTCCCGGTCCGCGCCGCAGCGCCCGCGTCCTGGGCCTCGCCAGCACCGGCCTGGGCGTCGCGATGCTGCGCGACCCGAAGGGCGTCGCCCGGTTCTCCGGGGTCGACGACTCGGCGACCGCGCTCTCGGTGATCCCGCTCGTCGGCGCCCGCGAGCTGCTGCACGCCCTGCCGCTGCTCGCCGGCCGGCCGGGCTGGGCCTGGACCCGGGTGGCCGGCGACGCCGTCGACCTCACGGCGATGGGGGTGGCCCTCTCGCACCGCGGTGGGGAGCGCGGGCGCCGGCTGCGCAACGCCACGGTCGCCGTCGCCGGGCTCGCCGTCCTCGACCTGCTCACCGCCGTGCGCGCGAAGCGGCGGGGCAGCCGCACCGACGCCCGCGAGCTGCTGCCGACCTCGGCCCCGTGGAAGAGCGCGATCGACGTCTCCGCGGCCACCACGGTGAACAAGCCGCCGCACGACGTCTACGCGCGCTGGCACGACTTCTCCCGGCTGCCCGAGTTCATGGCGCACGTGCGCGAGGTGAGCACCACCGGCGTCGGGCGCTGGCGCTGGGTGGCCGAGGCGCCGGGCCGGCGCACCGTGCAGTGGGAGGCCGAGGTGGTCGAGGAGTCCCCCGGCGAGCGGATCCGCTGGCGCTCGCTGCCCGGCGCGGACATCGAGAACGCCGGCGTCGTCGAGTTCCGCCCGGCCCCCGGGGACCAGGGCACCGAGGTGCGCGTGCGGCTGGCCTACGCGCAGCCCGGCGGCAAGGCGGGCAAGGCCGTGGCGAAGCTGTTCGGCGAGGCCCCGGACCAGCAGATCCGCGACGACCTGGCGCGCTTCAAGCAGATCCTCGAGACCGGGCAGGTGGTCCGCTCCGAGGGCACCCCCGAGGGGCCGCTGGCCCGCCGGATGGCGAAGCAGCAGCCCGCCGCGCCCCGCTCCTGACCCCGCCGACTCCCGGAAGGACCACCCCCGTGCGCGCCACCCAGTGGATGGGCAAGAACCACGTCGAGGTCAACGAGGTCCCCGACCCCGTACTGCTCAACGACCGCGACGCGATCGTGAAGATCACCTCCACCGCGATCTGCGGCTCCGACCTGCACCTGTACGACGGGTTCATCCCCACGATGAAGAAGGGCGACATCCTCGGCCACGAGTTCATGGGCGAGGTCGTCGAGGTCGGCAAGGGCGTCTCGAACCTGCGCGTCGGCGACCGCGTCGTCGTGCCGTTCCCCATCGCCTGCGGCGCGTGCAACGCCTGCGAGCGCGGACTGTTCTCCGTCTGCGAGAACTCCAACCCGAACGCGGGCATGGCCGAGAAGCTCTGGGGCCACTCACCCTGCGGCATCTTCGGCTACTCGCACCTGGTGGGCGGCTACCCGGGTGGCCAGGCCGAGTACGCGCGCGTGCCGTTCGCCGACGTCGGCCCGCTGAAGGTCGAGGACGACCTGACCGACGAGCAGGTCCTCTTCCTCACCGACATCTTCCCCACCGGCTACATGGGCGCGGAGATGTGCGACATCTCCGGCGGCGACGTCGTCGCGGTGTGGGGCGCCGGGCCCGTCGGCCTGTTCGCGGTGGCCAGCGCGAAGATGCTGGGCGCCGAGCGGATCATCGCCATCGACCGCTTCGACTACCGGCTCGACAAGGCGCGCGAGGCCGGCGCCACCGACGTCCTGAACTACGAGGAGGTCGACGTCCTGGATGCGCTGAACGAGCTCACCGCAGGCCGCGGGCCCGACGGCTGCATCGACGCGGCCGGGCTGGAGGCCACCCACCCCACCGCCGCGGTCGACGCCTACGACCGGGCGAAGACGGCGGTGATGGCCGAGACCGAGCGGCCGCACGCGCTGCGCGAGGCGATCATGGCCTGCCGCAACGGCGGCACCGTCTCGATCATCGGGGTCTACGGCGGGCTGATGGACAAGTTCCCGGTCGGCTCGCTCATGAACCGGTCGCTGACCGTGCGCACCGGCCAGGCCCACGTGCACCGCTACCTGAAGCCGCTGTACGAGAAGATCCGCGACGGCGAGATCGACCCCACCTTCCTCATCTCGCACACGCTGCCGCTGGACCAGGCGCCGCGGGGCTACCGGATGTTCCGGGACAAGGAGGACGACTGCACCAAGGTGGTCCTCAAGCCCTGACCCCGCCCCGTCTGGTGGGATGGACGCCAGACCGGGCCGGCGACGCGGCCGGCCCGGCTCCGAGGAGGACGCCACCGTGCAGTACGCCGAGTCCGTCGTCGACCTGGTCGGCAACACCCCGCTGGTCAGGCTGTCGTCGGTGACCCGCGGCCTGGGCCCCGACGCGCCGCTGGTGCTGGCCAAGGTCGAGTACCTCAACCCCGGCGGCTCGGTGAAGGACCGGATCGCCGTGCGGATGGTCGACGCCGCCGAGGCCAGCGGTGAGCTGAAGCCGGGCGGCACGATCGTGGAGCCGACCAGCGGCAACACCGGCATCGGCCTGGCGCTGGTCGCCCAGCAGCGCGGCTACCGCTGCATCTTCGTCTGCCCCGACAAGGTCGGGCAGGAGAAGATCAACGTGCTCAAGGCCTACGGCGCCGAGGTGGTGGTCTGCCCGACCGCCGTCGACCCCGCCGACCCGCGCTCGTACTACTCGGTGTCCGACCGGCTCAGCCGGGAGACCCCCGGAGCCTGGAAGCCCGACCAGTACTCCAACCCGAACAACCCGCGCTCGCACTACGAGACGACCGGGCCGGAGATCTGGGCGCAGACCGACGGCCGCATCACCCACTTCGTCACCGGGGCCGGCACCGGCGGCACGATCAGCGGCGTCGGCCGCTACCTCAAGGAGGCCTCGGCGGGCCGGGTGCAGGTCGTCGGCGCCGACCCCGAGGGCTCGGTCTACTCCGGCGGCACCGGCCGTCCGTACCTGGTCGAGGGCGTCGGCGAGGACTTCTGGCCCAGCACCTACGACCGGGAGGTCGCCGACGAGATCGTCGCGGTCTCCGACGGCGACTCCTTCGCCATGACCCGCCGGCTCGCCCGCGAGGAAGGGCTGCTGGTCGGCGGCTCCTGCGGCATGGCCGTGGTCGCCGCACTGCGCGTGGCCGAGCGGCTCACGAAGGACGACGTCCTCGTGGTGCTGCTGCCCGACGGCGGCCGGGGCTACCTGGGCAAGATCTTCAACGACGCCTGGATGGCCGACTACGGCTTCGTCGAGGCCACCGGCGGGGAGACCGTCGGCGAGCTGCTGCACACCAAGTCCGGCGAGACGCCGACGCTGGTGCACACCCACCCGAACGAGACCGTCCGCGACGCCATCGACATCCTGCGCGAGTACGGGGTCAGCCAGCTGCCCGTGGTCCGGGCCGAGCCGCCGGTGACCGCCGGTGAGGTCGTCGGCTCCATCGACGAGAAGACGCTGCTCGACGCGCTCTTCACCGGCCACGCCTCCCTCGCCGACCGCGTGGAGAAGCACATGAGCCCGCCGCTGCCGATCGTCGGCTCGGGCGAGGCGGTCAGCGCCGCGGTGGCCCAGCTGGGGTCGGCCGACGCGCTCCTGGTGCACGTCGACGGCAAGCCGGCAGGCGTGGTCACCCGGCAGGACGTGCTCGGGCACCTGGCGGGGATCACCCCTACGGTCGGGCCATGACCGGCTTCAACACCCGCGCCATCCACGCCGGGCAGGAGCCCGACCCGGCCACCGGCGCGGTGATCCCCCCGCTGCACCTCACGACCACCTACAAGCAGGACGGCGTCGGCGGGCTGCGCGGCGGCTACGAGTACAGCCGGAGCGGCAACCCGACCCGCGACGCGCTCCAGGCGCAGCTCGCGGCGCTCGAGCAGGGCACCACGGCGCTGGCGTTCGCCTCCGGCCTCGCCGCCGAGGACGTCCTGCTGCGCACGGTGTGCCGGCCCGGTGACTCGATCGTCCTGGGCGGGGACGCCTACGGCGGGACCTTCCGGCTCATCTCCCGGGTGCTGGAGCCGTGGGGAGTCGGCTACCGGCCGATGGACCTCGGCGACCTCGACGCCGTCCGGGAGGCCTGCGCGCCGCAGACCACCCGGGTGATCTGGTGCGAGACGCCCACCAACCCGCTGCTCAACCTCGCCGACGTCGCCGCACTGGCGGGGATCGCGCGCGAGACCGGCACGGTCCTCGTCGTCGACAACACCTTCGCCTCGCCCTACCTGCAGCAGCCGCTCACCCTCGGCGCCGACGTCGTCGTGCACTCGACCACCAAGTACCTGGGTGGTCACTCCGACGTCGTCGGCGGGGCGCTGGTCACCGGCGACGCGGAGCTCGGCGAGCGGCTGGCCTACAACCAGAACGCGATGGGCGCGGTCAACGGCCCCTTCGACGCCTGGCTGCTCATGCGTGGCATCAAGACCCTCGGCGTCCGGATGGACCGGCACTGCGCCAACGCCGCGCGGATCGCCGACTTCCTGCTCGGGCACCCGGCGGTCGCCTCCGTGCTCTACCCGGGCCTGCCCGACCACCCCGGCCACGCGATCGCGGCGAAGCAGATGTCGGGCTTCGGCGGGATGCTGTCGTTCCGGCTGCGGGACGGCGAGGAGGCGGCGCTGGCCGTCTGCGAGCGCACCGGGCTCTTCACGCTCGCCGAGTCCCTGGGCGGCGTCGAGTCGCTGATCGAGCACCCGGGCCGGATGACCCACGCCAGCGCCGCCGGGTCCCCGCTGGAGGTGCCGGCCGACCTCGTGCGGCTCTCGGTCGGCATCGAGGACGCCGACGACCTCCTGGCCGACCTGGAGCAGGCGCTGGGCTGACCCTCAGGACCCCGGTGCGGTCGGCCCGACGATGAACAGCGGGTGGAAGTGCTCGACCACGGGGAACGGGTCGTAGAAGGAGTGCAGCAGGCGCCGCCACTCCTGGTATCCCGGCGAGCCGCGGAAGCCCTCGGTGTGGTCCTCGATCCTGGTCCACTCGACGAGCAGGAGGAAGACATTCTCCCGCTCCACGCACCGGGACAGCATCAGCCGCCGGAAGCCCGGTGTGGCGGAGATGATCGGGGCTGCGGACCGGAACGCCGCCTCGAACTCGTCCTCGCGGCCAGGGGTCACGGACAGCTCTGCGTGCTCGAGGATCACGGCCTGCACCGTACGGCCCGCTGGAGCGCCGCGGCGGCGGCTCTCAGCGCGGGGCGGTGAGGATCCTGGGGCCGTCCTCGGTGACCGCGACCGTGTGCTCGACGTGCGCGGCCCGGCTGCCGTCGGCGCTGCGCAGGGTCCAGCCGTCGGCGTCCACGGTGTAGTCGTCGGAGCCGCCGGCGAGGAACCAGGGCTCGATCGCGATGACCAGCCCCGCGCGCAGCGGCACGCCCCGGCCGGCGCGGCCCTCGTTGGGCACCGAGGGCGCCTCGTGCATGGTGCGCCCCACCCCGTGCCCGCCCTGGTCGGTGTTGATGCCGCACCCGCCGGCCCGGCCGACCGCGCCGATCGCGGCGGAGATGTCGCCCACGCGGTTTCCGACGACGGCCGCCGCGATCCCGGCCTCCAGCGCCCGCTCGGTCGTGGCCACCAGCGCGAGGTCCTCGGGCCGCGGCGTGCCCACCGGGAAGGTGATCGCGGCGTCGCCGACCCAGCCGTCGAGCACCGCACCGGCGTCCACGCTGAGCAGGTCGCCGTCCTCGAGGACCTCGGGGGTCGGGATGCCGTGCAGCGCGACGTCGTTCACCGACAGGCACAGCACCCCGGGGAACGGCGGGGTGGTGGACAGCGGTGCGTAGCCCAGGAAGGGCGAGGTGGCGCCGGCGTCGGCCAGGACGTCGCGGGCCACGGCGTCGAGCTGGGTCAGCCGCACGCCCGGCGCCGCGATCGCCCGCACCGCGGCGTGCATGTCGGCGACGACCGCGCCGGCGGCGCGCATCGCGTCCAGCTCGCCTGGGGTGCGGAGTTCGATCACGGTGGTCCTCCTCGGGTGCTCCCGGCAAAGCTATCCCGGCATGGCGAGGACCCCGTGGTCGTCCCCCTCGCACGCAGCGCGCGAGCCATCGGACGGGGGTGAGGAGCCCAGAGGCCCCTCCGGAGCGGTCGCTCTCTGCCCACGCCGGCGGGGCACAGACCGACTGGCCCGGGGGCAACCGGTGGCCGCCCTCGCAGCCCACGCCGTCGGGGGCGTTCGAGGACGACGCCGGCACGGTACGGAGGAGCGGGTGACCTCCCCGCGCCTGACCGTCGTCGTCGCCACCCGGAACCGGCGGGGCTCCCTGCTCCGGTCGCTCGCCCGCCTCGACGGCGACGCCCACCCGGTGGTCGTCGTCGACAACGGCTCCTCCGACGGCACGGCGACCGCCGTGCGCGCCGGGCACCCGGGCGTGACCGTGGTGGAGCTGCCGGAGAACCGCGGGGCGGTGGCCCGCACCGTCGGCGTCCAGCGGGCCGGCAGCCCCTACGTCGCCTTCGCCGACGACGACTCCTGGTGGGAGCCGGGCGCCCTCGACCGCGCCGCCGACCTGCTCGACGACCACCCCCGGGTCGCCCTGATCGCCGGCCGCGTGCGGATGGCCGCCGACGGGTCGCTCGACGCGGTCACCCGCAAGCACCGGGCCACGGTGCTGGGGACGACGCCCGGCAGCCCGGGGCCCGACGTGCTGAGCTACCCGGCCTTCGCCACGGTCGTCCGCCGGGAGGCGTACCTGTCGGTCGGCGGGTTCTCGCCGCTGCTGTTCTTCGGCGGCGAGGAGCACCTGCTGGCGCTGGACCTCGCGGCGACGGGCTGGCAGCAGAGCTACGCCGACGACGTCGCCGCCTGGCACGACCCGGCCGGTCCCCCGGTCGTCGCGCCGCAGCGGTGGGCGCTGCAGACCCGCAACGACCTGCTCGTCGACTGGCTGCGCCGCCCGCTGCCGGTGGCGCTGGCCGCGACGGGCCGGCTGGCGCGGCGGGCGCTGTCGGATCCCGCGGCGCGGGCAGCGCTGCGCGGCTGGGCCCGCCGGCTGCCCGCTGCGCTGCGGCAGCGGCGGCCCGTCCCGGCGGAGGTGGAGCGGCGGTTCGCCCTGGCGCAGCGGCCGCTCAGCGCCCCAGCCGCTCGGTGAACCACCGCCGCGCGTCCTCGCTCCCAGCGGCGCCACGGCTCCGGGACCGGGCCACCGCTCCGGCGAGCTCGCCGGACAGGCAGCGGGACAGCGCCTCGTCCAGGACCTCGGCGGTGACCTCCTCGGCGTCCAGCACCAGCGGCCACTCCAGCGCGCGCGCCTGGCCGGTGACCTTGGCACCGCCGGCGATCGGGTCGCACGCGATGACCGGTCGGTCGTGCTTGAGCCCGAGGACCAGGCCGTGCAGCCGCATGCTGACGACGGCGTCGCACCGCCGCAGCAGGGCCTCCACCTGGGCGGGGCGGCGGGGATGCGGCTTGTCGTACAGGTCGGTGTCGATCGGGAACCACGGCAGGGCCCGGGCCGCGAGCCACTCCTCGATCACGCCGCGGACCCGGTCGGCCCGGCTGCGCTCGCCGTACTCCCCCTGCACCGGGGCGAACGCCACCGCGAGCACCGGGGCATCGGCCACCGGGACCTCGATCGCGAGGTCCGGCCGGGTCACCCCCGCGGCGTCGCGTTCCCAGACGGCGTCGAACATCTCGCCGGCCGAGTCGTCGACGACGGAGACGTTGACCGCCCAGCGCCGGACGCCCGCGAACGCCGCGGTGAGCTCCGGCAGGGGCGGCAGGTCGCCGATGGGGCCGGTCGTGAAGACCAGGTGGGTGTAGTCGGCCGGGTCGACGTCCCGCCAGTGCACCCCCCGCTCCAGGTAGGGCGCCCAGGCCACGTCGTGGTCGACGCCGAGCTCGGTCAGCCAACCGGTGACGGCATCGGCTCCCAGCTCGTCGCCGACGGTGGCGATCACCTCGTCGAAACTGAACCAACCCGCCACCAGAACACGCACGACCTCCACCTTCGCAGCCGGGCGCCCGGCCGGCACCCGCTGGGAAGGGGAAGCGGGTCCGAGGGGTTGTGCCGGTCACCCCTGACCCACGAGGAGCCGCCGTGACCACCACCGACCGCGACCGCGACCTACCGGCCCTCGAGGCCGAGCGCGACCGGATCCGCGCCGCACACCTGCGCCCGGCCGGATCCCGCCCGGCCTCCACCGCCCGCGGCCTGCACCACACGGCGCTCATCAGCAGCGACGTCGAGCGGACCGTGCGCTTCTACCAGGACGTGCTCGGCTTCCCGCTGACGGAGCTGATCGAGAACCGCGACTACCCGGGGTCCTCGCACTTCTTCTTCGACATCGGGAACGGCAACCTGCTGGCGTTCTTCGACTTCCCCGGCCTGGACGTCGGGCCCTACGCGGAGGTGCTGGGCGGCCTGCACCACATGGCGATCAGCGTCGACCCGCAGCGCTGGGAGGAGCTCGTCGGCCGGCTCACCGAGACCGGCGTCGAGCACGAGGTGCACAGCGGGGTGTCGGTCTACTTCCGCGACCCCGACGGCGCCCGCATCGAGCTCATCGCCGACCCGCTCGGGGAGATGTACGGCACCAAGGTCCTGTGAAGGAGGACCCCGTCCTCCTCACCGCTCGCGGCGAGCCTCGGGACGGGGCCGTCAGCGCTCCGGATCGGCGACGAGGTCGGCGTAGTCGGGGTGCCGCTCGATCCAGCCGGCGACGAACGAGCAGCGGGGCACCACCGACCCGCCGCGTGAGCGCACCTCGTCGAGGGCGGCCCGGACCAGCGTGCTGCCCAGGCCGGACTGCCCGGCGTCCGGGTCCACCTCGGTGTGGGTGAACACCAGGGTGTCGCCGCGGCGCTCGTAGGCGGCCAGGCCCAGCACGCGGTCGCCGTCGCGGATCTCGAAGCGGTCGGACTCGGGGACGTCGGTGACGGTGGTCTCCATGCCCGCGGTCAACCTCGGGCGGGGGCCGGCTGTTCCGCCACGAGCTGCAGGGCGCGGGTCGGGCACTGCCGCACCGCCTCCTCGGCGTCGCGCAGCTCACTGCCCTCCGGGTGCGGCCGCAGGACCGTCACCGTCCCCTCGTCGCCCACCTCGAAGAGGTCCGGTGCCAGCGCCTCGCAGGCGCCGGCCCCCACGCAGCGCTCCAGGTCGGCCTCCAGGCGGCTCACGGGCGCTCCGTGAGCCGGGCCGGGAGCCGCTTGAGCCCGTTGACGAACGACGACCGGAGCTGGGCGGGCGGTCCGGTGACCTCGAGGTCGGGCAACTGCTCGAAGACCCGGGCGAAGGTGACCGCCAGCTCCCGCCGGGCAAGGTGCGCGCCCAGGCAGAAGTGCGGTCCCTTCGACCCGAACCCGACGTGCGGGTTGGGGTCGCGTGCCAGGTCGAAGCGGTGCGGATCGGCGAAGACCGCGGGGTCGCGGTTCGCGGCGGCGTAGAAGAGGAGGAACTTGTCCCCCGCGGCGAACCGGTAGCCGTTGAGCTCCCCGTCGCGGGTGGCGGTGCGCCGCATCCAGGTGATCGGGCTGGTCCAGCGCACGATCTCCTCGACCGCGGTGCGGGTCAGGCCCGGGTCGGCGACCCAGCGGGCCCGCTGGTCCGGGTGCTCCTGCAGCGCCAGCAGCCCCTGCGAGATGGCGTTGCGGGTGGTCTCGTTGCCCGCCACCAGCAGCAGGATGAAGAACGAGGCGATCTCCTGGTGGGTCAGCCGCTCGCCGTCGACGTCGGTGGTCACCAGGGCCGTCGTGAGGTCGTCCCTGGGCTGCTCCACCCGTTCCGCGGCCAGCCGCTCCATGAGCGCGGCCAGCTCGATGCCGGCCATCAGGACGCCGGTGAGCGGGTCGTCCTCGTCCTCCACGAGCTCCGGGTCGCCGCCGGAGAGGATGACGTTGGACCTGGCCAGCACCATCGCCCGGTCCTGCTCGGGCACGCCCATCATGTCGCAGATGACCCGCAGCGGGATGGGTGCGGCGAGGTCGGCGACGACGTCGAAGGTGCCGTCGCCCGCGGCCGCCTTCCGCCGGACCTGCGCCAGGACCTCGTCGACGATGCCCGCCACCGAGTCGACGACCCGCTCCAGCATCCGGGGCGTGAACGTCTTGGCCACGATGCGGCGGATCTTGGCGTGCCGCGGGTCGTCCATGCTGATCAGCGAGCCGTAGAACTCGTTGAGGTCGGCAGGGATGTCCTGGATGGACACCGCCCCCTCGCCCGAGCAGAAGACGGCGGGCTGGGAGCTGATCGCCTCGAGGTCGGCGTAGCGGGTGATCGCGTGGTAGCCCGGGCCGCTGGCCAGGTTCGGGATCTCCGGCTCGGCGAAAAAGGCGAACGGCCGCTCGGCGCGGAGCCGGTCGAAGACGGCGTGCCGCTCGGTCGGCGGGCGCGACCAGAAGTCGCGGTCGGACAGGTCGATGCCGAGGTCGGCGGCGCCCACCCTGCGCGGCTGCGGAGCGGTTCCCGGTGCTGGTGCGGCGTCGACGGACACGAGCGGTCCTCCCTGGGCGGCGTTCGTGCCTCGCACGTTAGAGAGAGTCGTGGTGACACACAACACACCTCCGCGAGACCGCCGCGGGCAGATGCGCGAAGGCCCGGTCACCAGGGTGACCGGGCCTTCGTGGTGGTAGCGGGGACAGGATTCGAACCTGCGACCTCTGGGTTATGAGCCCAGCGAGCTACCGAGCTGCTCCACCCCGCGTCGGTAGCTACCACCATACACGCCTCCGCGGCCCGCCTGCGGCGACCTCGCGCGCGGCACCACGTCGGCGACGACACTGTGGGGAGCCGCTCGTCCCTGGAGGTCCCGTGTCCCACCCCCCCGCCGGCCTGCACAACCTCGATCTGCTGGCGATCTACTGCAACGACCACCTGGCCGCCTCCACCGGGGGCATCGAACTGGTCCGGCGGATGCTGGGCGTGCACGAGGGGACCGAGTACGCGCCGAGGCTGGAACAGCTGCTCACCGAGCTCCACGAGGAGAAGGCCGCGCTGCGCGGGATCATGGAGGCCCTCGGGCTGCCGGTCCAGCGGCACAAGCAGGTCGCGCTGTGGCTCGGCGAGAAGGTGTCCCGGCTGAAGCTCAACGGCCGGGTCCTCACCCGGTCCCCCCTCAGCGACCTCGTGGAGTTCGAGTTCCTCGCCTCCGCCGTCCGGGCCAAGCGCAGCGGCTTCGAGACCCTCCGGGAAGTCGCCGACGCCGACGAGCGCCTGGACAAGGAGCTGCTCGACGGCCTGGTGGAGCAGGCCAACCGGCAGCACAGCTGGCTGACCGCGACCCGGCGCGAGGTCGCCGCCCGGGTGTTCGGCGGCAACGACCACGCCCCCGACGAGGCCGCCGGCGACTGACGGAGGTCCTCCGAGCCCCCGGAACGGGGTTTGCCGCCGGAGCCCGTCGAACACATCGGAGGGGGACCGACGGCGCCGCGGAGCGCTGCGCCGACATCGTGCGGCCGGGCCCGGCCCGCGCCGCGCCGAACGCGGGAGGTGTCTGCCGTGCGCGGAACGGGAGCAGCCGGGGGCGGCCGGGTCGTCGTCGTGACCGGGGCCAGCGGTGGGATCGGCCGGGCCACCGCGGTCGCCTTCGCCCGGAGGGGTGACCGGGTGGCCCTGCTGGCACGGGGCGAGACCGGCCTGGCCGGAGCCGCGGCGGACGTCCGGGCCGCCGGCGGGACCCCGCTGGTGATCCCGGTCGACGTCGCCGACGCGGCCGCCGTGGACGCCGCGGCGAGCCGGGTCGAGCACGAACTCGGGCCGATCGAGGTCTGGTGCAACGTCGCGTTCAGCACGGTCTTCGCGCCGTTCGAGCAGATCACCGCCGCCGAGTGGGAGCGCGTCACCCAGGTCACCTACCTGGGCTTCGTGCACGGGACGATGTCGGCGCTGCGGCGGATGAAGCCCCGCGACCGCGGCGTCATCGTGCAGACCGGCTCGGCGCTCGCCTACCGCGGCATCCCCCTGCAGAGCGTCTACTGCGGCGCCAAGCACGCCATCAAGGGCTTCACCGAGTCGCTGCTCACCGAGCTCCGGCACGACGGCAGCAACGTGCACGTGACGATGGTGAACCTGCCCGGCGTCAACACCCCGCAGTTCGACTGGGTGCTCAACAAGCTTCCCGAGCGTCCCCAGCCGGTGCCGCCGATCTACCCCGTCGACATGATGGCCGAGGCGATCGTCCACGCCAGCGAGCACCCGCGGCGGCGCGCGTGGTGGGTCGGCAACCCGACGGTGTGGACGATCCTCGGCAACAAGGTCTGGCCGCAGTTCCTGGACCGCTACCTGGCCCGCAACGGCTACGACGGGCAGCAGCGGGGCGAGAAGGCCTCGCCCGACGACCCGGTGAACCTGTGGGAGCCGGCCGACGGGCGCGATGGGCGGGACTTCGGGGCGCAGGGCAGCTTCCGCCACCGGACCCGCTCCTGGGACCCGCAGATCTGGGCCGGCCGACACCACGGCACGCTGGCCGCGCTCGGCGCCGGGGCAGTCGCCTCGGGGCTGGCCGCGTGGCGCCGTACCCGCTGACGATGGCGCCACGGATCGAGGACTACGCGGTCATCGGTGACCTGCAGACCGCTGCGCTCGTGGGCCGCGACGGGTCGATGGACTGGTTGTGCCTGCCCCGGTTCGACTCCCCCGCCTGCTTCGCCGCGATGCTCGACGACGAGCGGGCGGGGCGCTGGCAGCTCGGCCCGGCCGACGGGGCACCGTGCACCCACCGGCGCTACCGCGGTGACTCGCTGATCCTGGAGACCGTGTGGGAGACCGCCGAGGGCACGGTCCGCGTCGTCGACCTCATGCCTGTCCGCGGCGAGGGGGCCGAGGTCGTCCGGCTCGTCGAGGGGCGGTCCGGCCGGGTCCGCATGCGGTCGGAGCTGCGCCCCCGGTTCGACTACGGGCACGTGCGGCCCTGGGTTCACGAGGACGACGACGGCGACCTGGTGGCGATCGCCGGGCCCGATGCGGTGTGGCTGCGGACACCGATCGCGCAGGAACGGCGGGGCGGGACGGCGATCGCCGAGTTCGAGGTCGCCGGCGGGGACCGGGTGCCGTTCGTCCTGAGCCACGGCCCCTCGTACCGGCCGCGCCCCCGTCCGGTCGCGGCCGACCGGGCCCTGGCCGACACCGAGGCCTTCTGGGCCGACTGGGTCGCCCGCTCGAACTACACCGGCCGCTGGGGGGAGGACGTCCGCCGTTCACTGGTCACCCTCAAGGCGCTGACCTACGCACCGAGCGGCGGCATCGTGGCCGCGGCCACCACGTCGCTGCCCGAGGAGCTCGGGGGCGTGCGGAACTGGGACTACCGCTTCACCTGGCTCCGGGACGCGACCTTCACGCTGCAGGCGCTCCTCGGCTGCGGGTACGTCGCCGAGGCCAGGGCGTGGCGCGACTGGCTGCTGCGGGCCGTGGCCGGCGACCCCGCCGAACTCCGCATCATGTACTCCCTGGACGGCACCCGGAGGCTGCCCGAGCAGGAGCTGACCTGGCTGGCCGGGTACGAGGGCTCCCGGCCGGTCCGCGTCGGGAACGCCGCCGCGGGCCAGTTCCAGCTGGACGTCTGGGGGGAGGTCCTCGTCGGGCTGCACCTCGGCCGGTTGGCCGGTTTGCCCAGCACGGAGGACGCCTGGGCGCTGCAGCGCGGGCTGATGGACTTCCTGGAGTCCCACTGGGACGAGCCCGACCACAGCCTCTGGGAGGTCCGGGGGCGGCCTCGCCACTTCGTGCACAGCAAGGTCATGGCCTGGGCAGGTGTCGACCGGGCCGTCCACGCGGTGCAGGACCTCGGGCTCGACGGGCCGCTGGACCGCTGGCGGGCCCTCCGGGCGGAGATCCACGCCGACGTCTGCGCCCGGGGGTACGACGCCGAGCGGGGGACGTTCACCCAGTTCTACGGCTCGCGCGGGCTCGACGCGGCCCTGCTGCTCATCCCGCGGTTCGGTTTCCTGGACTGGGGTGACCCCCGCGTCGTCGGCACGGTGGAGGCCGTGCAGCGGGAACTGTCCGAGGACGGTCTCCTGCTGCGCTACCGGACCGGCACCGACGGCGGGGTGGACGGCCTGCCTGGCGCGGAGAGCACCTTCCTCGCCTGCAGCTTCTGGCTCGTCGACGCCCTTGCCGGGATCGGTCGCCGCGCGGAGGCCGAGCAGCTGTTCGAGCGCCTGCTGGGGCTGCGCAACGACGTGGGCCTGCTCAGCGAGGAGTACGACACCGCGTGCGGCCGCCACATGGGCAACACCCCGCAGGCGTTCAGCCACGTCGGGCTGGTCAACGCCGCGCGCCACCTCAGCGGCACCCACCCGGCCGAGGAGCCCGACGGGCACCCCACCGGGATGGGGTAGGCCGGCGGCCGTCCCCGGGGGCGACCGCGCCGCTCAGGACCCGGCGTCGGCGGCCGCGGCGTCCCGGGCGGCCGCGCGCGCCCGCTGGGGCTCGACGGTGTACCGGGGGTCCTTCGCGCTGGCCATGCCGGCGTCGAAGACGCCGAACCGGGTGAGCGCCGAGCCGGCCGCCAGGAGTGCCCCACCGAGCACCGCCGGCACCCGCCGTCGGCCGGCGGCCAGCGTCAGCGCCGTCCCGGTCACCGTGCAGGCGCGCGCGACCTCCAGCAGCCGCCCCGCGCGGCCGGTGCGGTACGGCTCGCTCACCACGCCGTGCCCGTGCTCCACCCGGTGCATCGCCGCCAGCTCGATCACCGCCCCCGTCACGGCCACCTGCCGGGCCGGCCCGGACTCCTCCGCGGGGGTGAGGGCGGCGGCGATCCCGCCGCCCGCAGCCATCGCCGAGCCGGCGAACGCGAACGGCAGCTCCCGGTGCGCCTCGTGCCAGGAGGGCACCGCGGTGTCGGCGAGCAGCGCCGCGGTGTAGGTCGTCATCGGCCCGCCGAGCACCGCCGCGCCCACCCCGGTGAGCAGCCGCAGACGCGGGAAGCGGTCCAGCAGGTGCGCGCCGGCCGTGGCTGTGGCGAGCGCGCTGAACGGCGCCAGCACCCAGGAGCCCACCGACAGCGGCGAGGTCGGCTTGAAGACCCGCAGCATGTTGAGGAAGCGCGCGGGTCGCCCCAGGTCGTGGATCAGGTAACCCACCGAGGTGAGCGCCGCACCGCCTGCGGTCAGGTGCGCGGCCCGCGAGAGGGCCGGCCGGCCGGTCAGCTCGGCCATCGTCCCCAGCAGGGCCGAGGTCCCCGCCGCCCCACCGAGGAAGAGGTACAGCGGCACGTCCGGGGTCTTCCACACCGGCGGCTTGATCACCGGTCGCCCGTAGTAGGAGGTGAACTCCGCTTCCCCCACCACGGACTCGCCGGGCCGCGGCGGGCGGCCGCCCGCACGGCGCCGCCGCTCCCGGTCCTGCGCCGGTGGGCCGTCCGCCCGGCGCCAGCCCTCCCCCGGGACGCCCTCGGCCGCGGTCACCGGCGTCGCCCCGCGAAGGCCGAGGCCACCAGTCCCACGACCATCGCCGCGCCCGCGGCGACGTGCCGCCACATGGACGGCAGGTCGCGCGTGGTCACCACCGGATCCGGTGGCAGCCCGTAGACCTCGGGCTCGTCGAGGAGCAGGAAGAAGGCGCCCGCTCCCCCGACCCCGTCGGCGTCGTCGTGCCCGTACAGCCGGGCACCCTCGACGCCCTTGTCCTGGAGCGCCGCCAGCCGCGCGTCGGCACGGGCCCGGAGCTGGTCGAGGTCGCCGAACTGGATCGACTCGGTCGGGCAGGCGCTGGCGCACGCGGGCTGCAGGCCGTCGGTCAGCCGGTCGTAGCAGAGGGTGCACTTGAACACCCGGCCGTCGTCCTGCCGCTGGTCGATGACGCCGTAGGGGCAGGCAGGCACGCAGTAGCCGCAGCCGTTGCAGATGTCCTCCTGCACCACCACGGTGCCGAACTCGGTGCGGAACAGCGAGCCGGTGGGGCAGACGTCCAGGCAGGCGGCGTGGGTGCAGTGCTTGCAGACGTCGGAGCTCATCAGCCACCGGATCTCCCGGCCCGCCGACGGCGTCTGCTGCGGTGCGCTCTGCTCGGCCGTGGTCGCCGAGGCGGGCACCCGCGAGTGGACGACGGGTGGGTCCTCCAGCGGCCGCTGACCGCCGGCCGTCCCCGGCGCCCCCACCGTCGGCATCGGGAGGTCGACCGCACGGCTCTGCTCGACGAAGGCGACGTGCCGCCAGCTGTTGGCGCCCAGCATGCCGGTGTTGTCGTACGACGCCCCGGTCAGCCCGAGCTCGGCGCGGTTGCCCTCCGCGTCGTCCATCGGGAGCGTGTTCCACTCCTTGCACGCCACCTCGCAGGCCTTGCAGCCGATGCACACCGACGTGTCGGTGAAGAAGCCGACCCGCGGCGGGTGGTCGTCGGCCCCGTCACCAGAGCCGTAGCCGCGCTCGCCGGCGACGTCCGGCACCGGCCCGAAGAGCCGGTTGTGCGGGTCGTCGCCGGAGAACGCGGTGCTGGCCGAGCTGATCGTCGTCATGACCGCTCCTCGATCGGGGCCCGCCCGTTGGGGCCGAGCCGTCCGCTCGCCACCCCGGCCCGGCGGCGGTGCTCCTCGACGAACTCGACCAGCGCGGGGCCGCGGGGCCGGCGACCGGGCCGGATGTCGCAGGTGGCCACCTTGGACTCCTGGATGTGCACGTTGGGGTCCATCACCACACCGAGCAGCTCGTTGGCGGAGTCGCCGGTCGTGATGCCGTTCTGGCCCCAGTGGTACGGGATCCCGATCTGGTGGACCTCGCGGCCGGCGACCCGCAACGGGCGCATCCGCTCGGTGACCAGCACCCGCGCCTCGATGGCGTTGCGCGCGCTCACCAGCGTCGCCCACCCCATGTGCTCGAGGCCGCGCTCCGCGGCCAGCTGGGGGCTGACCTCGCAGAAGAACTCGGGCTGCAGCTCGGCGAGGTAGGGCAGCGTGCGGCTCATCCCGCCCGCCGTGTGGTGCTCGGTGAGCCGGTAGGTGGTGACGACGAACGGGAAGGTCTCGTCCAGCGCCGGGTTGGCGCGGTTCCAGGCACCCCGCAGCTCCTTGCGGGCCGGGTTGGCCTGCTGCTCGTACAAGGGGTTGGGCACCGGCGACTCGGCCGGCTCGTAGTGGGTCGGCATCGGCCCGTCGGCCAGCCCGGCCGGCACGAAGAGCCACGCCTTCCCGTCGCCCTGCATGATGAACGGGTCGGTGCCGGCCAGCGCGTCCTCGGCCGTGGCGCCCTCGTCGGGTACGAAGTCGGGCCGCTTGGTGGCCTGGAAGTCCGGGACGTCGGGGCCGGTCCACTCCTGCGCATCCTCGTCCCAGTAGACGTACTTCTTGCGCTCGCTCCAGGGCCGGCCCTCGGGGTCGGCGGAGGCGCGGTTGTAGAGCACGCGGCGGTTCATCGGCCACGCCCAGCCCCACTCCGGCGCCACCAGGTCCTGCTCCGTGTGCGGCTTCTTGCGGTTGGCCTGGTTCACCTCGTCGGCGAAGACGCCGGAGTAGATCCAGCAGCCGCACCTGGTCGACCCGTCGTCCGCGAGCTCGGTGTACCCGGAGACCGCCGTGCCGTCCGGCCCGGTGCCGCTGATCTCCCGGAGCACCGCGTGCGCGCTGGGCTCGTCCAGCGGTCCGTGGGTCGGGTAGTCCCAGGTGAGCTCGAGGATCGGCCGGTCCCGGGGGTCGGTGGAGCCGGCCAGCTTCTCGCGGATGATCCGGCCGAGGTGGAAGTAGAACCACAGGTCGCTGCGGCAGTCCCCCGGCGGCTCCACGGCCTGGGAGTGCCACTGCAGCAGCCGCTGGGTGTTGGTGAACGAGCCGTCCTTCTCCACGTGCGCCGCCGCGGGCAGGAAGAAGACCTCGGTCGGGATCTGCTCGGTGACCAGCTCACCGGTCTCGATCTCCGGGCCGTTCTGCCAGAACGTCGCCGACTCGATCATCTGCAGGTCGCGGACGACGAGCCACTC
The DNA here is from genome assembly GCF_054050875.1 of Blastococcus sp. SYSU DS0541. NCBI lineage: Bacteria > Bacillati > Actinomycetota > Actinomycetes > Geodermatophilales > Geodermatophilaceae > Blastococcus > Blastococcus sp. SYSU DS0541. Next base: position 215,978 of record NZ_JBJHAD010000001.1, on the reverse strand, counting down.
GAGGTTGGCCAGGCCGAGACGGGACATCTTGCCGTTGGCGTTGCCGACCACGGGGTTCTCCCCGACCAGGAAGTAGCCGGGCACGCTGCCCTGGATCTGCTCGGCGATCGTCGTGTAGTTGCTGTGGTCGCCGGTCAGCCGGGGCAGGTGGTCGAAGCAGAAGTCGTTCTCCGGCTGCGCGGCGTCGCCCCACCAGGCTTTCAGCAGGTTGACCGTGTACGTCCGCATGTTGCCCCAGTAGCCGACGGAGCCCGAGGCCTCCGCGACGAAGTCGTCGAGGTCGCGGTCCTCGCGGGCGTGGGGCATGGGGATGTAGCCCGGGAGGATGTTGTAGAGGGTGGGGATGTCGGTGGACCCCTGGATGCTCGCGTGCCCGCGCAGCGCCAGGATGCCGCCACCCGGGCGGCCCATGTTGCCCAGCAGCGCCTGCAGCACGCCGGCCGCGCGGATGTACTGGACGCCGACGGTGTGCTGCGTCCAGCCCACCGAGTAGACGAAGGCGCTGGTGCGCTCCCGCCCGGAGTTGCTGGTGAGCGCGTCGGCGACCTTCAGGAAGACGGCCGGCTCGATGCCGCACACCTCGTGGACCAGCTCCGGGGTGTAGCGCGCGTAGTGGCGCTTGAGCACCTGGAAGACGCACCTCGGGTGCTGCAGGGTCTCGTCCCGGCGGGGCTTCCCGCCCACGGGGATCCCGCCGCTCCCCGCCTGCTCCGAGCCGCCCTCGGAGTGCTCCTCGGCGTCCGGCGCGTCGGCCTGCCCGCCGCCCGACGCGCCCGACGCCCCCGGCTTGGGTGCCTGCCGCTGCCCCGCGGCAGCGGTCACGGACGTGCCCTCGTACTGCCACGTCGTCTCGTCGTACTGCCCGTTCTCCGCGTCGTAGCCGGAGAACAGCCCGTCGAGGTCCTCGGTGTCCTGGAAGTCCTCCCGCAGGATGGCCGCCGCGTTGGTGTAGGCGGCGACGTATTCGCGGAACTCCAGGCCGTTCTGCAGGACGTGGTTGATCAACCCGCCGAGGAAGGCGATGTCGCTGCCCGCCCGGAGGGGGACGTGCAGGTCGGCCAGCGCGCTGGTGCGGGTGAACCGCGGGTCGACGTGGATGACCGTCGCGCCGCGCGCCTTGGCCTCCATCACCCACTGGAAGCCCACCGGGTGGGCCTCGGCCATGTTGGAGCCCTGGATGACGATGCAGTCGGAGTTGGCCAGGTCCTGCTGCGGCATCGTCGCCCCGCCGCGACCGAACGTGGTCCCCAGACCGGGGACCGTGGAGGAGTGCTATATGCGCGCCTGGTTCTCGACCTGCACCGCGCCCAGCGCGGTGTAGAGCTTCTTCATGAGGTAGTTCTCCTCGTTGTCGAGGGTCGCCCCTCCGAGGCTCGCTATCCCCATGGTCCGGTTGACCCGCTTGCCGTCGACCTCGTCCTGCCAGGTCTCGCGGCGGGTGCGGATCACCCGGTCGGCGATCATGTCCATCGCCGTGTCGAGGTCGAGGTCCTCCCACTCCGTCGCGTGCGGCCGGCGGTACCGGACCGTGGTCTGGCGGGTGGGGCTGGTGACCAGGCTCTTGCTGGCCGCGCCCTTGGGGCAGAGCCGGCCGCGGCTGATCGGCGAGTCGGGGTCGCCCTCGATCTGGGTGACCTTCTCGTCCTCCACGAACACCCGCTGGCTGCAGCCCACCGCGCAGTAGGGGCAGACGCTCTGCACGACCCGGTCCGCGGTGGCCGTGCGAGGGGTGAGGGCGTCGGTCCGCCTGCTGCGCACGGCGTCCCCGCGACCGAGGGGGTCATCGCCGGTGAGCTGCCGGACCACCGGCCACGCGTCGAGCCAGGTCTTCACGAGCACCTCCTGCAGGGCCCGTCCGGCCGGAGGCGGACGGGGTGCCGGGGTGTGCAGGCACGGTCTCCGGTCGCACACCTCGGCCCGTTCGGCTGCCGCTCCCGACCCTAGCCACCGGCCCGTGGACCTGCACGTCCGCGCGCCCTCCCGCCGTCGCCGGCTGGCCGGTGGCGGGGCCCTCCCCCAGCATGGGGTCGGTGAGCGGGAAGCCGGATGCCGTCGTCGTCGGTTCGGGGCCCAACGGGCTGGCGGCGGCGCTGCGGCTGGCCGCCGCCGGTCTCCGCGTGCAGGTCGTCGAGCGGAACCCGCGGCCCGGTGGCGGGCTCCGCACGGCCGAGCTGACCCGGCCGGGCTTCGCCCACGACGTGTGCGCGTCGGTGCACCCGATGGCCGCCGCGGCGCCCTTCTTCCGGGAGTTCGACCTCGCCGCCCGGGGGGTGCGGCTGCTCTCGCCGGAGATCCCCTACGCGCACCCGTTCGACGGGGGGCGCGCCGCGGTCGCCCACCCGTCGCTGCAGGAGACCGCCGCGGGTCTCGGACCGGACGGCCCCGCCTACCGCCGCCTCCTGGAGCCCCTGGTCGAGCACGCGGACGACGTCGTCGACTACGTCCTCGGCAGCGCCTTCCGCCGGGTGCCCACCCAGGGCATCCCGGCACTGGCCTGGTTCGCCGCCAACGGGCTGCCGGACATCGGCCGGCTCACGCGGCTCTGGTTCCGCACGGACGAGCCACGGGCCCTGCTCGCCGGCGCCGCGGCCCACGGGATGCTGGAGCTCGACCGGATGATCACCGGGGGGCTCGGGCTGCTGCTGGGCATGCTCGCCCACCACCGGGGCTGGCCGCTGGTGGAGGGCGGCTCGCAGCGCCTCGCCGACGCCATGGTGAACGCGCTGGAGGAGCAGGGAGGCGAGCTGGTCACCGGGCACGAGGTGACCGACCTGCGGGAGTTCGACGGCGTGCCCGCCGTCCTGCTCGACACCACGCCGTCGGCGTTCGTCCGCATGGCCGGTGACCGCGTGCACGAGGGCTACCGGCGGTGGGTCGGCAGGTACCGCGGCGGCCCCGGGGTGTTCAAGGTGGACTGGGCGCTGTCGGAGCCGGTGCCCTGGACCGACCCCGACGTCCGGCGCGCCGGCACCGTGCACCTGGCGGGCACCCTCGAGGAGACGGTCGCCGCCGAGTCGGCGCCGGCCGAGGGGCGGCACGTGGAGCGACCGTTCGTGCTGGCCGCCCAGCCCACCGTCGTCGACCCGACGCGCGCGCCCGCCGGCAGGCACGTGCTGTGGGCCTACGTGCACGTGCCCCCGGGCTCGGAGGTCGACATGACCGAGCGCATCGAGGCGCAGGTCGAACGCTTCGCCCCCGGCTTCCGGGACACGGTCCTCGACCGGCACACCACGAGCCCGCGGGAGCTGGAGGCGCACAACCCCAACGACGTCGGCGGCGACATCTCCAACGGGCTGGCGTCCCTGTGGCAGATGCTCGCCCGCCCCGTGCCCCGCTGGAACCCCTACCGGACCCCGGTCCCCGGCACCTACCTCGCGTCGGCGGCCACCCCGCCCGGGCCCGCCGTGCACGGCATGTGCGGGGACAACGCGGCCCGCGTCGCGCTGCGGGAGGTCTTCGGGGTGCGGACGGCCCCGCCGCTGCGACCGCCCGCGGCCTGACGGCCCGGCTCGGTGCCCCGGGTTCGGGGCCCGGGGACGCCGGGTAGCGGACGTGGTGCCGCACCGGTCCACCCGCCCGAGCGCGAGGAGCACCCCATGAGCGAGCCGAACCGGAACACCTCCACCAGCGATCTGCTCCAGTCCCTGAGCGCCGAACTCTCGACCCTCGTCCGGCAGGAGCTGCAGCACGCCCAGGCCGAACTCGCGGGGAAGGCGCGGCAGGCCGGCCGCGCCGGCGCGCTCCTCGGGGCCGCCGGCGTCCTCGGGGCGATGGCCGTCGGCAGCTCGGCCGCCCTGCTGCTGCGCCTCCTGGACCGGACCGTCAGCCCCACGACCTCCGCCGCGCTGACGACCGGGCTGCTCGCCGGTGGCGCCGGCGCGCTGACCGCCGGCGCCCTGGCGGAGCTCCGCCGGGCGTGGCCGCTCGTCCCCGACGAGGTGGTGGACAGTCTCCGCGAGGACCTCCGCGCCGCCACGGCCACCGAGCGCCCCCCGGCCGGCTGAGCCTCCGGGGCGCCTCAGCGGCCCGCGGCGTCCAGGGCCGGCCGGGACCGGTCGGGCACGGGCGGGACCGGCGGCGCGTCCTCCTCCGGTGCGGAGCGGAGCAGGCGCAGCAGCAGCAGGACGGCGGCCAGCAGGTAGACCGGCGTGCCGGCGGCCCACAGGACGGCGCCGGCGACCTGCTGGTCGGCGACGGGGTCGAAGCCGTGCTCGGCCGCCGTCCCCACGTACACCCCGTACCAGGGGGTGGACGAGAGCATCATGACCCCGCCGAGCACCGCCTCGCCGAACGCCGGCACCAGGACGGCGACCAGCCCGGCCACCAGCTGGCCGAGCCGCCGGCGCGGCACCCGGAGCACGCACCACCAGAAGACGGCGGCCGCGGTGAGGAACGTCAGGTGCTCGGCGACGTGGAGGACCTCCGAGCGGACGGCCGCCTCGTAGGCCCCGGGCAGGTGCCACAGCAGGACCACGGTGAGGTAGCCACCAGCAACGCCGAGCACCACGGCCGGGCGGCGCGCCCACCGGACCACCGCCGCCCACGGTGCCGCGACGACCTCGCGCGCCGGGGGCGGCAGCGCCGCGAGCACGCGCGGGACCGGGTCGGCGAGCACCAGCAGCGGCGCGGCCACGATGGTCAGCAGCAGGTGCTGCACCATGTGCGCGGCGAGGGAGTCCTCGGCGAGCTGCTCCAGCGGTGACGCCAGGGCGGCACCGAGCGCGGCCAGCGCGAGCAACCAGGCGGCACCCGGGCCGGCGACCGCCCACGGGGAGCGGCGGCGGGGGGCGGACCAGGCGAGCAGGCACGCGTAGCCGAGGGCGGCCAGGCCCAGCACCGCGATCGTCGCCCAGGACCAGCCGCCGTCCCCGCCCAGCGGGTGGGCGAGCGTGCTCGCCGGGAGCGGGACGCCGCTCACCGCGCGCCCTCGGTGTCGACGACGTCGACGACCGTGTGCATACCTGCGGCGTGGTGCCCGGTCACCGTGCACCAGAGCTCGACGCGGTCGTCGGCCGACACCGCGAAGGTCAGCTCGTGCGCCTCACCGGGGTCGAGCACCGGGGTGACGGCCCGCTCGTCGCCGTCGACGCGGACGGCGAGGTCGTGCGGCGCGGCGCCGGTGTTGGTCACGACGAGCCGGATCTCCCCCGCGGCCAGCGGGCGGCCCTCGGTGAGGACGTCCCACTCGGTCAGCCCGACCCGCTGCTCGGCCCCCGGTGGACCCGGTGCCGCCGGCGGGGCGTCGGCCGTGCACCCGGTGACGGCGGCCAGGAGCACGAGCGGGAGCAGGGCTCGTGCGGGGCGCGCGGTCACGGCTCCCCCAGCAGTTCCCGCACGGCGTCGGCGGCCGGGTGCTCGGGGGCCAGCTCCAGGAAGCGCCGCAGGGTGGGGCCCGCCGCCGGATCCCCGAGGGCGTGCTCGGCGGACCCGAGCATCAGGAGCGCCTCCGGGTGCTCGGGCGCCGCGGCCAGGACGGTCCGCACCAAGGGGACGGCCTCGTCCGGCCGCTCGTCGCGGAGGAGCGCGAACGCCAGCGACAGCACCACCGCGAGGTCCTGCGGGCGCTCCTCGAGCACCGCCCGGTACGCGGTCGCCGCCTCGGCGAACCGGCCCGCGTCGTCCAGCGCCCGCGCCTGCCGGAGCAGCTCGTCGGCGAGGTCGGCGGCGACCGCGCCCTCCTGGGCGGACGGCACGGCTGCCTGCTGCGGCCCGGCGGCGGCGGGTGCGAGCACCCGCGGGACGGCGACCACGGCGACCGCTGCCACCGCCGCGACGGCGACCACCGGGACGAGGACCGCGGGGCGCGGCAGCCACGCCCGCCGATCCGGCGCCGGGACGGGCGCCGCGTCGTCCTCCGCGGCCGCGGTACGCGCCCGCTCGGGCCCGGGCGAGGCCAGCCGCAGCACCTCCGCCAGCAGCTCGTCCTCGGCGGTGCGGGCATGCGCACCCCGCGGCCCGGACCGGACGTCGTCGAGCAGCTGCAGGGCCGCCTCCAGCCGCTCGTCGTCACCGGAGCCGGTCAGCCGGTCCCGGCGGGCCAGGGCCGCCGTCTCCGCGGCCTCGGCCGCACTCCGCTCCGCGTCGGTCAGCACCGGCCGGCCGGCCGGCCGGCGGCGGGAGACCAGGACGCCGACCGCGACCGCCCCGCCGAGCAGGGCCGCCCCGGGAAGCACGACCAGCGCCCAGCCCACCCCCTCCCGCGGCGGGTCGAGCAGGATCCACTCGCCGTAGCGGGCCGCGAAGTGCGCGCGGATCTCCTCGGGGCTCCGGCCGGCCGCCACCTGCTCGGCGATGACCGCGCGCATCCCGCGGGCCGCCGGCGCCGCCGAGTCCGCCGCCGACTCACCGGCGCAGGTGGGGCAGCGCAGCCCGGCCGCGACCTCGCGCGCGGTCGCCGCCGGGTCGGCGCGCCCCGCCGGCTCCTGGCGCCACCACAGGGCGGCGACAAGGGCGAGGGCGGCCAGCACCACGGCCAGGACCCGCAGCCGGCCGCTCACCCCTCCTCCAGCCGCGGCAGCACTTCCTCCGCCAGCCACTCGGGCGAGACCGGGCCCACCCGCCGCGCGACGACCGTGCCGTCGCGGTCGACCACGAAGGTCTCGGGCACGCCCGTCGTCCCCCACTCGACCGCCAGCCGGCCGTCCGGGTCGGCCACGCTCGGGAAGGAGGTCCCCCCGACACCGGCGAGGAACTCCCGCGCGGCGGCTCCGTCGTCGTTCACGTCGATCCCGACGAGCCGGAGGCCCTCCGGCCCCCACTGCCGCGCCGTCTCGACCAGCAGGGGCATCTCCTCCCGGCAGGGGGCGCACCAGGACGCCCACACGTTCACGAGCACGACCGAGCCGCGCAGCTCCGCGAGGTCGAGGTGCCCGCCGTCGAGCGTGGCGCCCGACAACGCCGGGGCGGGGCCGCCGACCATCGCCGTGGCCGACGCCCCCCGGGGGCGGTCGAGCGCGAGGGCCAGCGGGACCAGCAGCGCCAGGCCCACCAGCAGGGCGGGGACCAGCAGCAGCCACCGCCGCCGGCCGCTCACCGCTCACCCGACGGCAGGCTCGGCACGGGGGCCTCCGACGGTGCGCGGTCGCGCCGGGCCCGGCGGGCGGGCCACCCGGCGATCACGGCCCCGAGGGCCATCACCGCGCCGGCGATCCAGAGCCAGGAGACCAGCGGGTTCACCGCGATGCGCAGGAGTGCCCACCCGCCGTCGGGATCGACCTCGGTGACGGTCAGGTAGACGTCGCCGGCGGGCGTGGAGCGGACCGCCGGCGAGGCCACGGTGATCGAGTGCGCCGGGAAGGTCCGCAGCTCCGGCTCGGCCGTGCCGCGGGCCGTCCCGTCCTCGGCCAGCGCCACCCGGGCGACCACGCGCATCTCCTGCGCGGTGCGCTCGCGCCCGACCGACTCCAGCCGCGCCGTCCACCCGGCCGCCGCCACGGCCTCCCCCACGTCGACACGCTGCTCCGTGGCGGTCGCGAAGGACGAGGACGCCGCGACGGCGACCGCGGCCAGCGCCACCCCGACGTGCACGACCAGCCCGCCGTGCAGCCGCCGCCGGCGGCGCACGGCCTCCAGGAGGGAGCCCGGCCACGACCGGCCGGTGGTCCGTCGCGCGACGCGGGCGCCCTGGGCCACCAGCTGGACCGAGGTGGTGAGCACCAGGGCGGCCAGGCCGAAGGAGGTCAGCGCCGCGGCCCCGTGGACGCCGAGCACGACGAGCAGCGCCACGGACGAGACGGAGACGGCGACCGGGCCCGCCGCCCGCCGCGCGAGCGCCGGCACCGAGTCACCGCCCCACGACACCAGCGGCCCGAGGGCCATGAGGAGCAGGACGACGAGCGCGACCGGCACCGCCATCTGGTTGAAGTACGGCGGGCCGACCGAGACCTGGCTGCCGTCGGCGAGCTGGGCGAACACCGGGAACAGCGTGCCCAGGAGCACCGTGAAGGCCAGCCCGACCAGCAGGACGTTGTTGCCCAGGAACACCGTCTCCCGGGAGAGCCGGGCGTGCAGGGTCCCGTCGGGCCCGAGCCGGTCGGCGCGCCACACGAGCAGCACCGCGACGGTGACCAGGACGACGCCGATGAACCCCAGGAGCAGCGCGCCCAGGGACGACCGGCTGAAGGCGTGCACGCTGTCCACGATCCCGCTGCGGGTGAGGAACGTGCCGACCAGCACGAGCACGAAGCCGGCCACCGCCAGGCAGACGTTCCACACGCGGAGGGTGGCCCGGCGCTCCTGCACCATCGCCGAGTGCAGCAGCGCCGTGGCGGTCAGCCAGGGCAGCAGGGAGGCGTTCTCCACCGGGTCCCACGCCCAGTAGCCGCCCCAGCCCAGCACCGCGTAGGACCACCACGCGCCCAGGACGATGCCCAGGGTCAGGAAGGTCCAGGCCACCAGCGTCCAGCGGCGGACGGCCAGCAGCCAGCCGCGCCCGGTGTCGCCGGTGACCAGCGCCGCGACCGCGTAGGAGAAGGGCACCGCGAGCCCGACGTAGCCCAGGTACAGCAGCGGGGGGTGCGCCCCCATCAGCGGGTTGTCCTGCAGCAGCGGGTTGGGGCCCGGGCCGTCGGCCGGCGCCGGGGACACCCGCTCGAACGCGTTGCCCCCGAAGAGCGCCAGCGCGAAGAAGAAGACGGCGACCACCGAGAGCGTCACGAGCACCCAGGGGTGGTGACGGGCGGCCCGGGCGTCCGGGCGGCGCGCGACGGCGGCGGCGTAACCGGCGAGCACGACCAGCCAGAGCAGCAGCGACCCCTCCAGCGCCGACCACAGGCTGGTCACCGTGTAGTACAGCGGGACGGCGCGGCCGCCGTTCTCGGCCACGTACCGCACGCCGAAGTCGTGCGTCAGCAGCGCCCACTCGAGCACCGCCGCGGCCGCCAGTGCCGCGCCGAGCACGGCGTAGGTCAGCCGCCGCGCGGAGCCGGCCGACGCGCGGCCGGAGGCGACGCCCACCCAGGCCGCGACGGACGTGGCCGCGAGGACGAGCCCGGAGGCCAGCGAGGCGGTCCCGAGCAGCGCCGTCACCCGGCCTCCCCGGCGGGCCGGTACTCGTTGGAGTGCTTGACGAGGACGACGTCGCCGACGAAGACGCCGTCCCCCCGCAGCCAGCCCTCCACCACGGCGCCCTGCCCTTCGGCGAAGACGGCCGGCAGGGCGCCGGTGTACACGACGGGGAGGGTGCCGACGCCGTCGGTCACCGTGAAGCGGGCCTCCGCGCCGACGCGCTCGAGGCTGCCCACCTGCACCAGGCCGCCCAGGCGCAGCCGCTCGTCCTCCGGCGGCGGCTCCGCGAGCACCTCGGCCGGCGTGCGGTAGTAGACGAGCGTGTCGGCGAGGCCGCTCACCCCCAGCAGGGCCAGCGCGCCGGCCACGGCCCCGACCACGACGAGGAGCCGCACCGAGAGGGCGCGCCGCCGCGCCGCCGGCCGGGTCACCGGCGCTCCCGCCCGGGGCGGGTGGCCCACAGGTACCCCGCCCAGACCAGCACGGTCAGCAGGAAGCCGAGGACCACCGCCAGCTCGCCGGTCACCGCCGCCCCCCGGGGACGACGGTGATCACCGGGGCGGACCCGCCGGCCGGCTCGGCCGCCGGCTCGGAGGCACCCGCCCGCAACCCCGCCACCCGGCGGCGTACCACCAGGACCGCCAGCAGGGTGAAGGCCGCGACACCGGCCGCCAGTGCCCAGGCCATCGTCGGGTCGATCGGCGGGCTGCCGTCGGGGCCGAGCACGGTGGGCGGCTGGTGCAGCGTGCGCCACCACACCACGGAGAAGTGCACCACGGGCACGTTGAGGAAGGCGACGACGCCGATGGCCGCGGACCGGCGGGCGGCGACGTGCGGGTCGTCGGCCATGCGGCGCACGCCTAGGTAGGCCACGTAGACCAGCAGCAGCACCGCCGTCGTCACGAGCCGGGCGTCCCACGTCCACCAGACCCCCCAGACCGGGCGGCCCCAGAGCATGCCGAGCGCGATCGCCAGCGCCGTCAGCCCCACCCCCAGCTCGGCGGCGGCCTGGGCGTACCGGTCCCAGCGGAGCTCACGGCGCACCAGGTAGGCGGTGCTGCAGACCAGGACGGTCGCGAACGCCAGGTAGGCGACCCAGGCCGCGGGGACGTGCACGTACATCAGCCGCTGGGCAGGGCCCTGGACGGCGTCCTCGGGGGCCACGACCAGCGCCAGGACCAGGGCGGCCACGGTGGTCCCGCCGGCGGCCGCGGAGAGGAGCCCGTCGCCGGGCACCGTGGTCCTGCGCACGCGCGCTCCTCCTGTCGAGCGGCTCCCGATCGGGCGGGCCCGGGAACGGCTGGGTCGGCGGGGACGACGGCCAGCCTCTCACTCCTCGAGGAGGAAGGGGAAGACGGCCCAGGCGGTCGCGCCGGCGACCAGGTCGTAGGCGACGAGCAGGGCGAGCCACGGGAGGGGCTCCGCGGCGAGTCCGGCCTGCGTCCCCGCCAGGAGCGCGGGGAGCCCGGCGGGGAGGACCAGCGCGGCGAGCAACCCTGCCCCGCGCGCCGACGCCGTCAGCAGGGCGCCGAAGACGGTGGTGCTCGCCGCGACCCCCGCCAGACCGAGCACCGCGGCGACGCACCCGGCGGCGGACACCGTCCCGTCGAGCAGCAGGACGGCGAGGAGGGTCCCCGTGGCCCAGGTGACCGCCAGCGCCGTCCAGACGACGGTCGCCTTGGCCAGCAGCAGCACCCCGGGCGGGACGAGGCCGCGCAGCAGGTCCCAGGAGTCCTCGTCCCGTTCCGCCGCCGCGACCAGCCGGGCCAGCGGGACGGCGGCGGTGAGCACCAGGAGCCAGACCAGCCCGGGGGCCGCCGTCCGCAGCGCTGCGGGGTCGGGGCCGAGCACCAGGCCCCCCAGGACGACGCCGGCCGCCACGAACGGCAGCACCGACGCGAAGCCGTCGACCCCGCCCAGGGCGACCCGGGCATCCCGCCGGACCAGCACGGCGAGGGTGCGCAGCGCGCCGGCGGGGAGCACCCGGTGCCGCGCTCCGCCCCGGCCGCTCACCCGAGCACCGTCGCGGCGCCGCCGACGAGCTCCAGGCGGGCGTCGACCGGGCCGAGGTGCGCGGCGACGTCGGCCCCCGCGACGAGCACCGCCGACCCCTCGACGGCCAGCGCCCCGACGGTCCGGCGCACCGCCTCCCGGCCATCGGCGTCGAGGTGCTCCATCGGCTCGTCGAGGCACACCACCGCCGGGGCGGCGACGCGGGCGACGGCCAGGGTGACCCGCGCGCGCTGGCCCGCCGAGAGGCGGCCGGTCTCGTGGTGCCACACCTCCTCGGGGAGGCCGCAGGCGGTCAGAGCGCCCGCCGCGGAGGTCGCCGGGTCCGCCCGCCCGGCCAGGGCGCCGGCGAAGGCCACGGCCTCCAGCGCCCGCTGCCGGCGGCGCGCCGCCGCACCGGGTCGCAGGTAGAGCGCCCGCCCGGTGACCGAGCGGGTGCCCGACGTCGGCTCGACCAACCCGGCCGCGATCCGCAGCAGGGTGGTCTTGCCCGCACCGTTCCCCCCGGCGACGACGCAGACCGCCCCGGCCGCGAGCCGCAGCGTCAGGGGGGCCAGCGCGGTCCGGCCCCCGTAGCGGCGGGTCACCTCGTGGAGGGCGAGCGCGGGCGGGTGCACGCCGCCGGGGCCGTCGGTGCTCGACTGGGTCATCGTGGCCAGGATCGTGCCACCGGGCCCGCTCCCGGGGCCGCGGTGCTGCGGTTGTGCGGCGTCGCCGAGCCGCTAGGGTCGGGGAGGACCGCAGCGGGGGCGCCCGGGGGGCGTGCCCGTCCACCCGCCACGGAGGTCCGCGATGGTGCCTGCCGAACTCGCTCCGGTGGCGGCACCGGAGCCGGGCTCGGTGCTCGATCCGGTGGGTCCCGAGGCGGCGCAGATCGCCGGCCTCACCTGGTTCATGATCACCCTGGGCGGGCTGCTGTGGCTGCTCACCGTCGTCTTCCTCGTGCTGGCCCTGCGGCACCGCGCGCACCGGGAACCGCGCGCCTCGGACCGTGGCGCCAAGTCGTTCATCGCTGTCTGGGGCGTGGTGGTCCCGATCGTCGTCCTGCCGATCGTCTTCGCCTACAGCCTCGTGGTCGGCGTGGACATCTCCCGCCCGCCGCCCCCCGGGGAGCTGACGGTGGAGGTCGTCGGCCACCAGTTCTGGTGGGAGGTGCGCTACCCCGAGGCCGACGTCGTGACGGCGAACGAGATCCACGTGCCGGTCGGCCGGCCCGTCCGGCTGGAGATGACGTCGGCCGACGTGATCCACAGCCTCTGGATCCCACCGGTCGCCGGCAAGCTGGACCTGCTCCCGGGCCAGACCAACACGCTCTCGTTCCGGGTCGACGAGCCCGGCAGGTACCTGGGCGAGTGCGCCGAGTTCTGCGGCATCCAGCACGCCCGCATGCAGTTCGTCCTCGTCGCCCAGCCCGCCGAGGAGTTCGCCGAGCACCTCCGCGCGCTGCAGGCCACCACCGCCGAGCCGGTCGGCGAGCTGGCGGAGGCCGGCCGCGAGGTGTACCTGGCGGCGGGCTGCGGCCAGTGCCACCGGATCGAGGACGTCAGCGAAGGTGCCGACTTCGCGCCCGACCTGACCCACCTGGCCACGCGCGACACCATCGCCGCCGGGATGCTGGAGAACACCCGCGGCAACCTGGCCGGCTGGATCCTCGACCCCCAGGGCCTCAAGCCGGGCGTGCGCATGCCGCCGAACAACCTCTCCGGCGCAGACCTGCAGGCGCTGCTGGCCTACCTGGAGAGCCTCGAGTGACCGCGCTGCAGGATCCCCCCGCCACCGAGGACCGGCTGGCCGCGACCTGGGCCACGCCCCCCGGGGCAGCCGGCTGGTTCACGGCGCTGAACCACAAGCAGGTGGCCCAGCGCTTCCTGGTCACCGCGTTCGTCTTCTTCGGCCTGGGCGGCATCCAGTCGGTGCTGATGCGCTGGCAGCTCGGGAGCGCCGAGAGCACCTTCCTCGACGCGCAGACCTACAACGAGCTGTTCACCATGCACGGCACGACGATGATGTTCCTGTTCGCCGTGCCCGTGGGCGAAGCGTTCGCGATGTACTTCCTGCCGCTGATGCTGGGCACCCGCGACCTGCCCTTCCCGCGGCTGACCGCGTTCGGCTGGTACATCTACGTGCTCGGCGGGATCTTCCTCTACAGCAGCTTCCTGTTCGGCCAGGTCCCCGACGGGGGCTGGTTCGCCTACACACCGCTGACCGGGCCGGAGTACTCCCCGAGCGCCTCGATCGACTTCTGGCTGCTCGGCGTGACGTTCGTCGAGATCGCCACCATCGCGGGCGCGATCGAGCTGGTCGTCCTCATCCTCCGCAACCGCGCGCCGGGCATGAAGATCAGCCAGATGCCGCTGCTGGCGTGGAACGTGCTGGTCACCGGCATCGCCGTCATCTTCGCGTTCCCGCCGCTGGTGATCGCCAGCGTGCTGCTCGAGCTCGACCGCAAGATCGGCACGCACTTCTACGACCCGGCGGCCGGCGGCGAGTCGCTGCTCTGGCAGCACCTCTTCTGGTTCTTCGGCCACCCCGAGGTCTACATCATCCTGCTGCCGGGGCTGGGCATCGTCTCCACGATCGTGCCGGTCTTCGCCCGCAGCCGGATGGTCGGCTACAGCCTGATCGCGGTCTCGACGGTCGCCATCGGCGTCCTGTCGTTCGGCGTGTGGGTGCACCACATGTTCGTCACCGGCATCCCACAGCTCGGGCTGGCCTTCTTCTCGCTGGCGAGCCTCTTCATCCCCATCCCGAGCGCCATCCAGATCTCGGCGTGGATCGCCACCATCTGGCAGGGCCGGGCGGTGTGGAAGACACCGATGATGTACGTCGTCGGGTTCATCGTGATCTTCGTCCTCGGCGGGGTCACCGGGGTGATGGTCGCCTCCGTCCCCTTCGACACCCAGGCGCACGACAGCTACTTCGTCGTCGCCCACTTCCACTACGTGCTCATCGGCGGGATCCTCTTCCCGGTGCTGGCCGCCATCCACTTCTGGGTGCCCAAGATGACCGGCCGGCTGCTCGACGAGCGCATCGGCAAGGTCGGGTTCTGGCTGACCTTCATCGGCTTCAACGTGACGTTCTTCCCCCTGCACATCACCGGGCTGCAGGGCATGCCGCGCCGCGTCTACACCTACGCCGAGAACACGGGGTGGGAGACCACGCAGGCCATGGCCACGTGGGGCACGGTCGTGCTCACGCTGGGCCTGCTCATGACGCTCGGGAACGTGGTCGTGTCGGCGCGCGGCGGGGAGCGCGCCGGCGACGACCCGTGGGGTGGGGAGACCCTGGACTGGTACGCGAGCTCGCCCCCGCCCGCCTACAACTTCCGCGGCATACCGGAGGTAGCGAGCCGGTCGCCGCTGTGGGACACGCGGCCGTTCCGGCCGAAGTACGACCCGGCCACCTGGCAGGACGAGCTGCGCGAGCCCCGCGCCCCCGTGCGGCAGGTCGTGCTGACCAGCGTCCTCGACGCCGCACCCGAGGAGCTGGTCACGCTGCCGCAGAAGTCGTGGTGGCCGCTGCTGATGGCCTCCGCGCTCACCCTCGCGCTCATCGGCACCATGATCGACGTCTACCCCGTCGCCCTCACCGGCGTGCTCGCCGCCGTCGTCGTCGGCGTGGTCTGGGTGTGGGACAGGCAGGACCAGCCGTGAGGACCAGCGGGCACGCCGGTGAGGCCGCTCCCCGTCCGGCCCCGCACATCGCGCGGGGCACCGGGTGGTGGGGGATGCTGCTGCTCCAGCTCGTCCTGGTGTCCATGCTGGCGGCGCTGGAGTTCTCCTACTTCTACCTGCGCGACGGGTTCGACACCTGGCCGCCGGACCCGACCCCCGCCCCGGCGCTGGGGCTGACCGCGGTCGCCACCGGGCTGCTGGTCCTCAGCGCCGTCCCGGTGGCCGCGGTCCACCTGGCGGCGCGGGCCGGTCGCGCCGACGGCCGGGGCGCCGCCGCCCTCGCCACCGCTGTCGTCCTGGGGGTGGCGTTCCTGGTCGTGCAGTTCGCCGACTACTCCGCGAACGACGTCGACCCGCAGCGCGACGTCTACGGCTCCCTCTTCCTCGCCCTCGCCGGCTTCCACCACCTCAACGCCGCCCTGGCGCTGCTCGGCCTCGGCATCGTGCTCCTGCGCGTCCGCTCGGGCGGCATGCGGCCGCGGGAGCAGGAGATGACGGTGACGGCCGCGCACTACTGGTACTTCGTCGTCTGGTCCTGGATCGTCGTCGCCGCCACCCTCTACCTGACGCCGAGGTTCTGGTGACCGCCGCGACCCCCGAGACGAAGCGAGCCGCCGGCCGCCCGGTCCTCTTCTGGTTCGGTGTCGGTGGCGGTACGGCAGCCTGGCTGGCGCACCTGCTCGTCGGCTACTGGTCCATCGAGGCGACCTGCCCCACCGAGGGCCTCGCGCTCCCCCTCTTCCTCGTCGTGCTCACCGTGGTGCTGACGGCGGTGGCCGCGGCGGCGACGTGGGCATCGTGGTGGGCGATGCGGCATCTGCCGCCCCAGGCGGAGTCCGCCGCGGTCCCGGGTCCCGAGCCCCGGCCGCTGCTGCCGTGGAGGCGGCGGAGGGACCCGGAGGAGGCGCCCCCGGCCGGCGCCTGGGACCCGGTGCCCGGCCCCGCGCGCAACCGGATGCTGGCGCTCACCGGCCTCACCATGAACCTGCTGGCGATCGGGCTCATCGCGCTGGCGCTGCCGCCCGTCCTCGCGTACGGACCGTGCTGGTGAGCGGCCACCGGCGGCCGGGCTCGCGGCTGGGGGCGCTCGCGGTCGCGGTCGCCGCCCTCAGCGCGTGCACCGGCACCACCGGGGATGCCGAGGGCTCGGTGGAGGCCGGTCGCGTCCTGCTCGGCGAGTATGGGTGCGTCGCCTGCCACCAGGTGCCGGGCGTCGCGGGCCCGCAGGGAAGGGTCGGTCCCCCGCTGGGCACCATCGTCGACCGGCGGACCGTCGCCGGGACGCTCCCCCACACGCCGGAGAACCTCCGGGCCTGGATCCAGGATCCGCAGGAGATCGAACCGGACAGCCTGATGCCCGACCTCGGCGTCACCGACGACGACGTCGAGGACATCGTCGCCTACCTGTACTCGCTGGGGTCACCGTGAGGGCGCACCCGCCGGGGCGCCCGGCGCGCTGGGTGCTGGTGCTGGCGTTGGTCCTCACCTGCGCCGCGCTGACCCTGGTCACGGCGCCGGTCGAGGCCGCCCCCGCCCCGGAGCCACCGGCCGAGGAGCTCACGGCGGGCGGCACGATCTACCAGCGGTACTGCGGGATCTGCCACAACAACGACGGGACCGGCATCCCCGGGACCGGGGTGGAGGCCGGACCCGACCTCCGCGGGCTGCCGGTGGCCTACGTCGACCTGGTCATCCGCACCGGGCGGATGCCGATCCTGCACCGCGAGGTGGGGGCCGTGGAGGAGCGGCTCACCGACGCCCAGCGGGTCGCGGTGGTGGCCTGGATGACCGAGGAGTTCGGGCTGGAGGGCGCGGTCCCCGAGGTGGGCGACGGCGACCCCGGCCGCGGTCAGCCGCTCTGGCTGACCAACTGCGCGCCCTGCCACAGCGCCGCGGGCAACGGCGGCATCTCGGCCGACGGGACGATCGCCCCGGAGGTGACCGGCGTCGACCCCACCGGGATCGTCGAGGCCCTCCGGGTGGGCCCGTTCGAGATGCCGAGGTTCGGCGACGAGGTGCTCAGCGAGCAGGACGCCGCCGACATCGCCGCCTACGTGCAGGACCTGTCCGACGCGGAGACCACGCCGCTGGGCATGTCCGACATCGGGCGGGTGTACGGCGCCGCCTTCACCGCGCTGCTGGCCCTGGCGATGGTGGGGGCGTTGTTCCTCGTCGCCCGGCGGGGCCGGCGGCCGGCCGTGCGGTCCGAGGGGCCACCGGTGGACGAGACGGAGGAGACGGAGGGACCCAGGCCGTGACCGGTACCGAGGCTCCGCCCGGCACCGGCCGGGACCGGCTGCGCCGCCCCGTGCCGATCGGCGTGGGCGCCGTCGCCGCCGGCCTGCTCGTCGCCTTCGTCGCCGGGGTGTTCCTGGGCTGGTCGACGGCGGCGCTGGGCCTGACGCTGACCGGTGCCCTGCTGGGTGCGGCCCTGCTGTTCGGCCAGGTCGGCGGTCCGGCGGCGCAGGAACTCGCCTGGCCGGACGAGCGCCGGCCGGGCGCTGCGCCGGTGGCGGCCGCCGCGGGGGCCGCCGTGAGCACCCCGGTGCGCCGGCGCCGGGTCCTCGGCGGTCTCGGGGCCCTGGTGGTCGCCGCCCTCGCCGGCGTCGGGCTCCTCGCCTGGTCCGGGCGGGACCGGGGACCGGGGACGGCCTGGCGGCGCGGGGTCCACCTGGTCACCGCGGAGGGGCAACGCATCCGCGCCGCCGACGTGCCGGTGGGCGGCTTCGGCACGGTGTGGCCGGAGGGTGCGGTCCGCGCCGACCTGTCGGCCGTGGTGCTGGTCCGCCTGGCGACGCAGGAGGCGGAGCCCCCCACGGTGCTGGAGTGGGTGGTCGGTGACCGCCTCGTCGCCTACTCGAAGATCTGCACCCACGCCGGTTGCCCCGTCGGCCTGTACCAGGAGGACAGCGACTCGCTGTTCTGCCCGTGCCACCAGGCGACGTTCGACGCGGCGCGGGGGGCGGTGCCGACGTTCGGCCCGGCCTCCCGCCCCCTCCCCCAGCTCCCTCTCGGGGTGGACGACGACGGCTTCCTCGTGGCGACGAGCGGGTTCCGGACGCCGATCGGGCCGGTGCGCGGATGAGCGTGCAGGAGAGCCCCGCCCGGCCGCGGTGGCTGCGCGAGCTCATCGTCCCGACGCACTGGTCGTTCCTGCTCGGCCCGGTCGCGGTGGTCTCCTTCGTGGTCCTGCTGCTGACCGGCCTGGTGCTGACGTTCTTCTACCAGCCCTCCACCGAGCTCGTGGAGTACGACGGCTCGGCCGCCCTGTACGCCGGCCGGGAGCTGCCCGCGGCCTTCTCCTCGGTGGTCACGATCAGCGAGGACGTGCCCGGGGGGCTGCTGCTGCGGCGGGTGCACCGCGCGGCCAGCTACCTGTTCGTGGCCGCGCTCCTGCTGCACGTGCTGCGCGTGCTGCTCGCCGGCGCGTTCCGGGGGCGCAGGTTCACGAACTACCTGGTCGGGCTCGTGCTGCTGGCCCTGGCCCTGGGCCTGGGCTGGACCGGTCAGAACCTCGTCTACGACGTGGTCACCGGCAGCAGCGTCCGGATCGGCTACACGATCGCGGCGAGCATCCCCTACGTCGGCACCGAGCTGGCCGACCTGGCGTTCGCCGGGCCCGACGTCGACGACGTCGTCGGCCGGTTGTTCTGGCTGCACGTCCTGCTCCTGCCGCTGGCCTTCCTCCTCGGTCTGGCCCTCCACCTGTGGCTGGTCGTCCGGCACCGGCACACCGTGCTGCCGCAGCGCAGGGGGGACGACGGCCGGCTGGTGGTGGTCGTGCCCAGCGGTGCGGGGCTGCGGTCGCGCGCGGGGCTCCTGGCGGTGCTCGTCTGCGCGCTCGTGGTCCTCGCGGCCACGCTGGTGCCCTTCGGCGACGTCACGCACATCGGCCCGTTCCTCCCCGGCGTCGCGGGCAACGACATGTACCCCGACTGGTACCTGTTCCCGATGGAGGGGGCGATCCTGCTGCTCCCCGCCGTCGAGGTCACCGTGCTCGGGGCGACGATCACCAACCCCCTGCTCGGCGGGGTGCTGCTGCCGGTGGTCCTCGGCGGAGCAGCCGTGCTCTACCCGCTGCTGGAGCACCTGTTCCGGCCCCGCCCCTCCGCCGAGCAGGACCTCAGCGAGCACCCGTTCCGCGCCCCCGTCCGGGTCGCCTTCGTCACGCTGCTCGCGACCGTCACGGTGCTGACCTCGCTGGGCGCGGCCAGCGACGTGCTCGCCCAGATCACCGGCGCACCCGTCACCACCGTGATCGCCATCCTGCGGGTGGCGTTCGTGGCCGCACCACCGGTGCTCGCCCTCCTCGCGTACTGGTACGCCCGGCGGCGGTCCGGGCAGCTACCGGCCTGAGCCGCTCACCGGAGGACTCGACGGCCGGTGACTCAGTCGATCCGGAGCTCCTCGAGGTCGGCCTCGCGGAGGGCCAGGCCGAGCCCCGGTGCGCCCGGGTCGGGGCGGACCCGTCCCCGGCGGGGCTCGGGAGCGCCGTCGAACAGGCGCGCCTCGAAGCGCTCGTGGTCGTGGAACCACTCCAGGTGGCGCAGGTTGGGAGTCGCCAGGCCGAGGTGGGCGTGCAGCGCGGGAACGCAGTGCGCGGAGACCTCGAGCCCGTGCCCCCCGGCGAGCGCGGCCGCGCGCAGCCACTCGGTCACCCCGCCGCAGCGGCTGGCGTCCACCTGCAGGCAGTCGACGGCGCCGCCGCAGAGCACGGTGAAGTCCTCGATCCGGGCGGCGTACTCACCGGCGGCGACGTCGCAGTCCAGGCTGCGGCGCACGAGCGCCAACCCGTCGGGGTCGTCCGAGGAGACCGGCTCCTCGAACCACACGACGCCGAGCTCGTCCAGCGCGCGGCCCACCCGGACCGCCTGCTTCACGGTGTATCCCCCGTTGGCGTCGACGAGCAGCGCCACCTCGTCCCCGACCATCTGCCGGGCCAGCCGGGTGCGCGCCAGGTCGCGGGCGACCGCTTCCCCCCAGGACTCCCCGATCTTGATCTTCACCCGGTCGAAGCCGCGATCCAGCCAGCCCTCGAGCTGCTCGCGGGTGGCGGCGTCGCCGTAGCTGGTGAACCCTCCGCTCGCGTAGACCGGCGACTCCTCCCGCACGGCGCCGAGGAGGACCGCCAGCGGCACGTCGAGCAGCCGCGCCTTGAGGTCCCAGAGGGCGACGTCGACCGCGGAGATGCCCATGGCGACCAGCCCTCGCACGCCTGCGTTGCGGGCGGCACGGGCCATCGCGTGCGCGGCGGCCTGCGGGTGCAGCGCCGACCTGCCCTCCACCACGCCGGCCAGCAGCCCCCGGACCACCGCCGCGGCCGCCGCATCGGCGTAGGTCCAGCCGGTCCCGGTGCGGCCCCCCGCACGCGCGCGCACCACGATCGCCGTCGTCGCGTCCCACTGCAGCGTGCCGTCGGCCTCGGGTCGGTCGGTCGGCAGCCGGTAGACGGCGACGTCCACCGCCTGCACGGGGACCTCCGGGACGACCGTCACGGCCGCGCCCCTGCCCGCGCGCGCCGCACGGCCGAGGCCACGACCCCACCGGCGACCCCGCCCACCGCCGCCAGCGTGGCCGCCTGCGCGAGCCGGCCAGGCGGCCGCGCCGTCGGTGCGAGCGCCCGCTCCGGGTGGTCCTCGAGCCGCGCACCGGAGACCAGCCCGGCCAGGGCCTCGACGACGTGCACGGCCCGGCGGCCGGTCTCCCCCTGCTCGACCTGGGTGCGGCAGCTGAAGCCGTCGGCGAGCACGACCGCCCGGGGGTCGCCGGCCCGCACCGCCGGCAGCAGGACCTGTTCGCCGCAGGCCATCGACACCTCGTAGTGGCCGCGCTCGAAGCCGAAGTTGCCGGCCAGCCCGCAGCAGCCGGAGTGGAGCACGTCGGCGTCGAAACCGGCCTTCGCCAGCAGCCGGCGATCCGCGTCGAACCCCATGATCGAGTGGTGGTGGCAGTGGGTCTGCACCATCGCGGCGCGGTCCGCCGCGGGTGGCGTCCAGTCGGGTGCGCGCTCCTCCAGGAGCTCGGCCAGCGTCCGGGTGCGGTCGGCCAGCAGACGGACGTGCTCGTCGTCCGGGAGGAGCTCGGGGGCGTCGGAGCGGAAGACCGCGGTGCAGCTGGGCTCCAGGGCCACGACCGGCATGCCGTCCGCCAACGCTGGTCCGAGCGCCCGTGCGGTCCGTCGCAGGACGCGGGCGGCGGTCGCCAGCTGCCCCGTGGAGATGAGGGTCAGCCCGCAGCAGAGCTCCTGGTCCGGCACCCGGACGGTGAAGCCGGCGTCCTCCAGCACCGTCACCGCCGCGTGGCCGACGTGCGGCTGGAAGAACTCGGTGAAGGTGTCCGGCCACAGGAGCACCTCCCCGCGCTCCCCCGACCCGCGCGGCCCCCGCTCGCGGTACCAGTGCGTGAAGCGCTGCGGGGCGAACAGCGGCAGCTCGCGCTCCGGGGTCACCCCGCCCACCGCCTTGGCCAGCGCCCGCAGGCCGGGCGCGTGCGTCAGCGCGTTCGCCGCGCGCGGGGCCAGCGCGGCGACCCGGGTGACCAGCGGCAGCCAGCCGAGGGAGTAGTGGGTCCGCGGGCGGAGCCGGCCCGCGTAGTGGTGGGAGAGGAACTCCGCCTTGTACGTCGCCATGTCGACGTCGACCGGGCAGTCGCTGCGGCAGCCCTTGCAGGCCAGGCACAGGTCCAGCGCGTCGTGGACGGCGGTCGAGCGCCAGCGGTCCGGGATCAGCTCACCCCGCATCATCTCGAACAGCA
The DNA here is from genome assembly GCF_054050875.1 of Blastococcus sp. SYSU DS0541. Classification (NCBI taxonomy): domain Bacteria; kingdom Bacillati; phylum Actinomycetota; class Actinomycetes; order Geodermatophilales; family Geodermatophilaceae; genus Blastococcus; species Blastococcus sp. SYSU DS0541. Next base: position 194,535 of record NZ_JBJHAD010000001.1, on the reverse strand, counting down.
GGCGGGCGCGACCCCGGGTGGAGTGCTTCTCGTCCCCGGTGACCTGGTAGCTCGGGCACATCACCTGCCCGGAGGCGACGTCCAGCGAGGACCGGCACTTGCCGACGCCGACGCAGCGCGCGGCTGCGTGAGCGAAGGACCCGTCGTCCTCGGGGTAGCCGAAGGCCACCTCGGGCTCCCAGGCCGGGTAGTCCGCGGTCATGCGCAGGTACGAGTCGAGGGGATAGGGCGCCACGACCTTCCCCGGGTTCATCCGGTCGTCGGGGTCCAGCAACGCCTTCACCTGCCCGAAGGCCGTCACCAGCTCCGGCGAGAACATCCGTGCCAGCAGCTCGCCGCGCACCTGGCCGTCGCCGTGCTCGCCGGACATCGAGCCGCCGTACCGCGTGACCAGGTCGGCCGCGTCCTCCAGGAACGACCGGTAGGTCTCCTCCCCGCCGGGCGCGCCGAGCGGGAAGGGGATCCGGAGGTGGACGCAGCCGTGACCGAAGTGGCCGTACAGCGAGGACGGCGTGAGGCGGTGCCGGTCGAGGAGCGCGGCAAGGTCGGCCAGGTAGTCCCCCAGCCGCTCCGGCGCGACGGCGGAGTCCTCCCAGCCGGGCCAGGTGTCGGGCGCGTCCGGCGGATGGGCGGTGGCGCCGAGCCCGGACTCGCGGAAGGCCCACATGTCGGCCTGGTCCCCGGGGTCGTCGAGCACCAGGACCTCCGGCGGCTCGTCCGCGGACCGCACGTCCTCGACCAGCCGCGCCATCCGCCCGGCCAGGTCGTCCTCGTCGCCGGCGAGCTCGACCAGCAGCCAGCCGCCGCCGTCCGGCAGCTTCTCCAGCGCCCGCGGGTTCATCCCGAGCTCGTCCTGGTTGCGGCGCAGCACCTCGTCGACGCCCTCCAGCCGGTGCGGCCGGTGCCGGAGCACCCGGGGCACGTCCCGACCGGCGGCGACGACGTCGGGGTAGCCCAGCACCGCCAGCTGCCGGGCGCGGGGCAGCTCCGACAGCTGCAGCTCCGCCTGCAGCAGGGTCACGAGGGTGCCCTCGCTGCCGACCAGCGCCCGGGCGACGTCGAAGCCGTTCTCGGGCAGCAGCGCGTCGAGGTTGTAGCCGGACACCCGCCGCGGGATGCGGGGGAACCCCGTGCGGATCTCGGCCAGGTACCGGTCCCTCAGCTCGCGCAGCCCCCGGTGGACCACGGCCGGGCGGCCGCCGGCGCGCAGGATCTCGGCGTACTCCTCGTCGCTGGTCGGGCCGACCCACATCCGCGTGCCGTCGGCCAGCAGCACCTCCAGCCGGGAGACCCTGTCCACCGCCTTGCCGTACACCTGCGCCGAGGCGCCGCAGGCGTTGTTCCCGAGCATGCCGCCGACCGTGCACGCCCAGTGGGTGGCCGGCTGCGGTCCCCAGGTGAGCCCGTGCTCGGCCAGCTCGGCGTCGAGGTGGTCCAGCACCATCCCCGGCTCCACGACGCAGGTCCGCTGCCCGGTGTCGACCGAGACGAGCCGGTCGCAGTGCCGGCTCCAGTCCAGGACGACGGCGGCGTTCGTCGTCTGCCCGGCCAGGCTCGTGCCGCCGCCGCGGGACAGCAGCGGGACGCCGTGCTCCCGGCAGACCGCCGCCGCCTCGACCGCGGCCTCCACCGTGCGCGGCTCCACGACGCCCAGTGGTGGGATCCGGTAGTTCGACGCGTCGGTGGAGTAGGCGCCGCGGGTGCCGTCGTCGAAGCGCACGCCGCCGTCGACCCGGCGGCGCAGGTCCGCCTCGAGGCCCGCGACGTCGACCCGGTCGGGCCCGGCCGGGTCCGGCGGTCGGCTGGTCGGCGGTGGGAGGTCGGTGACCGCCATGGGTCAGCTCCGACGCGGGAGGAACTCCTGGATCTTGGTCTTGGCCCCCGTCTTGACCACTCCCCAGGCGTCCTCGTCGCCCTTGAACAACGACTTCGCGGTCTCGGTCATCTGCTCGAGGGTCGCGTGCGGCGGGATCGGCGGGACGTCGGCGTCGCAGTGCACGTCCAGCACCGCCGGACGGCCCGCCGCGAGGGCCCGGTCCCACGCGGGACCGATCTGGTCGGGGTCGTCGACGGTGATGGCCTCGAACCCCAGCCCCGCCGCGAAGTCCGCGAAGGAGACGTCGGGCAGGGTCTGCGACTCGGCGAGCTTCGGGAAGCCGCCCATGGCCCGCATCTCCCAGGTCACCTGGTTGAGGTCGTTGTTGTGCAGGACGGCCACGACCAGCCGCGGGTCGGTCCACTCCTGCCAGTAGCGGGAGACGGTGATGAGCTCGGCCATGCCGTTCATCTGCATCGCCCCGTCGCCGACGAAGGCGATGGCCGGCCGGTCCGGATGGCCGAACTTCGCACCGATGGCGTAGGGCACGCCCGGCCCCATCGTGGCCAAGGTGCCCGACAACGAACCCCGGTTGTCGGGACCGAACCGCAGGTGCCGGGCATACCAGTTGGCCGCCGACCCGGAGTCCGCCGTGATGATGGCGTTCCCGGGCATCCGGTCGTTGAGCTCCCAGAACAGCCGCATCGGGTTGACCGGGTCCGCATCGGTCATGGCCCGCATGTGGATGGTCTCCCACCAGCGCCGGACCCCGTCCTCGATCCCGTCGCGCCAGGAACGGTCGGACTTGCGTTCCAGCAGGGGGATCAGCGCGCGGAGCGTCGTGGCGGCGTCCCCCACGAGGTTCAGCTCGTACGGGTACCGCATCCCGATGAACGTCGCGTCGTGGTCGATCTGGACGCCCCGGGCCTGGCCGTACTCGGGGAAGAACTCGCTGTAGGGCAGGTTCGACCCGACCGTCAGCAGCGTGTCGCAGTTCTCCATCATCTCCCAGGTCGGGCGGGTGCCCAGCAGGCCGATCGACCCGGTCACGAACGGCAGGTCGTCGGGGAGCACGTCCTTGCCGAGCAGCGCCTTGGCGACGCCGGCGCCGAGGATGTCGGCGACCTGGACGACCTCGGCGCGGGCGCCGCGCGCCCCCTGCCCGATCAGCATCGCGACCTTGCTCCCGCTGTTGAGCAGATCGGCCGCCGCCCGGATCGACGGGTCGTCCGGGACCACCGTGGGCGTCGAGGTGTGCACGCTGCTGGAGGGCACCATCTTGTGCTCGTGCGTCGGCGGGCTGTACTCGAGCTCCTGCACGTCGGCCGGGATGATCACGGCGGTGGGCGCGTGCTCGGCGGCGGCGATCCGCATGGCCCGGTCGATCACGTTGGGCAGCTGCTCGGGCGTGTTGACCACGTGGACGTAGTGGTGGGCGACGTCCTTGAACAACGACAGCAGGTCGACCTCCTGCTGGTAGGAGCCGCCCATGGCGCTCCGGTCGGTCTGGCCGACGACCGCGACCACCGGGACGTGGTCGAGCTTGGCGTCGTAGAGACCGTTCAGCAGGTGGATCGCACCCGGGCCCGAGGTGGCCAGGCAGACACCCACCCGGCCGGTGAACTTGGCGTACCCAACCGCCTCGAAGGCGGACATCTCCTCGTGGCGGGACTGGACGAACTGCAGCCCGTCCTGCTTGCCGAAGGCCTCGAGGATGCCGTTGATCCCGTCACCGGGATAGGAGAAGACCTTGGTGACGTCCCATTCCCGGAGCCGGTCCAGGAGCACGTCGGCGACAGTCTGGCTCATGGGAGATCCTCCCGTTGGGTTGCACCGTCGCCCTTCGCGCTACCCGGCGGGCGGGGGTGGAACCGAGGCATGACTTTACGATCGGATGACCGTGTCCCCCGTCCGGGACCGGACCGCCCGAGCTCGAACCAGACGTCGGCCCCCGGGAGGACGACATGAAGGCGACCACGCTCACCGACGGCCCGCCTCGTCAGCAGGTGCTCGTGTTCGCGACCGGTGACGAGGTGGTCTCGAGCCTGACCGAATGGGCGCGCAGCACGGATCTGCCAGCCGCGTCCTTCACCGCGATCGGCGCCTTCGCCGAGGCGACGTTGGGCTTCTACGACCTCGAGGAGCAGCGATACCTCGAGATCCCCGTGGACAGCCAGGCGGAGGTCCTGACGCTGGCCGGTGACATCACGCTGGACGGGGACGGCGGGTGGCTGGTGCACGGTCACGTGGTCTGCGGGCTGCGGGACGGGTCCACGGTCGGCGGGCACCTGTTGCGCGCGGTGACCCGGCCGACCCTGGAGATGGTCGTGACCACGAGCCCGACGTACCTGCGGCGCCGACCCGACCCCGCGTCCGGCCTCGCCCTGATCGACCCCGACGCGCGCTGAGGCGCGCCCCCACCCGGTGGCCGCGGGCGCGGCACCGGCCGTCCCAGGAGGACCGATGAGCGCAGGAGGAGACCACCGCGGCGAGGGTCGACCGCACGACCCCCAGGCCCGCGTCGGGAGCGGAAAGCCGGCCCGACGGCGGATCGCCGCGCTCGCCGTCGGGGTCATCGTGATCGTCTTCGCCGTGCTGCTGATCGTCTGGCTGCTCGGCAGGTCCGCCGCAGCGCAGCGCGCGGCCGGGGTCGAGGGCATCGCACACCAGAGCACCGAGGCGGCTGCGGTCGCGACCGGGGCTGCCCTGACCCGGGCGGATCCGCCCACCTGGGACAGAGGCCTCGCCCACCCCTTGCCGGGAGCGGGCGAGGCCTCGGCCACGCGGTCGTAGCGGGGACAGGATTCGAACCTGCGACCTCTGGGTTATGAGCCCAGCGAGCTACCGAGCTGCTCCACCCCGCGCTGTGCCACCACGCTACGGCATCGGCATCGGCATCGGCATCGGCGCCGGTGGCCTGCTGCCGGTCCCACGGCCGGTGCTCGACCCGCGGGACCGGCGGACCTCAGGAGGTGCCGGTGCCGGTGCCGGTCGGCGCGGGCGCGGCCGTGGCCCCGTTGCCCCGGCTGCCCTCGGCCGGTGCCGACGCGACCGGCGGCAGCGGCTCCTCCGGCGCCCGGCGCGGCATGCGCGGTTCCTGCCCGAGCCCCTTGACCAGCGCGACGAGGACCAGGAGCAGCACCACCGCGAACGGGAACGCGGCGACGATGGACGCGGTCTGCACCCCGCCCAGACCCCCGCTGACCAGCAGCACGGCGGCGGAGGCCGAGATGACCAGACCCCAGATCACGCTGACGACGCGCGCCGGGTCCTGCCCGCCGCGGCTGCTCAGCGAGCCGAGGACGAAGGTGGCGGAGTCGGCGCTGGTGACGAAGAAGGTGACGATGAGGATCATCGCCCCGATCCCGGCGATCACGCCGCCCGGCAGGGTGTCCAGCAGCGCGAACAGCTGCTGCTCGGTCGCCTGGCCCGCGAGCCCGGCGCCCTCCTGCTCGGCGAGGATGCCGGCCCCGCCGAACACCGAGAACCACAGCCCGCTGACCAGCGTGGGCACCGCCAGCACTCCGATGACGAACTCGCGGATGGTGCGGCCGCGCGAGATGCGCGCGATGAAGGTCGCCACGAACGGCGACCAGGAGATCCACCACGCCCAGTAGAAGATCGTCCAGCCGTTGATCCACTCCGAGCGCTGGGGGTCGAAGGGACCGGTCTGCAGGCTCATCGTGGGCAGCTCGGCGAAGTAGCTGCCGAGGGTCGTGGTGAACGCGCCCACGAGCCGGCCGGACGAGGCGGTGAAGAGCACGAAGGCGAAGAGCGCGATCGCGAGCACGACGTTGGCGGTCGACAACCACTTGATCCCGCGGTTGATGCCGGACAGCGCGGAGATCAGGAAGAGGACGGTGACCACCGCGATGATCGCCAGCTGCACGCCGGAGCCGATCGCGATGCCGTCGTCGAGGGAGTTCAGACCGCCGTTGATCTGGGCGGCCCCGAGGCCGAGCGACGTCGCGACGCCGAAGACGGTGGCCACCACCGCGATCGTGTCGACCGCGGCCCCCAACGGGCCGTCGACGCGGTCCCCGAGGAGCGGCCGCAGCGCCCCGCTGATGGTGGCCTTCCAGCCGCGGCGGAAGCGGGCGTAGGCCAGCGCCAGCGCCAGGACGGCGTAGATGCCCCACGGGTGCAGGCCCCAGTGGAAGAACGAGTACCGCAGGGCGTCACGGGCGGCCTCCGTGCTCTCCGGGGTGGCCGTCGGCGGGGTGATGAAGTGCGACACCGGCTCCGCCACGCCCCAGAACACCAGCCCGATGCCCATCCCGGCGCTGAAGAGCATCGCGAACCACGCCCGGGTGCTGTACTCCGGCCGGTCGTCGTCCTTGCCCAGCCGCACCCGCCCCCACCGCGAGGCCGCCAGCGCGATCACGGCGATCAGCACGATCGTCGCGGTCAGCAGGTAGAACCAGCCGAACCGGTCGACGACGAAGGTGCGCGCCGATGTGGCCGCGGAGTCCAGGGACGCAGGTGACAGTGCTCCCCAGAGGACGAACGGGAGCACGACAGCCAGCGAGGCCCAGAAGACGACGGAGGTTCTTCGCACGAGGGGCGGTTCCTTCGGTAGGGGACGGGACAGCCGGTCGACGACCGGCCGCGCCGCCCGGCAGGGAGTACCCCCGGGGCAGCACGATCATCCAGAGTCGCAGCAAGCACCGGGAAACGCATCTTCCCGCGGGTGACGAGTCCCACCAGCGCGGGACGGGGCGCGTCGGGGATCGTGGACGGGTGCCGCCGCAGCCCCTCGCACCCCACGACGCCCACCGCGCCGTCGACCTGGCCCTCCGGGCAGGCGAGCTGCTCCTGTCCGCGGGTGCCAGCGCCGCCGAGGTCACCGCGACCTGCACGGTCGTGGCCCGGTCCTGCGGCCTCCGGCGGGTGGAGTGCGACATCACCTTCACCTCGATCACCGTCTCCGGCCACGCCGCGCAGGACGCAGGACCCGTCAGCGGGTTGCGCCTGGTCCAGCAGCGCGAGCTGGACTACTCCCGCGCCACCGCCGTCCACAACGTGGTCGGCGACCTCGCCGCGGGGCGGGTCACCCCCGCGGAGGCCGACCGCCTGCTCGAGCGGGTCGCCGCCAGCCCGCAGCCCTACCGGCGCTGGGTGGTCACGGGAGCCCGGGCGCTGCTGGCGGCCGCGGTGGCCGTCCTGCTCGGCGCCGGTCCCGCGGTGACGGCGGCGGCGTTCGGGGCGACCGTGCTCGTCGACCTCGCCATCGACCGGCTGGGCCGCCGCGGGCTGCCCGCCTTCTTCCTCAACGCCGTCGGGGGCCTGATCGCCACGGCGGTCGCCCTGGCGCTGGTCGCCGCCGACATCGGCGTCCGCCCGTCGCTCGTCGTCGCCGGCGGGATAGTCCTGCTGCTGCCCGGTGTCACGCTCGTCGGCGCGGTGCACGACGCCATCACCGGCTTCTACGTGACGGCGAGCGCGCGGGCCTTCGAGACGTTCCTGCTCACCGCCGGGATCATCAGCGGGGTCGCGGTCGGCCTGTCGATCGGCGTGCGGCTCGGCGTCCCGGTCGCGATGTGGGACCCGCCGTCCGGCGGCCTCGGCGACGTACCGCTGCAGCTCGCCGCCGCGGCCGCGATCTCGGCCTCCTTCGCCGTCGCCAACCACGCCCCCCGGCGCACCCTGCCCCCGGCCGCGGCCGCTGGCGCGCTCGGCTGGGCGGTCTTCGTCGGGCTGGACGCGCTGCGGCTCTCGGTCACCATCGCGACCGCGGCCGCCGCCGTCGTCATCGGCCTGGGCGCGTTCGCCCTGGCCGGCCGGCAGCGCGTCCCCGCGCTGGTCTACGTCGCCGCCGGGATCATCCCCCTGCTGCCCGGGCTGGTGATCTACCGAGGCCTCCGCCGGCTGACCGAGGGCGACACGATCGGCGGGATCACCCTGCTGGGGACGGCGATCACCATCGGTCTGGCCCTCGCGGCGGGGTCGCTGCTCGGCGAGTACGTGGCGCAGGCCCTGCGGCGGACCCGCCTGCCCGGCGAGCGGCGCCTGACCGGCCTGGTCCAGGCCCGCGCGGCACGCCCGAGGAGCCGCCCGCAGCGCGCGGGCCAGACGACGCAGACCTGACTGCGCGGACCCGTGTGAACGGTGGGACAGGCCGCGGCGGGGGCCGTGCGCGCCTCCGGCTCCGCCGCTCGCGCCCCACCTACAGTCCGGCTCGTGGCGGGGAACGGGGCGGCGAGCAGGTTCGTCGGTGACCCGCAGCCGGTGGAGATCCACCACCGCGGGATCTGGTACTCCGGCGAGCTGCTCGGCTGGCGGCACACGCCCGACGGCCGGGTCTCCGCGCGCGTGCGCTGCACCGTCGACGGGCTGCGGCACTCGACGTGGAAGGACCTCGCCGAGCTGCGCCTGCCCGACCCGGCACACCCGCCGCGGCGAGAGCCGTTCCCGGCGGCGCCGGCCCGGCCGCTGCCCGCCGGGGCACCCGTCCCCGACCAGGACCGCACCCGACCGCACACGCTCCTCGCCGCGCTGACCACCCGGCCCCGCCCGCCCGCGCACGCGGTCACGCCGCCGGCCGCCGAGCCCGTCGTCCCGACGCCGGGTCGGGCACACGACGCAGGCGCGGCCCGCCGGCCGCGCCCCACGCCGTACCGCCGGACGCCCCGGCAGGAGGACCACCGGTCGCGCGAACCTCTCGACGTCGGGGAGCGCCTCGGCCCGCGCTGAACCGGCGCCCCGCCCCGAGCACGACGAAGGCCCGGTCCCTGGGGGACCGGGCCTTCGTGGTGGTAGCGGGGACAGGATTCGAACCTGCGACCTCTGGGTTATGAGCCCAGCGAGCTACCGAGCTGCTCCACCCCGCGTCGGTAGAGCCAGCCTACCAGCTCCCGGGGTGGGCGGGCGCCCGGGGGCACCCACCCACCCGCGAGACGGGGGTCAGTCGACGGCGTCGGCTGCGGCCTGGGCCTCCTGGTAGGCGGTCACGGCCTCCTGCAGGTCCTCGAGCGCCTGACCCTGACCGGCGAAGTCACCCGCCCGCTGGGCGTCCGCGAGCGCGGCCAGGGCCGCGTTCATGTCCGCCACCGCGTCCGCCAGCACCGTGGCGTTCGGGGTGTCCCCGCCGCCGTTCGCCGGCGGCTCGGCCGGCGCCGGGTCCTCCGGTGCCGGCGTCTCGGGCAGATCGCCGGACGCGTCGCCGTCGGCACCGGTGTCGTCGTTGTCGGTGGCCGATTCCCCGGCCCCCGGCCCGAAGACCTGGTCCAGCGCCTGGGCGAGGGTGTCGGCGTAGCCCACCCGGTCGCCGTAGTTCACCAGCACCTTGCGGAGCAGCGGGAAGGAGTTCTCCCCGGTGCCCTCGACGTAGAGCGGCTCGACGTAGAGCAGGCCGCCGTCGCCGATCGGCAGGGTGAGCAGGTTGCCGAACACCGGTGTGGAGTCCGCGCTGCGGAACAGGTTCAGGTCACGCGCGACCTCGTCGTTGGTGTTGAACGACTGCTGCACCTGCTGGGGCCCGCGGAAGGGCGTGTTGCCCGGGAGCCTCAGCACCTGCAGCTGCCCGTAGGTGTCCGCGTCGCTGGACGCCGAGACGAACGCCGAGAGGTTCTGCCGGTTGAAGGCGTTCAGCGCGCTCGTCAGCTGGAACGACGCCCCCTCCTCGCCGGGCCGCTCCGCCAGGATGTAGTACGGCGGCTGGGCCTGGTCGGTGTTCTGCGTCGGGTCGTCCGGGATCTGCCACCGGTCGTTGCCGCTGTAGAAGTTCTGCGGGTCGTCGACGTGGTAGCGCGTCAGGATGTCCCGCTGCACCTTGAACAGGTCCTCGGGGTAGCGGATGTGGTCCACCAGCCCCTCGGGCATCTCGTCCCTGGGCAGCACGACACCGGGGAAAGCCTTCATGAAGGTCTTGAGGACGGGGTCCTCGGTGTCCCACTCGTACAGCCGCACCGTGCCGTCGTAGGCGTCGACCGTCGCCTTCACGGAGTTGCGGATGTAGTTGAAGGTCTCGTTCGGCAGAGCCGTCGTCCCCGTGCCGGTGAGGGCGTCGGCCGCGGCCTCGCCCAGCTGCATCTGCTCGGCGTAGGGGTAGGAGTCCGACGTCGTGTAGCCGTCGAGGATCCACTGGATCTCGCCGTCGATGACCGCCGGGTAGGGGTCGCCGTCGATCTCGAGGAACGGCGCGACCTTCTGCACCCGCTCCCGCGGGTCGCGGACGTAGAGGACCTTGGACTCCTCGTTGACCGCGCTGGAGAGCAGGAAGTTCCGCTCCCGGTAGTGGATGGCGAAGGCCAGCTGGCGGAAGAAGCTGCCGATCTCGACGCCACCTTCGCCGTCGTAGGTGTTGTTGATCTGCCGCTCGTCGGACCCGCCCTCGGGCAGGTCGAACTCGCGCGGCTCGGCGCCCTCGGGGGCCCCCACCACCGAGTACACGTCCTGGCCGTTGATCTGGATCAGCTCGCCGTAGTAGATGCGCGGCTGCTCGACGTCGATGTTGCCGCGGGTCGGCAGGTCGCGGGTGGTGAACCGGGGCTCGCCGCCCTCCTGGCCTGCGACGACCTCGTTCGCCGGCGCCGCCACGAAGCCGTTGCCGTGCGTGTAGACGGTGTGCCGGTTGATCCAGGTGTCCTGGTTCTCCGACAGCCCCGAGCTGTTCAGCTCGCGGACCGCCACCACGTAGTCGCGGGTCTCGCCGTCGATCGTGTACCGGTCGATGTCCAGCTTCTCCGGGAAGCCGTACACGTTGCGGATCTGCTGCCGTGCGGTGAACGTGTCGGAGAGGACGTTCGGGTCCAGCAGGCGGGCGTTCGGGATGGTCTCGGAGTCCGCCCGCAGGTCGGCCAGTGCCGCCTCGGGGTCGACCTCGTCGCCGGTCGCGTCCTGCGCGTAGTCGACGTAGTCGATCTCGGCGAGGTCGTAGGCGTCCCGCGTCGCCGTGATGGCCCGCTCGATGTAGGGCTCTTCCTTCTCGTTGGCGCTGGGGCCGACGACGAACTGCTGGACGATCGCCGGGTACGCGACGCCGATCACCAGGCTGGAGACCAGGAGCAGGACCAGGGCGGCGGCCGGGAGCAGGAAGTTGCGGACGACGATGTTGGCGAAGAACGCCACGGCGCAGACGGCCGCCACGAAGACCAGGATCGTCTTGGGCGTCAGCAGCGCGTTCACGTCGGTGTAGCTGGCGCCGGTGAAGACGTCACCGCGGTTGGAGTAGACCAGCCCGTACCGGTCCAGCCAGTAGGCGACGGCCTTGAGGGCGAGGAAGACGCCCAGCAGCACCGAGAGCTGCACCCGTGCGGCGCCGGTCAGCTTCTGGCCGGGGGTCTGCAGCCGCAGCCCGCCGAACACGTAGTGGGTCAGCAACGAGCCGATGAGCGCGAGGATGACGATCGCGAACCCGAAGCCGAGCAGCAGCCGGTAGAAGGGGTAGTCGAAGACGAAGAACGACAGGTCGACGCCGAACTGCGGGTCGGTGCGCCCGAAGTCGGTGCTGTTGCGGAACGACAGCCACGTCTCCCAGCTGCTCTGCGCGGTGAACCCGGCGAAGAGCCCGAGGACGACGGCGATGCCGGTGAGCACCAGGCCGCGGCGCGGCTCGAGGGACTGGCGGTAGCGCTCGAGGTTCTGCTGCTCGAGCGACATCGGCCGGAACGTGGGGCGGAAGCGGTAGGCCAGGTACATGGCCAGCGCGGTGAGCCCACCGGTGGCCACGCCCGCGACGGCGAAGAGGAGCGCGCGGGACTGGAGCTCGGTCCAGAACACCTCGGTGAAGCCGGTCTCGTCGAACCACAGGTAGTCGACGTAGACGTTGGTGAGGGTGCCGACGGCGGTGAACAGCACCAGCAGCACGGCGATGGCGCCGATGACCAGCTTCGCGCGCCGCGACAGCGCCGGTACCGGCACGGGGGGCCGCATGGCCACGAGCGGTCTCCTTCAGTTGCAGGCGTGGCCATCGGCCACGCGGTGATCGACCGCGGGGGGTCGGGTTGTGCGGCGCCGGGCATGCCCGGCCTCATGGACAACGCACCGGACGCCCCGGGGTTCCCGGGCGTGCGTCGCGGCACGGACCAGGATGCCCCGGTTCAGCAGCCCTCCGGTGTCCGGCCGGCGCGGACGTCGGCCAGGGCCGCCAGCGCGTCGTCCAGCGTGGCGACCCGGGCCATCGGCACGCCGGCGTCAGGGGCGGCCAGCGCCTCGGCGCAGTTGGCGGCCGGGACCAGGAAGAGCTCGGCACCGATCTCGCGGGCGGCGACCATCTTCAGCGGGATCCCGCCGATGGGGCCGACGTTCCCGTCGAGGTCGATCGTGCCGGTGCCCGCGATCACCGCGCCGCCGGTCAGGTCCTCCTCCCCCACCAGCTCGAGGATGCCGAGGGTGAGCATGAGGCCGGCGGAGGGGCCGCCCACGTCGGCGACCTGGATGTCGACGTCGAACGGCGCGTACGGCTGGTCGAGCACGCTGATGCCCAGCATCGACCCCTCGCGCCCCTCGGCCGCCTGCGTGGTGACCGTCGCGGTGCCCGGCTCGCCCAGGCGGGTGTAGCCGACCGTGACCGGCGTCCCGGGCGGGATGCCGGCGAGGACGTCGGCCAGCACCTCGGTGTCGGGTGCCGGACGGCCGTCGACCGTCTCCAGGGCGTCGCCCTCCTCCAGCGCCCCCTCCGACGGGGATCCCTCGGGCACCTGCCGCACCACGACCTTCTGCGGGTAGCCGAGCTCGCCCAGGGCGACGCTCTCCGCCGCCGCCTCGGAGGTGAGGAACGCCTGCCGGTTGACCTCCCGGGTCTCCTCCTCGCTCCGGTCGGGCGGGTACACCGACTCCTCGGGGACGACGCTCACCTCGTCGTCGAACCAGCCGCGCACGGCCTGCACGAGGCTCAAGCCGCCGCGGCTCACGCCGACGGTGGTCAGGGCCAGGTCGCCCTCGACGTCGTTGCGCTCCCGGCCCTCCACCGCGATGATCGGCTCGCCGTCGATCTCGCCGAGCGTGTCGAACGTGGGGCCCGGGACCTGCGCGACGTAGGGCACCGGCACGCTGGTGCCCAGCACGCCGAACAGCAGCAGGAGCACGGCACCCACGCTCAGGACGGCGTTGCGACGGGTCACGAGGGGCGAGCCTAGAACCCCTGCCTGGACGACGCCGTCGGCCCGGAGGCCCTCGACCTCCTCCGGCAGCCCCGCCCCGGGAGCCATCCGCCCGGGGCGAACGGGTCCCCCGGCGGAAGATCGCACGTCTACCGTGGACGCATGAGCGACGTCCCGTTCGGCTTCGGCCCTCCTGACCGCGACCCCGAGCGCCGGGAGCCCGGCCGCGGCGACCAGGGTGGCGACCCGTTCGGCCTGGGCGCCCTGTTCGGGGGCATGGCCGGCGGCGGCTCCCCCGAGGACGTGCTCGGCAAGATGCCGCTCTTCGCCGAGCTGCAGAAACTCATGAACTGGTCGGGTGGCCCGGTCAACTGGGACCTCGCCCGGCAGGGTGCGATCAGCCAGCTCGCGGCCGGGCACCAGCCGTCGTCGGAGCAGGAGCGCGCCGCGACCGCGGAGTCGCTGCGGCTCGCCGACCTCTGGCTGGACCAGGTCACCGAGCTGCCCTCGGGCATCGAGCGCACCGCTGCGTGGTCGCGGGTCGAGTGGGTGGAGCAGACCCAGCCCGCGTGGGCGGCGCTCATCGACCCGCTGGCCGAACGGGTGGTGGCGGCGATGACCAGCGCCCTCCCGCAGGAAGCGGCGATGTCCTTCGGTCCGATCGCCGGGATCATGGGCCGCATGGGCGGCATGATGTTCGGCGCCCAGGTGGGCCAGGCCCTCGGCTCGCTGGCCGGCGAGGTGCTCACCAGCACCGACGTCGGCCTGCCGCTCGCGCCCCCCGGCACCGGCGTGCTCGTGCCGCAGAACCTGGCCGCGTTCGCCGAGGGCCTCGACCGCCCGGCCGACGAGGTCCGGCTCTTCGTTGCGCTGCGGGAGGCGGCCTCCCAGCGGCTGTTCGCCCACGTCCCGTGGCTGCGCCAGCAGCTGCAGGACGCCGTGCACGCCTACGCCCGCGGCATCACCATCGATCGCGAGGCGATCGAGCGGGGCATCAACGAGGCCATGGCCGGTGGCATGGGCGCGGGCCTGGACCCCGGCGACCCCGAGAGCATCCAGCGCCTGCTCGGCAGCGGAGTGCTCGAGCCGGAGGAGACCCCCGAGCAGCAGATGGCGCTGCGCCGCCTGGAGACGCTGCTCGCCCTGGTCGAGGGCTGGGTGGACGCGGTCGTCGCGGCCGCCGCCTCCGACCGGCTGCCGGGGCACGTCGCCCTGGCCGAGACGATGCGCCGCCGCCGGGCCTCCGGCGGCCCGGCGGAGCAGACCTTCGCCACGCTGGTCGGGCTGCAGCTGCGGCCGCGCCGGCTGCGCGACGCGGCGACCGTCTGGGGCGCCATGGGTCAGCAGCACGGCAGCGCGGACCGCGACCGCCTGTGGTCGCACCCCGACCTCCTGCCGACGTCGGAGGACCTGGACGAGCCGCTGGACTTCGTCGCCCGCCAGGGTCTCGACGACGAGCTCGCCGCGCTGAACGCCGACGACGCCGAGCGGGCGCCGAGGCGGCCGGGCGACGACGAGGGCGAGGACCGGCGGGAGCTGGGCGGCGAGGGCTAGCCGCTCACCCGTCGACGTCGGACGGGGGTTCGGCCCCGGCCGCACCCGCGGTCGCGGCCAGCTCGACGCCCTCGAGGAAGCCGCGCGCCCGCTCGGCGCGGGGGTACTGCGCCACCAGCGCCCAGAAGCGCTCGTCGTGCCCGGGCTCGACCAGGTGCACCAGTTCGTGCACGAGCACGTAGTCGACGACGTAGTCGGGCATCGACTGCAGCCGGCTGGAGAGCCGGATGGTCCGGTCGGCCGGCGTGCAGGAGCCCCAGCGGCGGTGCTGGTTGTCCACCCAGCGCACGCTCGCCGGCTCGGCGAGGCCGTCGAGGTGGGCGGCCGAGAGCGCGCGCGCCCGCGCCAGCAGCTCGGCGTCACCCCCGAGGGAGCGCTTGCGCCGCTCCTCGCGGGTACGCAGCTTGGCCACCATCTGGGCCACCCAGCGCTGCTCCTCGGCAGGGCTGAAGGCGGCCGGGATGAGCACCACGGTGCGCCCGAGCTCCCGGTAGGCGGTCACCGTGCGCCGCCGGCGGCTGCTCCGCCGGACCTCCACGACGTCGCCGTCCGCCGGTTCAGGCAGGGCGCTCGCATGAGGAGTCGTTCGGGGCACGAGGAGACCGTAGGACACCCGCAGTGCGTGACGCCTGCGCGGAGCCACCCTCTCGGGTGCAGGTCGCACGGACGGTGGACATCGGCACCGCTCCAGCCGGTGACGAGGGCGGCCGGATGGAGGAGATCCACACCCGCACGGGGACGTCTGCGCTGGTGGGCGCGGTGCCGGGCGTCACCGCGGGTGGCCCGTCCCCGACCCGTCCCCCGGTTCCGCACAGCGACACGCCACACCGTCCCCATGGCATCCACAGCGTCGTCCACAGCTGTGGGGAACGTGCTGCCACCGACCGCCCCGGCCCCCGCGGCGGAGAGCCCGCCGACGGTCCGCGCCGGCGGCCCACGGGTAGCGTTCCCGCCCAACGGTGCCCGGCGTGCGAGCCGAGGCGCCCCGGAGACGAGGAGATCCCGTGGCGGAGAGCTACAACGGCTACTGCGTGAAGTGCAAGGAGAAGCGCGACTTCGACGGCGAGGTCAAGGTGAGCGAGTCCGGTCGGCGCATGGCCCAGGGCACCTGCCCCGTCTGCGGCACCAAGATGAACCGGATCCTCGGCAAGGCCTGAGGCATCCGCGGCGGCGCCCCGGGGCGGGGCGCCGCCGTCGTCGTCCGGGGGCCTGTGGACGACGGCGCCCGCCCCGCCCGAGGGCTGCCACCCTGCCGGGGTGACCGACAACGTCCATCCCCTCCTCCCCGCGGCGATCCCGCTGCTCGCCGGCGACGCCGGGAGCGTCCAGGTCGGCGGGGTCGACTCCACCGACGGTCTGCTCTTCCTCCAGCCGGCCGCGGGGCTGGCGCCCGCGCTCCGCGCCCTGGACGGGCGGCGGTCGCGGCGGGCCGTCCGTGCCGAGGCCGCCGTCGAGGGCCTGCCGCCCGGGCTCGTGGACTCGGCGGTCGATGCGCTGAGGTCCGCCGGGCTGGTCCGCGACCTCGACCCGGCCGACCTGCTCGCGATCGGGGCCGGCCCGGCCGCGGCCGCACGCGCGGCGGTGGAGCTCCCCGCGGCGGGCTCCTCCCCCGGTGCGGCCGGCTGGCGCGCACGGCGGCGCGCCACCGTGGTGGTCGAGGGCGCCACGCGCGTCGGCACCCCGCTGGCCGCCGTCCTGGCCGCGAGCGGGATCGGGCGTGTCGTGGTCCGCGACCCGGGTGTCGTCACCGCTGCCGACGCCGTCGTCGGTGGCCTGACCGCCGCCGACGAGGGGCGGCCCCGAGCGGTGGCGGCGGCCGACGCGGTCCGCCGCGCCAGCCCGCAGACCGATCTGGGGCCGCTCCCACCCGGCCTCCGCCCCGACGTCGTCGTCCTCACCCGACCGTGGGCGGCCTCCGACCCGCTGGTCCCCGAGGTGCCGGGCCCGCACCTGGTCGCCACGGTGCGCGGGGAGACCGGCGTCGTCGGGCCGCTCGTGTTCCCCGGCGCCAGCAGTTGCCTGCGCTGCGGCGACCTGCACCGCCGGGACGCCGACCCGCGCTGGCCCCGGCTCGCCGCCCAGCTGACCGCGACCGAGCCCCCGCCCAGCGGTGCCACGCTCACCTGCCTGCTCACGGCCGTGCTGGCCGCCGGCCAGGTGCTGGCCTGCGTCGACGGGCGCGGCACACCGGTCACCCTCGGGGGCACGGTCGAGCTGCACCCGCCCGACCTGGTGCCCCACCTGCGGCGGTGGCCCCCGCACCCGGACTGCGGCTGCGGCGCGGCGGCGGCCGCGGACGACCCGTCCGAGAAGGGTGCGGGCCGCCCTCCCGGCGGGACCCCGGCCAGTCGGGTGACAATGGTCACCGAGCGAGCTCTCGGGCTCACCGGACACGACACGGCGCCGTTCCGCCCGGCCGCCGGCGAGGAGGACGCGTGAGCGACGAGCGACCGGTGATGCCCCGGGGGTCGGTCGGGCGAACGGCACGGCTGGCGTCCCTCCCCCTGGGGGCCGCGGGCCGCGCCACGATGGGGTTCGGCAAGCGCCTGTCCGGGCAGTCGGCGGACACGGTGAACGCCGAGCTGCAGCAGCGCACCGCCGAGCAGCTGTTCGCCGTGCTGGGGCAGCTCAAGGGCGGCGCCATGAAGCTCGGCCAGACGCTCTCGGTGTTCGAGGCCGCGGTGCCCGAGGAGATGGCGGCGCCGTACCGGGAAGCCCTCACCAAGCTGCAGGAGGAGGCGCCCCCGATGCCGGTGCGGACCGTGCACGCGGTCCTCGCCCAGCAGCTGGGTGGCACGTGGCGCCAGCGGTTCGCCGAGTTCGACGACGCCCCGGCCGCGGCCGCCAGCATCGGGCAGGTGCACCGGGCCACGTGGCGGGACGGCCGTGACGTCGCGGTGAAGATCCAGTACCCCGGCGCGGCGACGGCGCTGATGAGCGACCTCAACCAGCTGGCCCGGTTCGCCCGGCTGTTCGCCGCCGTCTTCCCCGGGCTCGACGTCAAGCCGCTCATCGCCGAGCTCAAGGCCCGCGTGGTGGAGGAGCTGGACTACGGCCTGGAGGCCGACGCCCAGCGGGCGTTCGCCGCCGCCTACGCCGGGGATGCGGAGATCGCCGTCCCCCGGGTGGTGGCCAGCGCTCCCAAGGTCGTCGTCTCCGAGTGGATCGAGGGCACCCCGCTCTCCCGGATCATCGCCACGGGCAGCCGGGAGCAGCGCGACCGCGCCGGCCGGCTGCTGGCCACCCTGCACTTCTCCGCGCCGCAGCGCGCCAGGCTGCTGCACGCCGACCCGCACCCGGGCAACTTCCGGATCCTGCCCGACGGCCGCCTCGGCGTCATCGACTTCGGCGCGATCGCCCGGCTGCCCGACGGGCACCCCGAACCGATCGGGCGGCTGCTGAACTGGGCGCTGGACGGCCGCGCGGCGGAGGTGCTCGCCGACCTGCGCACCGAGGGGTTCGTGCGGCCCAGCGTGGACGTCGACCCCCAGGCGGTGCTCGACTACCTGCGCCCCCTGCTGGAGCCGATCGCCGGCCACCACTTCCACTTCACCCGGGCCTGGATGCAGGAGCAGGCCATGCGGATCGGCGACCCGCGGACCGAGGCCAACCGGCTGGGCCGGCAGCTCAACCTGCCACCGGCCTACCTGCTCATCCACCGGGTCTCGATGGGCTCCATCGGGGTGCTCTGCCAGCTCGACGCGGCCGCCGACTGGCGCGCGATCCTCGAGGAGTGGCTTCCCGGGTTCAAGAAGTAGCGGTCGGGGGCCGGACGACGATCGTCCGGCCCCCGACAGCGGAGGGGTCGTCCCGAGGCTCGCCCCGAGCGTGCGAGGGGTGAGGAGGACGGCGGCCCCGTCCCGAGGCTCGCCCCGAGCGTGCGAGGGGTGAGGAGGACGGCGGCCCCGTCCCGAGGCTCGCCCCGAGCGTGCGAGGGGTGAGGAGGACGGGGTCCTTCTAGTAGACGGCGGCGCTGGCGCGTGCGGCCCGGCGGACCGCGCGCTCGGCGCGGCGGGAGGCCCGCCGTGCCAGGTAGAGACGGCGGGCGCGGGACGCGGCCATCGCCTCGGCCTGCAACTCGCTCATGCGACTGCGGGCCATGTCGTGCTCGAGCATGTACATCGCTGATCCTCCTGGTCGGCTCCCGCTCGGGAGCTCGGAACTGCTGGTCACGTGCTTACGGGGCGCGGATGGCCGCGGGCTCACGCCGCGACGACCTTCCGGGGACGGCCGCGTGGCCGCTTGCGGGCGATCACCGCGCCTCGGTCGAAGATCTCGCCGCCCCAGACGCCCCACGGCTCGGCGCGGGAGAGCGCGCCGGCCAGGCACGCCTCTCGCACCGGGCAGTCGCCGCAGAAGCTCTTGGCGAGCTCCAGCTGAGCCGGGCTCTCGGCGAACCACAGCTCGGGGTCCTGGACCCGGCACGGCAGGGGGCGCCGCACCGGTCCGGGGGGCAGGGTCGGGCGGGGCCGCCGCGGGGTGGGGCCACCGGTCCTGGGGAGCCCGGACCGGCGGTGGGACGTCGGGCGGTCGATCGTCTGCTGCACTGCCGCTCCTCCTCGTACTCGTCGGGTACGGCCGGCGGGGGTCCGCCGACCGAAGTCGGGGGCCGGGCGCCGCGGAGGCGGAAAACGAGAGAGGCCGCGGATCCCGGGGTTCGGGTTCCGCGGCCTCGAGGAGGACCGGTGAGCGGCTAGCTCAGGGGTCTCCCCGGGGATCGGATCCCGAGGGTGGTGCCGTCGTTCTGGGGCAGGTAGGTGGGCACGAAGCTGCGCTCGACGGTGCAGGGCGACTTCGGGCGCCGGTCCAGGGCGGGGGCGACGCGCGGCGTGCCGACGCCGAGGGCTCCGCCGAGGAGCGCGGTGGCCGCGCCGCCGGTACGGGCGGCGGTGGGCAGACCGGTGCCCTCGTGCTGGGCGGCGACACCGGTCATGACCAGGCCACCCACGTGCACGTCGGCGCCGCCCAGGCCGAGGAGGTCGGCGGAGGCAGCAGCGGTGGTCCAGGTGTTGTCGATCATCGGGATGCCCCCTCCTTCCTTCTCTCGCGCGCCGGCCGGTCGGCCGGGCTCGCCACGGGGTGCGGCTCGTGTGGAACGGGACACTAGGGGCGCCCCGGAATCCGGGTCAATCGAATTAGACGCGGTTCCTCCGCGTGGGGGTCCTACCGCGTCTCGGAACCGCCTGCCGTCGCCCTCGGCGACGGCATCCTCACCCGTTCAGCCGCTGACGGTGGCCAGCACGTCGGCGCCGTAGAGCTCCAGCTTCCGGGCCCCGATGCCCGGCAGCCCCGACAGCTCCCGGAGGCTGGCGGGCCGGCTCTCGGCGATGGCCTGCAGCGTGGCGTCGGAGAAGACGACGTAGGCCGGCACGGAGGCGTCCTGGGCGGCCTGGGTGCGCCAGGCCCGCAGCCGCTCGAAGAGCTCGCCGGCCTCCCCCTCGAGGACCACCTTGGGTCGCTTGGCCGGCCGGCGGGCCGGCGGCGCGGTCGGCGAGGAGCCCGGCGCCAGGCCGTCGAGGAACCGGCTGCGCGGCCGGGAGCGGCGGCCACCCGGATTGCGCGCCAGCGACCACGACAGGGTGAGCTGCTCGCGGGCGCGGGTCACCGCCACGTACAGCAGCCGCCGCTCCTCCTCCACCGCGTCCGGGCGGCTCAGCGACTGGGCGATCGGCAGCACCCCGTCGACCAGGCCGACGACGAAGACGACGTCCCACTCCAGGCCCTTGGCCGCGTGCATCGAGGCGAGCGTGACCCCCTGGACGGTGGGTGCGTGCTGGGCGTCGGCGCGCTCGGCGAGGTGGGTGACGAAGCCGGCGAGGTCCAGCGAGGGGGTCTCGGCCACCAGGTCGACGGCGAGGTCGACGAGCGCGGCGAGGGACTGCCAGCGGTCCCGCGCCGCCCCACCGGCCGGCGGGCGGTGCTCCACCCAGCCGGTGGACGCCAGCACGTCGCGGACCGCGGGCACGAGCATGCCGGGGTCGTTGCCCCCGGCGGCCGCCCCGCGCAGCAGCAGCACCGCCTCGCGCACCTCGGGCCGCTCGAAGAACCGCTCACCGCCCTTGAGGACGTAGGGGACGCCGGCGTCGGCGAGCGCGGACTCGTACACCTGCGACTGCGCGTTGATGCGGAACAGGACCGCGATCTCCGCGGCCGGCGTCCCGTCGTCGATGAGCGCCTTGCACCGGGCCGCGACCGCGGCTGCCTCCGCCGGCTCGTCGGGGTGCTCGACGAACCGCGGCTCGGGCCCCTGCGGCCGTTGGCCGAGGAGGCGGAGCCCCGGCAGCCCCTTGCGTGGCGGCGCCTGCCCGATCAGCCGGTTGGCCAGGCCCACGACCTGCGGGGTCGACCGGTAGTCGCGCTCGAGCTTGACCACGGCGGCGTCGGGATAGCGGTCGGCGAAGCCGAGCAGGTAGTCGGGGTCGGCGCCGGTGAAGGAGTAGATGGTCTGGTTGGGATCGCCCACCACGCAGATCTCGGCTCGGCCGCCCAGCCAGGCGTCGAGCAGCCGCTGCTGGAGCGGGTTGACGTCCTGGTACTCGTCGACGACGAAGTGCCGGTACTGCGCGCGGACCTGCCGGGCGACGTCGGGGTGCTCCTCGAGCGCGTAGGCGGTGACCAGCAGCAGGTCCTCGAAGTCCAGCGCCCCGTCGCGCTGCTTGGCCTGCTCGTAGCTGGCGTACACGGCGGCGACGGCGGCGGGCTCGAACGGCGCCTCGCGGCCGGCCGCCTTCGCCCGGGCCGGATAGTCCTCCGGCGTCGCGAGGGTGGTCTTGGCCCACTCGATCTCGCTGGCGAGGTCGCGCAGGCTGGCCCGGTCGGTGGTGAGCCGGTTGCGGGTGGCGGCGGAGGCGACCACCCGCAGCTTGTTCTCGATGAGGCCGGGCATCGGGCCGCCGAGCACCCGCGGGGCGAAGTAGCGCAGCTGGCGCATCGCGGCGGCGTGGAAGGTGCGGGCCTGCACCCCGCCCACGTCGAGGGCGGCGAGGCGGGCACGCAGCTCACCCGCGGCCCGCGCGGTGAAGGTGACCGCCAGCACCTGCTCGGGGACGTAGCTGCCGGTGTGCACGCCGTAGGCGATGCGGTGGGTGATCGTGCGGGTCTTCCCCGTGCCGGCACCGGCCAGGATGCAGACCGGCCCGGACACCGCCTGGGCCGCCTCGCGCTGCTCGTCGTCGAGGCCGTCGAGCACGGCCTCCGCGTCCGCATGCGCCATCGCCGGCGTCCCTCCGCGTTCCTCGTCCGGTCGTCCCCGGGAGCCGTCGGCTCCCGGCACGATCCTCCCAGCCGGCGACGACGGACGGCGGGAAGCATCCCCAGGGGCGGCTCGTTGGCATGCACGCACGCACACCACCCCGACCCGGGGCTGGACCGACCACGCACGAACAGGGAGACTCCCCGCGATGACCACGACCCCCGGCGCCGCCGTCACGATGTACACCACCACCTGGTGCGGGTACTGCGTGCGGCTCAAGAAGCTGATGCAGCGTGAGGGCATCGCGTTCGCCGAGGTCGACATCGAGACCGACCCGCAGGCCGCGGAGCTGGTCATGCAGGCCAACGGGGGCAACCGCACCGTCCCCACGCTGCTCTTCCCCGACGGCACCGCGCTCACCAACCCGAGCATCGACGCGGTCAAGGCCCAGCTCGCACACACCCCGGAGGCGTGAGCACCCGTGGTCCCCGGTCCCAGGCCCTCCGACGAGCTCGACGGGCGCGTGTTCACCGATGCGTCGTCCCGACCCGAGGTCCCGGGCTGCCCGGGGACCGCCGACCGCCCGCGCGTCGCGCTGACCCGCGGCGAGCGTGGCTGGGTCGTCGTGCCGCTGACCGGCCGCCCGGTCGACGGAGACCCCGTCGCCGACGTCGTCGAGGGCATGACCCTGGCCGACCTGGTGGCCGACGAGCTCGGCGGGCTGCCCGAGCCGGACCGCTCCGCGCGGCGCTCGGCCCGCGGCCCGGTGACCGCCCCCGGCGAGAGCGACCCGGTGGACGCGCGGATCGCCGCCCTGCAGCGCACGGTCGCCCAGCTCGAGCACGCGCTCGCCGCGCGGGTGTCCACGGAGCGGGCCATCGGGGTGCTCGCCGAGCGGCAGGGCACGAGCCCGCGCACGGCGTTCGAGGGGCTGCGCCGGGAGGCTCGCACGCAGGGCCGCCCCGTGGTGGAGCTGGCCCGCGAGGTGCTCGAGAGCCTCGCTCCCGATCCGGTCGCGCCCGCCGTCGCACCGGGCTCCCCCGCCCCGCTCGCGACCCCGCCCGCCCCGCGCCTCGAGCCGGTGGCCAGCGGCGCCGTCGCCACCGCGGACGGCCGCTCCTGACCCGTCCGGAACCGCTCTCCCCCGACGCCCTGGCCGATCGTCTGGCCGGCCTGCTGGCGGACCTCCCCGCGGAGCCCGGTGCCACCGCGTTGCGCGTCGCCGTCGACGGCCCCGAGCCGGCCGCCCCCGAGGCGCTGGCGGGCTCGATCGCCGAGCGGCTGCCGATGCTGGGCCGCGCCGCCGTCGTCGTCCCGGCCACCGGCTTCTACCGGCCGGCGTCGCTGCGGCTGGAGCACGGCCGCACCGACCCCGACGCCCGCTACACCGACTGGCTCGACGCCGGCGCGCTCGGCCGCGAGGTCCTCGGACCGGTCGGGCCGGGCGGCGCCGGGGAGTACCTGCCGGTGCTGTGGGACCTGGCGCGGGACCGCTCTGCCCGGGAGACGCGGCGGCCTGCGCCGGCCGGCGGCGTGCTGCTCGTGCCCGGCTCGCTGCTGCAGGGGGTCGGCCTGGCCTTCGACGTCGTCGTGCACCTGCGGATGAGCCCCGCCGCGCGCGGTCGCCGCACCCCGCCGCAGCAGGCGTGGGAGCTACCGGCGTTCGACCGCTACGACGACGAGGTCGACCCCGTGGCGCTGGCGGACGCGGTCGTGCTCGCCGACCACCCCGACCGCCCCGCACTGGTCCTCCAGGGGCGACTCCGGTGACGTGCTGGAACGGCGGGCTTCAGGGGCCCGCGCCGAGCTAGCGAGGCGTGGGGGGAAGCTCGTCCTTCAACCACAGGTCGAGGATGTGCCGCGCGATCGAGATCGACGGCGGCACCACCAGCTGCCCGTCGGGGCTGCGCAGCTCATCACGCGTGAACCAGCGCGCCTCCTCGATCTCGTGGGGGTCCAGGCGCAGCGGCTGGTCGGCGTCGGCCCGGGCCACGAAGCCGAGCATGAGGGACTGCGGGAACGGCCACGGCTGGCTGGCGACGTAGCGGACGTCGGTGACGCGCAGCCCGACCTCCTCCTCGACCTCCCGGGCCACGGCCGCCTCGGCGGACTCCCCCGGCTCGACGAAGCCGGCCAGGATGGAGAACCGCCCCGGGGGCCACGTCGCCTGCCGGCCCAGCACGACGCGGTCGCCGCCGTCGTGGACCAGCATGATCACCGCGGGATCGACGCGGGGGAAGAACTCGGTTCCCGTGCTGGGATCGCGCTGCGACCAGCCGGCCCGCTCGACCGTCGTCGCGACGCCGGTGAGGGGGCTGAACCGGTTCCGCTCGTGCCACTCCAGGATGCCGACGGCCTGGGCCAGCAGCCCGGCGTCCAGGTCGTCGAGGTCCGCGCCGACCTCGCGCAGGCCGGCCCACCGGTCGACCGTCCGGCCGTTGACCGTCAGCGACCGCTCACCGCGCACCGCCGCGTAGGGCACCCCGCCGGCCTCGCCCAGGAAGATTGCGCCCGCGGGCAGGGACGGCCGCTCGTCCCACACCAGGCGGGGACCGGTCGGCCCCTCCTCCACCGGCACGGCGCGGGCGGCGTCGACCGTCAGCACCCGCACCGGGCGGCCGCCGGTGGGGTCGGTCAGCGACCGGGCGAGGTGCGCGCGGTCGTGCCCGGAGCGCGACAGCAGCGGACCGCCGTCGCCGGTGGCGGGGCCCGCGGTCACGCCTGCCCGCCGCCCCCGGTGACGGAGACCGGCGCCAGGGTGCCGAGCTCGGCGGCCACCCGGTCGGCGTCGCCCACGACGACGGCGGTGAGGGCCTCGGGTGCCATGTACCGGGTGGCCGCCGCCTGCACCTGCTCCACGGTGACCGCGGTCAGGTCACGCTGGTGGGTGCTGAGCCAGTCCGCCGGCAGGCCCACCCCGAGCAGCGCCGACAGCGTGCTGGCCAGGCCGGCGTGCGTGGAGGTCGACAGCGCCATGCTGCCGAGGACGTACCGGCGGGCCGCGTCGAGCTCCGCCTCCGTGACCGGGGTCAGCGCCATGCGCCCCAGCTCGTAGAGCGTCTCCAGCAGGGCCGGGCCGGTGACCTCGGTCGCGACGTCGGCCTCCACCAGGAAGGACGAGGCCGCGCGCTGGTGGTCGATCGCGCTGCGCGGGCTGTAGCTGTAGCCGCGCCGCTCGCGGATGTTCTCCACCAGGCGGGAGGAGAAGTACCCGCCGAACACCATCGCCGCGAGCCGGGCCGCCGGGAGGTCGGGATCGGTCCGGGCGGGGGCCGGACCGCCCAGGCGGAGGTTGGACTGCACCGCGCCCGCCCGGTGCACCAGCTCGATGCCGTGCGCCGGCTGCTCGGTGACCGGCGGGGTCTCCACCGCCTTGCCGCTGCCGGTCCAGACCTCGAGCGCGGCGGCGACGGTGTCCGTGGCGGCCGCCGGGTCGACGTCGCCGACCAGGACCAGGATGCTCCCGGTCGGCAGCACCCGCTCGCGGTGCAGCCGTCGCAGGGCCGGCGCGCGCACGGCGGACACCAGCTCGGCGTCGGGCAGCTGGACGGCGTACGGGTGGCTGCCGTAGCGGCGGGCGGCCAGCGCGGACCGGGCGATGGTGCCCGGCTGGGTGCGGGCGATCGCGATCCGCTCGGCGAGCCGGTCCCGCTCGCCGTCGACGCGACCCGCCGGGTAGCTGGCGCCGGTGAGCAGCTCGGCGAGCAGCTCCAGCACCGGGGTGAGCCCGCCCGGGAGCAGCGTGGTCCCGAAGACCAGGCGGTCGGCGTCGGTGCTCACCGAGAGCTCGGCGCCGTGGCTCTGGAGCAGCTGGGCCACCTCGGCCTGGTCGTGCCGCTGCGTGCCGAGCAGCACGGCCCCGGAGAGGACGGCGCCGCGGGCGGCGTGCACGCCGGCGTTGCGCGCGCCGGCCGCGGCGAACGGCACCCGCAGGCGCAGCTCGACCAGGGGGACCCCGGGACGCGGCACCACGACGACGCGGAGGCCGTTGGGCAGTGTCGTCTCCACGGCCTCCGGCGCGGGCTGGGGGCGCGGCTCGCCGAGCGGGGGGATCAGGGCGGCGGTCATCGGGAGCCTCCAGCCGGTCGCAGCTCCAGCACCGCGACGGTGCCGGGATCGAGCCCGCGGGCGGCGCCCTGCACCGCCTCGGGGGTCACGGCGGCCAGCCGGGCGGCGAGCTCGCCGGCGAGCTCCGCCCGCCCGTGCACCAGCTCGGCGGCGGCGAAGGCGAGCGTGCGCCCCAGCACGGAGTCCGCCTGCTGCAGCAGCTGGGCCTCGATGCGGGCCTGCACCCGGCGCAGCTCGTCGGCGTCGACGCCGTCGGTGGCGATGCGGGCCACCTCATCGTGCACGGCGGACATCACGCGCTCGGCCGGCACGGCGGCCGGGTGGTGCACCTGGGTGGTGAGCAGGGTGGCGTCCCGGACGTCGAAGGGGTCGCCGAACAGGCCCACGTAGCTGCTCTGGGCGATGGCGATCCGATCGTCGTGGACCAGCCGACGCTCCAGGCGGGAGGCGTCGCCCTCGCTGAGCAGCTCGGCCAGCAGCACGCTGCCCAGGTAGGTGTCGAAGTCGCCCACCGGGTCGGGCACCCGCCAGCCGAGGGCGAGCGCCGGCGCGGTGGCCAAGGGGTCCTCGACGACGGCGGAGCGGACGGTGGTCGGCGAAGGCTCGCCGGTGTAGGGCAGGGACGGCACGTGGCGGCCGGGGATCGGGCCGAACCAGCGGCGCACCAGCTCCTCGGTCTCCGCGACGTCCAGGTCGCCGCCGATGCAGAGCACGGCGTTGCCGGGCGCGTAGTACTTGTCGAAGAAGTCGGTGGCGTCGGCGACGGTCGAGGACTCGAGGTCCACGAACGAGCCGTAGCCGTCGTGGGTGTTGGCGAAGCTCTCGAACGCGACCTGCGGCAGCTGCAGCCACGGGAAGGCGCCGTAGGGCCGGTTGAGCACGTTGACCCGGATCTCCTCCTTGACCACGTCGATCTGGTTGCGGAGGTTCTCCTCGGTGATCGCCGGCGCCGCCATGCGGTCGGCCTCGAGGAAGAGGGCACGCTCGAGCGCCTCGGCGGGCAACGCCTGGAAGTAGTTCGTGTAGTCCTGGTGCGTGGAGCCGTTGAACGTGCCGCCGGCGGCCTGCACCAACCGGGCGTGCTCCATCTTCGCGACGTTCGCCGACCCCTGGAACATCATGTGCTCGAAGAGGTGGGCGAACCCCGTCCGCCCCTCGGGTTCGTTGCGCATCCCGACGTCGTAGTAGACGCTCACCGCCACCACGGGCACGCTGCGGTCGGGGGCGAGGACCACCCGCAGGCCGTTGTCCAGCGTGAATCGTTCGATCGGGTGCCGCAGGGTCAGTTCGGTACCGGCTGCAGTCACGCACCCGACACTACGACGACGTCACCCTCCGGGTGGCACCGCGGGCGGACGGCGTCCCCAGCGATGGTGAGTCGCGGTGCCGACCGACGAGCGGGGCCCGGAGGGTCCCCGAGGAGGGACGCGGACCCGCTCAGGGCCCCCGGGGGACGGCACGTGGTCGCGGTGCCGACCGACGAGCGGGGCCCGGAGGGTCCCCGAGGAGGGACGCGGACCCGCTCAGGGCCCCCGGGGGGACGGCACGTGGTCGCGGTGCAGTCCGGAGGACTGCGGTGTCACAGCACGTCGACGTCGGCGAGGACCCGGTCGATGACGCCGTAGAGCTCGGCGTGGGTGTTCGGGATCGAGACGTACAGCAGCGCCGGCGCCGGCCGGCCGACGTCGATCAGCAGCAGCGCCGCCCGCTCCCCGGAGGCGTCGTAGCCCTCGACGTCCCACGACAGCTGGAACTCCAGCAGGTGGGCGGGGCGCCCGTCGACGGTGCGGGGCTCGTCCCGGCGGATCTCGATCGAGTTCGGCCCCGGGTAGTAGTTGGCGCGGACGCTGGCCGCCAGGGTCGTGACCGTGCCCTGCAGG
The DNA here is from genome assembly GCF_054050875.1 of Blastococcus sp. SYSU DS0541. Taxonomy (NCBI): domain Bacteria; kingdom Bacillati; phylum Actinomycetota; class Actinomycetes; order Geodermatophilales; family Geodermatophilaceae; genus Blastococcus; species Blastococcus sp. SYSU DS0541. The sequence continues at coordinate 166,983 of NZ_JBJHAD010000001.1, read as the reverse complement.
GTCGACGGGCCGGCCCACCCGTACCCCTCGGCCACCGGACCGGAGGTGCACTGGGAGATGAAGATGCCGCCGTCGGGCGTCGCCTCCTGGGTCGTGAAGTACTGACCGGCGGTCGCGCTGGTCTCCAGCTGCCGGCCCAGGTCGAACTCCGACCAGCCCTCGCCCAGGTAGGGGTAGGAGATGCCGGCGGCCTCGTCGATGATCCGCACCGTGCCCGGCGGGAAGGCCTGCCCCGGGGCGGGCGCCGCACCCGGGGCCTCCGCGATGGCCGCGCCGGCGTCGTCGTCCCCGCCCGAGCCCAGCACGGCGACGACGGCGGCCACGAGCAGCACCAGCACCGCGCCCGCGGCGACCCACAGCCGGGCCGCGGCGCGGCGGCGGGTGGGCCCCGCCGGGACCTCGGGCCCGGCGGGTTGCTGCTGACCGGCCGGCCGTGTGGCGACCCGGTGCACCTCGACGCCCGGACCCGCGGGCATCATCACGTCGGACCACGCGGTCCCGCTCCACCAGCGCACCATGCCGGGGGCGCCGGCCGGGTCGGGGTACCAGCCCGGCGCCGCGTCGTGGCCCACTCCCGTCACGCCGCCAGCGTAGGGCGTGCCCCGCGGCGTCCCCGCCATCACGCGCCCGTCGAAGGAGGCTGCCGTGCACTCCCTCGAGGCGGCCGTCGTGCGCCGGCTGCGCGACGCCGGGTGCGTCTTCGCCGAGGACGAGGCGGCCCTGTTGACGTCGGCGGCCGGCGACGCCGAGCACCTGGCGCGGCTGGTCGCGCGGCGGGTGGCCGGTGCACCGCTGGAGCAGGTGCTGGGCTGGGCGGAGTTCTGCGGCCTGCGGATCACCGTCGCGCCGGGGGTCTTCGTGCCGCGGCGCCGGACCGGGCTGGTGGTGGACGAGGCCGCGGCGCTCGCGCGGCCGGGCGCCGTCGTCGTCGACCTGTGCTGCGGCACCGGCGCGGTCGCCGCGGCGCTGGCCGCCGCCGTCCCCGGCATCGACCTGCACGCCGCCGACGTCGACCCCGCGGCCGTGGCGTGTGCCCGGCTGAACCTCCCCGGCACTCCCGTGCACGAGGGCGACCTCTTCGACGCCCTGCCCCCCGGCCTGCGCGGCCGCGTCGACGTGCTGACGGCCAACGTGCCCTACGTGCCGACCGCCGCGATCGCGCTGCTGCCCCCGGAGGCCCGGGAGCACGAACCGCGCACCGCGCTCGACGGCGGCGCCGACGGGCTGGCGCTCGCCCGCCGGATGGCCGCGGAGGCGCCGGGGTGGCTGGCGCCGGGCGGCGCGGTGCTGTTCGAGTGCGGCGAGGGGCAGGTCGCCGCCGCGCTGGACCTGGTCGCCGCAGCCGGCCTGGCGGCCCGGCTGGTCACCGACGACGACCGCGGGGCCACGGTCGTCGTCGGCACCCGGCCCTAGCCGACGCGGCGGGCGGCCAGCTCCCGCCACAGGTGGGCCGCCGCCTCCGCACCGCGGTAGAGCATCGGCAGCAGCACCCGCTCGTTCGGGGAGTGGATGCGGTCGGTCGGCAGGCCGGCCCCGAGGAAGAGCAGCGGGGCCCCGAGGGCCTCGACGATCGCCGCCTCCGGGCCGCTGCCGCCCTCGCGGGTGAAGAGGACGTCGGCCGGGTCGGTGTCGAACGCCTGGCCGATGGCGGCGAGCAGCGCCGCCATGTGCGGGGAGTCCAGGTCGCTGGCGCACGGCGCGACCCCGCCGGGCGGGGTGTGCACCTCGGCCTCGATGCCCTCGGGGACGGTGGCCTCGACCCACGCGCGCAGCATGGGGCCGATGTCCTGCGGCCGCTGGTCGGAGACCAGGCGGAAGGTGACCTTGGCGTGCGCCTCGGCGGGGATGATCGTCTTGTGGCCGGGACCGGTGTAGCCGCCCCACATGCCGTTCACCTCGGCGGTCGGCCGGGCGCCGGTGCGTTCCAGGGTGGTGAAGCCGGCCTCGCCGTAGGTGGCCCGCGAGGCGGCGGGGCCGGCGAGCCACGCCTGCTCGTCGAACGGCACGCGGCTCATCAGCTCGCGCTCGCGATCGGACAGCGGGCGCACCCGGTCGTAGAAGCCCGGGATGGTCACCCGGCCCTGCTCGTCGTGCAGCTTCGCGAGCAGCTCCGCCATCGCGTGCAGGGGGTTGGGGACGGCGCCGCCGAAGGAGCCGGAGTGCAGGTCGACGGCGGGGCCGCGCAGCGTGATCTCGGCGTCGGCCAGGCCGCGCATCGCCGTCACCGCGCTGGGGACGTCGGGCGCGGCCATGCCGGTGTCACTGACGACGACGACGTCACAGGCGAGCCGGTCGCGCTTCTCCGCCAGCAGCGCCTGGAAGTGCGGGGACCCGGACTCCTCCTCGCCCTCGATCAGGAGCTTGACCGTGACGGCGGGGGTGTCGCGGCCGGTGGCGGCCAGGTGCGCGCGGAGGCCGAGCAGGTGGAAGGCGACGTTGCCCTTGTCGTCGATGGCGCCGCGGGCGTGCAGCTCGGGGCCGTCGGGGCCCTCGACGCGGGTGGGCTCGAACGGTGGGTGCTCCCACAGCTCCAGCGGGTCCACCGGCTGCACGTCGTGGTGGCCGTAGACGAGGGCGACCGGGGCACCGGCGTCGGCGCTGGGCCACTCCGCGAAGACGGTGGGGGCGCCGGGGGTCTCCCAGATCTCCACGGTCGGGAAGCCCACGCGGCGGAGCGCGTCGGCCAGCCACGTGGCGCTGGCGGCGACGTCGCGGGAGTGCGCGGGGTCGGCCGAGATCGACGGGATGCGCAGCCAGGCGTCCAGATCGGCGTGCAGGTCGTCGAGGTGGTCGAGGACGAAGTCACGTTCGGCGCTGGTCACGGTCCCCGACGGTAGCCGCGCCGCCCGGCGCCGCCGCCTGCGCCCGCCGCTCGGGGCCCACCAGCCAGCGGAACACCCCGCGCTCGACCGCCTCGGCCACCACGATCGCCACCAGCTGCACCCCGCCCCAGAGCGCGAGCAGGCTCCACTCCTGTCCGGCGAGCGGGGCCTGCAGCGAGCCGAGCTCGTGCAGCACCACGGCCAGCAGCAGGGACGAGAGCAGCGCGAGGGCCACCAGGGCGTGGCCGGCGGCGATCCAGGCGTTCGGGCGCGACCTGGTCTCGGTCGACTGCCGGCGCAGCCGCCGGAAGCAGACGATCCCGTAGCCGAGGCCCAGCACCGCGCTGACCGCCAGCAGGTCCAGCGCCTGCCACGTGGGCGCGACCCCGCCGCCGGTGGCGGTCGAGTCGATGATGAGCGCCGGGGCCACGACGACGGCGAGGGCGGCCAGCCCGTAGAGCGCCGCGGCACCCTCCCGCACCGCGCGCCCGGGCCGGAACCGGGTGCTCACCGGCCCTCGCGGGCCCGCAGCGCGAACCGGTCGACCAGCCCGCCGTCGGGGCGGATGCACCGGGCGGTCAGCCGGTCGCCGTCGACCTCGACGTGCAGGTACTGCAGCACCGAGGCCGCGGCGGCGGTGATCCGGCCCGGGCGCACCGGCGTCAGCTTGGCGCCGCCACCGCTGACCACGTAGGTGATGCCGTCCAGGGGGACGGTCCGCTCGTAGTTGTGGTCGTGGCCGGCCAGCACCAGGTCGACGGCGTGCCGCTCGAGCACCGGGACGACCTTCTCCTCGGCGCCCGGCGTGTCCCCGTGCCGCCCCGAGGAGTACGGCGGGTGGTGCAGGCAGACGACCTTCCACTGGCTCGCCGAGGTCGCCAGCGCGTCGTCCAGCCAGTCGATCTGGTCGGACGCCCCGGGGCCGAACAGGCCCGGCATGCTCGAGTCCAGGTAGAAGAAGTCCACCGGGCCGTGGGTGCTGCGGTAGTAGCGGGCCGGCGTACCGAGCAGCCGGAGCTCGGTCTCGATCTCCTCGAGCCGGGAGTCGCTGAAGTGCACCTCGCCGTCGTGGTTGCCGATGGCGAGCTCCACGTCGACCCCGGCGTCGACGAGCGGGCCGTAGGGGCGCAGGAAGACGTCCTCGAAGCGGTCCTCGATCCGGCCGTAGTAGCAGATGTCGCCGAGGTGGGTGATCAGCCCGTACGGGTTCTCCTCGTAGCCCTGGGCCATCCGGGTGGCCACGGCGATCGCCTGCCGGCCGCCCGTGCCGGTGTCCCCGACCGCGGCGAAGGTGAGCCGGTCGGGCGTGGTGGTCCAGGCCTGCCGGGGCAGGACCAGCTCGGGCGTGCGGCCGGGGACGAGGTCCTCGCGGCTCAGCAGCGGCCAGACCTGGTCGGCGAGCACCCCTCCGGTGAGGGCCGCCCCGCCGACGCCTGCGGCTGCCGCGAGGAACTGTCGTCGGGTCAGCGACATGAGAGGTCCAACGACGCGGGGTCGCCGGGGCGTTCCCGGGGGGCGCGGTGCCCGCGCGGAGCGTTAGCGTCCGGGGCATGCCCGGAGAGCTGCTGCGGACCGATGTCGGCAACCTGACCTTCGACGTGCGCGTCGACGGACCCGAGGACGGCCGGCCGGTGCTGCTGCTGCACGGGTTCCCCGAGACCTCGGCGTCCTGGGCCGCGGTGACGCCGCTGCTCACCCAGGCCGGCCTGCGGACCTACGCGCCCGACCAGCTGGGCTACTCCCCCGGCGCCCGGCCGTCCGAGGTCGAGGCGTACGCGATGCAGAACCTGGCCCAGGTCACCGCGGACCTCATGACCGCGCTGGAGGTCCCGGTCGCCGACGTCGTGGGCCACGACTGGGGGGCCAACGTCGCCTGGACCCTCGCCGCATGGCACGCCGACCGGGTGCGGTCGCTGACCGCGGTCTCCGTCCCGCACCCGGCCGCCTACACCGCCGCCTTCCGGATCGACCCCGAGCAGAAGGAGCGCTCGGCGTACATCCGGCTGTTCTGGCAGCCCGGCAAGGCCGAGGAGGTGCTCCTCGCCGACGACGCGCGGCGGCTGCGCCGGATGCTGCTGGGCGCCGACGGCGACACCGGGGTCTCGCCGGAGGCGGCCGACGAGTACGTGGCGGTGCTGTCGGCGCCGGGTGCGCTCACCGCGGCGCTGAACTGGTACCGGGCGATGAGCTCCGACATCCGGGTGGACAAGGTCGAGGTGCCGACGACCTACGTGTGGAGCGACGGCGACGTCGCGATCGGGCGGACGGCGGCGGAGGCGTGCGCGGAGTTCGTCACCGGCGACTACCGCTTCGTGGAGCTGCCCGGCGTCACCCACTGGATCCCGGAGCAGGCACCCGAGGAGCTCGCCCGCGCGGTCCTGGACCGGGTCGCCAGCACCTGACCTCCTGCCGGCGTTCCCGCGGAGACGTGTCGAGCGCGGGCGCGGACGTCAGCGCTGGTCGCGGCGCAGGGGGTGCTCGTCGGGCACCTCGACCAGGACGATCCGCACGCCGTCGGGGTCCTCGATCCACATCTCGACCAGCCCCCACGGTTCCCGGCGGGGCGGCCGGGTCACCGGGACGCCGGCTGCCGCCAGTCGCCGGTGCTCGGCGGAGACGTCCCGGACCTGCAGCCACAGGGCCAGGCCCACCGGGCGTTCCTCCGACCGGCCGGAGACCTCCAGCAGCCCGTTGCCCAGGAAGAAGACCACTCCCGGGTGCTCGGCGGGACCGAACTCGCGGTGCACCGCCAGCCCGAGGACGTCGCGGTAGAAGGCCTGCGACCTCCGGGCGTCCGACGGGCGGAGCAGGATGCGGCTGCTCAGGACGTCCATGGCGCCATCCTGGTCCGAGTGCGCCGGGCGCGCTGGGGATCCCCTGGCGGAGCCCGCCCCGCTCCGGACGTTCAGCTCGTCCCGGTGATCAGGGCGAGCAGACCCGCCTCGTCCAGCAGGTCGACCGGGCGCAGGGTCTCCTTCGCGGCGACGTGGTGGAACCCCGCGCTGACCTGCTCGACCGGCACCCCGGTCAGCCGTGACCAGCCCAGCCGGTACGCGGCCAGCTGCACGCCCACGGCGGCCAGTTCACCGCCGCTCGGCGGCGGTCCGGTCTTCCAGTCGATGACCTCGTAACCGCCGTCCTCCCGCTGGAACACCGCGTCGATCCGGCCGCGCAGCGTGATGGGGCCCAGCGGCGTCTCGAACGGCACCTCGACCTCGACCGGCTGCCGATCGGCCCACTCGCTGGCCAGGAAGGCCTCGCGCAGCTCCTCGAGGGCGTCGTCGGGCGCGGCCAGCTCGTCGCCGGAGCCGGGCAGCTCGTCGAGATCGACCAGCCGCGCGGCGCCGAACCGCTCCTCCAGCCACGCGTGGAACGCGGTGCCCCGGCGCGCCTGCGGCGCGGGCGCGGCCGGCATCGGGCGGCGGAGCCGGCGGGCCAGCTCGGCCGGGTTGCGGCGGAGCGTGACCAGCGCCGACACCGACAGGTGGGAGGGCAGCGGGACGTCGACGGTGGGGCTGTCCTGCCGCGCCCGCTCGCGCAGCAGCAGGTCGGCGTCGCGCACCCACTGGTCGACCAGCTCGTCGTCCCCGCCGAGGGTCCGGTCGGGGTCCAGCGGGTGGGGCGCCGCCCCCTCGACCAGCTGCGCGGCGGCGGTGAGCGCGCGCCGGCGCGGCTCGGAGAGCGGGTCGGCCGGCCACACGCCGACCGGCCACTCCTCCAGGGCGGGGTTGGTCGCGCCGTCCTCGGGCGCCGGTGCCCAGCGCACGACCGTGCCGGCGCCGGCCTCGCACGCCTCCTTGGCGGTGGTCAGCAGCGACGAGGGACCGCACGGCTTCACGCCGTCGCGCCACCAGCTGCCCGAGCAGAGCAGCAGCCGCTTGGCGCGGGTGACGGCGACGTAGCCGAGCCGGATCTCCTCGTCGCGGCCGAAGTCCTTCCAGTCCTGGACGTAGTCCTCCAGCGCGTCGCGCACCGCGGCCTGGTCACCGGAGCCGGGCACCGGGAGCGTCAGCCGCGGCAGCTCCGCCCGGTCGGTGAGCCGGAGGTCGGCCGGGACGGCTCCGGGATCCTTGATCCACGAGTCGCTGGCGTTGGTGCGCGCCGGGAACTGGTCGGCGGTCATGCCGGGCACGGCGACGACGTCCCACTCCAGCCCCTTGGCCGAGTGCCCGGTGAGCAGCTGCACCGCCTCCGGGTTGACCGCCACCTCGCCGGGTTCGAGGCCGCGCTCGCGCTCCTCGGCGTCGCGCAGGTAGCCCAGGAACGCCGGCAGCGACGGCAGCTCGGCCAGCTCGGTGAACTCGGCGGCGACACCGTGCAGGGCGTCGAGGTGGGCGCGGGCACCGGCCGGGCTGACCCCCGGCGCGCTGGCCAGCTCGGTCTCCAGGCCGAGGGTGCGGGCCACCTCGTCGACCAGGTCGGGCAGCGACTCCCCGATCCGGCCCCGGAGGTGGGCGAGCTCGGCGCCCAGCCGGCGCAGCCGCCGGTACCCCGTGGGCGAGTACTGCCCGGCGTCGCCGAGGTCGTCGAGCGCCTCCACGATGCTGCCGCGCTCCTGCGGGGCCTCCACCGCCCCGGCCTCCTCGCCCCCGGCCGGGCGGGCCGGCCGGCGCGCGTGCACCAGGGCACGGGCGCGGGCCTCCAGCGCGGCGAGGTCGCGCGGGCCGATCCGCCAGCGGGCACCGGTGAGCAGCCGGCCCATCGCGTCGCCGGCCGTCGGGTCGACCAGCACGGTGAGGGTCGCGACGACGTCGGAGACCTCCGGCACCTCCAGCAGGCCGCCGAGCCCCACGACCTCGACCGGTAGCCCGCGCTCGCGCAGGGCCGCGGCGATGCCCGGCAGCTGCTTGCGGGTGCGCACCAGCACCGCCACCGACGGCCGGCGCCCGTCGTCCTTCGCCGGCACCGCGGCGTCCTCGCCCTTCCAGCAGGCCGCCAGGCGGTCGGCCAGGGCGGCGGTCTCCTCGGCGACGGTCTCGTACAGCCCGACGGTGACCGAGCCGCGGCCGGCGGTCGGCGCTGGGGCGAGGTCGGGCAGCGGCTGGGCCGGCTCGGGCAGCATCGCGGAGACGGCGTTGGCCACCGCCAGCACCGCTTCGTCGTTGCGCCAGCTGGTGGCCAGCGTCAGCCGCTGGGCCGCACGGCCCGGACCCCCGGGGAACGTCCGGGCGAATCGCTCGATCGTGCCGGCCGAGGCCCCCCGCCACCCGTAGATGGACTGCCGGGGGTCCCCGACGGCGAGCACCGGGTGGCCGCTCGCCCCGCCGAAGAGCGCCTCCAGCATGCGGAGCTGCCCGACGCTGGTGTCCTGGTACTCGTCGAGCAGCACCACCTTCCAGCGGGCCCGCTCCCGCCGGCCGACCTCGGGCGCGGCGACGGCGATGCGCGCGGCGTGGGCCACCTGGTCGGCGTAGTCGATGGAGCCCAGCGCCCGCTTGCGCGCCTCGAACGTCTCGACCAGCGGCAGCAGCGCCACGCGGGCCCTCTGCCGGGCGAGCATCTCGGCGACCGCGGCGTAGGGGCCTTTCTTCCTGGGGGCGTCCGCGTAGCCCGCGATCTGCGCCTCCAGCCGCGCCGTCCAGGCCCGCAGCGCCGCGGGCGTCACGTCGTGCTCGCCCATCTCCGCGGCCAGCGCCAGCACGTCCTCGACGGTGGTGAGCAGGGTGAGCGGCACGTCGGCCATGTCGCCGGTCCAGGCCGCGACGACGGTGGCCGCCTGCCCCCAGCACATGGCGGGGCCGAGCACCCCGGCGCCGGGCTCCACGCCGATGCGCAGCCCGTGCTCGGCGACCAGCGCGGCGGCGTAGCCGTGGTAGGTCGAGACGGTGGGCTGGGCGATCGCCAGCCGCTCGCGCAGGTCGTCCTCGGTCTCGGGGTGGCGGGCCAGTGCACCCAGGCGCAGCCGGATGCGCTCGTTCAGCTCGCTGGCGGCCTTGCGGGTGAAGGTGAGGCCGAGGACCGCCTCGGGCTCGACGATGCGGTTGGCCACCAGGTAGGAGACCCGCGCGGCCATCGTCTCGGTCTTGCCCGAGCCCGCCCCGGCGACGACGACCAGCGGCCGGTCGGCCGGCGCGGAGACGACGCCGGCCTGCTCGTCGGAGGGTGCGTAGGACAGCCCGCACCGCGCCGCGACCTCGGCGGGCGTGAGCAGCTTGCGGGGCGCGGGCTCCGGCGCGGCCGCCTCGGCCAGGAGCTCGTCGAAGGACAGTTGAAGGACCCCCGGAAGGACCTCGTCCTCCTCTCCGCTCGCACGCTCGCGGCGAGCCTCTGGACGCGGCCGCTCGTGCGGGGTCATGCGGTCACCTGCCGGCCGGGCTCCTGCAGCGGGCAGCTGCGCCGCGCCGGGCAGCGCGCGCAGTGCGAGCCGGTGCGCACCTCGAAGGTCGCCCCGCCCATGCCGGTGCCCACCTCCGCGACCAGCTCGCCGGCCCAGGTGCCCTCCAGCGGCACGTCGGCCGGCAGTGGTTCCTGGTGCTGCTCCTTGGCCTTCGCGCCGGTGCCGACCTGCAGCAGCGCGGCGCCCCCGGGAGCGGTGCCGTGCTCCTCGAACGCGCCGGCCGCGACCGCCACCTGGTAGGCCGCGAGCTGCCCGTGCTCCTCGGTGTTCTTGGCCGCGGTCTTCCCGGTCTTGAGGTCCACGACCACGAGGCGCCCCTCGGCGTCCCGCTCGAGCCGGTCGACCTGGCCGCGGATGCGCGCCCGCCCCACGACCACGTCGAAGTCCACCTCGGCGCCGACCAGCTCCCGCGGGTTGGCGGCGTGCCAGCGCAGGAAGCGGTCGAGCATGTCGTGGGCGTGCACCCGCTGCCGTTGGTCGGCCCAGCCGGGACCGAGGTCGAGCTGGTCGAGCTCGGCGTCGAGCACGGTGCGCGCGTCGGGCGCGGGCAGCCCCTCGGCCACCTGCTGCGCGACCGCGTGGACCGCCGACCCCACGGTGCGGGTGGCATCGGGCGACGCCTCGGCCCCCACGGCGCCGAGCACCCACCTCAGCGGGCAGCGCTGGAAGGTCTCGATCGCCGACGGGCGCACCCGCACGGGCAGCTCCTCGTCGACCAGCGGGGCGTCGTCCGACAGCGGCGCCAGCCCCCACCACCGGGCCGGTGCCGCGCCGGGGACGCCCTCGTCGGCGAGCCGGCGCAGCAGCGCCGCGGCGGCCGACCGCCGGGCCGGGGGCGTGTGCGGGTCGGCGACCGCCCGCCGCAGCTCCGCCACCAGGGCGGGCAGGGTGAGCGCCCGCGGTAGCTCGGTGAGCGGCCGGCCGTCAGGGGGCGGCGGGGACACCAGGTCGAGGAAGCGGGAGGCGGTCGCCCCGGCGTCGGCGCCGTCGAGGGCGCCCTCGACGGCGGTGACCACCAGCCTCCGCCGGGCCCGGGTGCAGGCGACGTAGAACAGCCGCCGCTCCTCGGCCAGCGCCAGGGCGCGGCGGTCGGTGCCGGCGCCGTCCATGCCGGCCGCCTTCTCGACCAGCAGCTCCGCACCGAGCAGCGAGGCGCGCTCGCGCAGGTCGGGCCACAGCCCCTCCTGCACCCCGGAGACGCAGACCAGGTCCCACTCCAGCCCCTTGGCGGCGTGCGCGGTGAGCAGCCGGACCGTCTCCCCGGCGACCGCCCGCGCCGCACCGGTGTCGCCGGGCAGCTCCTGCGCGGAGAGGTGCTCGACGAAGGCCCGCACGTCGGCCGACGGCAGCCGGTCGACGAAGCCCGCGGCGGCGTCGAAGAGCGCCACCACCGCGTCGAGGTCGCGATCGGCCACCGCACCGGAGGGGCCGCCCGCGGCGCTGGACCGGGCCCAGCGCGTGGCCAGGCCGCTGCGCTGCCACATCGCCCACAGCACGTCCTCGGCGGTGCCGTCCTGGGCCAGCGCGAACCGGCCGGCGTCGAGGACCGCGGCCACCCGCGCGGCCGGGCGGGCGACGTGCTCGGGCAGCGCCCCCAGCAGGGCCTCGTCGGTGAGCGCGGCGGCCAGCGGGGCGCCTCGCTCGGCGGCGTCGACGCCCTGCTTGGCCAGCGCGATGCGGACGGCGCGGCGGAGCCGCCGGAGGTCGAGCACGGTCGCCCCGCCCAGCGGCGAGGAGAGCAGCGCCTCGGCGCCCGGCTCGTCCAGGCCTGCGGGCTCGCCGTCCGGCCCGGGGAGCAGGGCGGAGAGCGACCGCAGGAACGGGGCGACGGCGGGCTGGGCGGCCAGCGGCAGCTCGTCGGTGGAGACGGCGACCGGCACCCCGGCCGAGGCGAGAGCCCGCCGGAACGGGCCGAGCACCGCGGCGGTGCGCACGACGACCGCCATCCCCGACCACGGGACGCCGTCGAGCAGGTGCGCCCGGCGCAGCACGTCGGCGACGTAGGCGGCCTCGACCGCGGCCGAGCCGAAGACGTGCACCTCGGCCTCGCCGGGAGGTGTCCCCTCCCCGGCGGCCAGGCGGCGGTGCTCCCAGGGGCCGGGCAGCCCCTCGGCCACCTGCCGGCTGATCCGCAGCAGCTCCGCGCCCGAACGGCGGCAGACCCCCAGCGAGACCCGCGACGCGGCCCGCCCACCGGTGTGCCGGAACCGTTCGGTGAACTCGACGATGCCCCGCGGCTCGGCGCCGCGGAACGCGTAGATGGACTGGTCGGGGTCGCCGACCGCGACCAGGTTCCCCCCGCCCCCGGCCAGCAGCTCGAGCAGCTCCACCTGCGCGGGATCGGTGTCCTGGTACTCGTCGACGAAGAGCCAGCGGGCGCGCTCGCGCTCCTGGCGCAGGAGCTCCGGGTCGCCGGTCAGCTCGAGGATGGCCTGGCGCACGAGCTCCGCGGGGTCGTAGCCGGAGGCGTCGCCGCGGGAGGCGACCCAGAAGTCGCTGACGTTCTCGTACTGCTGCTGGAACGCCGCGGCGTGCACCCAGTGCTCGTTGCCGGTCTCCCGGCCCCATGCGGCCAGCCGCTCGGCGTCGACACCGCGCTCGGTCGCCCGCAGGAGCAGTTCGCGGAGCTCTGCGCGGAACCCCTCGGTGCCCAGCGCCGGCGCGAGGTCCTCGGGCCAGCGGACGGTGCCGACCCCCTCGGCGTCACCGCGCAGCAGCTCGGCCACGACGGCGTCCTGCTCGGCGGAGGTGAGCAACCGGGGCGGCGGGTCGCCCCGCAGCACCGCGGCCCGGCGGAGCACGCCGTAGGCGTAGGAGTGGAAGGTGCGGGCCAGCGGCTCGCGGATGGTGCGGGCGACCCGCGAGGTGATGCGGGTGCGCAGCTCGGCGGCGGCCTTGCGGCTGAAGGTCAGGACGAGGATCTGCTCCGGGTCGACGCCCGCGTCGATGCGGGTGGCGACGGCCTCGACGATCGTCGTCGTCTTGCCCGTGCCGGGGCCGGCGAGCACCAGCAGCGGCCCGCCCGGGTGGTCGACGACGGCCTGCTGCGTCGGGTCGAGCACCGGCGCGGTCGTGCGCGGTGGGTCGCCCGGCAGCAGCCGGTAGACCGGACCGCTCTCACCCCCGCGCTGCGCCACCCCTCGATGGAAGCACGGGGGTACGACGATCCCGCGACGGACGGGGCGGGTGGCGCGGGAGGGTCAGGCCAGGGAGTCCAGCAGGGACTGCTCGAGCATCAGGTCGGCCGCGGTGGTCAGCCAGCCGGCGACGAGGAGGAGCGGGAAGGCCCGCTCGTGGTCGAGCGACGCGGTCCCCGCGACCAGCCCGGCCTGGGCCACGGCCCGGCACGCCATCGTGTTCATGCCCTTGTCCTCGGCACGTCCGGGCGGGAACTGGAGCCGTCAGCCCGTGAGGTGCCACTCCTCCTCGGCGATCCGGTCGGCGTCGGAGCGCGAGAGGGCGCTCTCGGCCACCAGCCGGTCGAGCACGTGCGCCTGCCGCTCGGCCGCGAGGTCGGGGTGCACGAGCGGGTCGTACGCGCTCGGCGCCTGCACCAGTCCGGCGAGCACGGTGGCCTGTGCCCAGTCCAGCTCGTCGGGGGCCAGCCCGAAGTACCCCTCGGCCGCCGCCTGCACCCCGTAGAACCCGTGGCCGAAGTAGACGGCGTCCAGGTACATGCGCAGCAGCTGCTCGCCGGACCACGCCCGGTCGAGCTTCAGGGCCAGCACCACGGAGCGCGCCCGGGCGCCGGCGTCGGTCGCCCCGTCCTCGTAGAGCACGCGGGCCAGCTGGTGCTGGATGGTCGAGCCCCCCAGGTCGCGGCCGACGACCAGGCCGAGCGGCGCCCGCAGCGCCCCGCGCCAGTCGATGCCCGGGTGCGAGCCGAAGCGGCTGTCCTCGGTCGCCAGCAGGGCTGCGGCGATCCGCGGGGGCACCTCCCCCGTCGACGGCGTGCCACCGAACGCGTCGAGCCGGGCGGCCACCCGCTGCTCGGCGTCGGCCACCCCGGGGGCCGCCCCGCCGACGGCGAACGCCACGCACAGGAGGACGAGCAGCCCCGCCACCAGCCGGAGGCCGGCCCGCCGCACGCGGGCCCCGCGCGACCGGACGGGTCGGGACGCGGCCGGGGTGGGGAGCGGGGGCTGCTGCCGGAGCTGCGGGATCACCGGGTCAGCCCACCGCGCGCCCCGGTCAGCGCACATCGCCCCGCAGGGCGATCTCGCCGCCCGCGGTGATCATCCCGCGGGAGGACGGCGCTGCGCGGGCGCCGCCCGGTCGGGCCAGCCGACGGCCGCGAGGTCGACCTTCCCGTCCCGCGCCGGCACCCCCTCGGCGGCCAGCAGCTCGAGCTGCCGGGCGCGGACGGGCTCCGCGGCCGAGCCGTCGGCCCGGACGACGCGGTGCCAGGGCACCGCGGCGCCGCCCAGCGCCAGCGCCCGGGCCACCCGGCGGGGCCCGACGCCCACCAGCCGGCCGATCGCGCCGTAGCTGCTGACCCGGCCGGGCGGGATCTGCTCGACGACGTCGAACACCGCCTCGTCGACGTCCCTGGGGTCGGGGGTCACCCGCCGATCATGGCAATCGCCGCCCTCCAGCCGGGCACCCGCAGCCGCGGGATGTGCGCCAGGGGCCACCGCCCGGGCGGCTCAGCCCCTCCGGCCGAACCGGGCCAGCAGCCGGGTCTGCGGATCGGCCGACGGCGGGACGTCCAGCGGCGGGTCGAACAGCCCGGGGACGCCGCCGTCGGGCAGCCGTTCGGCGTAGACGAGGGCGGCGGTCACCAGCTCGCCGTCCAGCTCGGTGTCCCCGCCGGTGGCCCGGGCGAGGTCCCAGGCGTGCACGGTGAGGTCGGTGGACATCTCGAAGATGTACTCGGCCGCCGGCGTCGGCCCGCGCGTGAGGTGGACCGTGTGCCGGAGGGCGTCGTCCGCGGCGAAGGCGGCCAGCGCGGCGTCGGCGGCGGACTCCCAGCCGAGGAGCGGATCGTCCCCGAGCAGGTCGTCGGTGCCGTCGGGGAAGCGTCCCTCGATCATGTCCACCGGCTCGCCGGCCAGCAGCGGCGGCACCCACAGCGCCTCGTTGACCAGGTGCGCGACCAGGTCGCCGACCGTCCACCCGGGGAGCGACTCGTCCTCCCACTGGTCCGGCGCCACCGCGTCGACCCGGTCGGTGAACTGGTTCTGCGCGCGCTGGAAGAGCTCGAGGAGCTCCGCCGGGGAGAAGTCGGACATGGACGTCAGTGAAGACGACGACGGCCCGGCCCGCTCCCCGAGGGGAACGGGCCGGGCCGGGCGACGCACTGGGACGGGGCCCCTAGTACGTGGGCAGGGCCTTGTCGATGCGGGTGGCCCACGCCGTCACGCCGCCCTGGACGTGGACGGCGTCCCTGAAGCCGGCGTTCTTCACCGCGGCCAGCGCCTCCGCGGAGCGGACGCCGGTCTTGCAGTGGAGCACGATCGGCTTGTCCTGCGGCAGCTGCGCCAGCGCCCGGCCGGAGAGGATCTCGTCCTTGGGGATCAGCTTCGCACCGGGGATCGAGACGATCTCGTACTCGTTCGGCTCGCGGACGTCGATCAGCTCGAAGTCCTTGCCGGCGTCCATCATGTCCTTGAGCTCGTCGACGGTGATCGTCGAGCCCGCGGCTGCCTGCTGGGCCTCCTCGGAGACGACGCCGCAGAAGGCCTCGTAGTCGATGAGGCCGGTGATCGGCTCACCCTCGGGGTCCTTGCGGATTTTGATCTCGCGGAAGGTCATCTCCAGGGCGTCGTAGACCATCAGCCGGCCGAGCAGCGTCTCGCCGATGCCGGTGATCAGCTTGACCGCCTCGGTGGCCTGGATCGCGCCGACGGTCGCGCACAGCACGCCGAGCACGCCGCCCTCGGCGCAGCTGGGGACCATGCCGGGCGGCGGGGGCACCGGGTAGAGGTCGCGGTAGTTCGGGCCGTGGTCGTTCCAGAAGACCGACACCTGGCCGTCGAAGCGGTAGATCGAGCCCCACACGTAGGGCTTGCCGAGCAGCACGCACGCGTCGTTGACCAGGTAGCGGGTGGCGAAGTTGTCGGTGCCGTCGACGATCAGGTCGTACTGGCCGAAGATGTCGAGCACGTTGTCGCTGTCCAGCCGCGTCTCGTGCAGGCGGACGTCGATGAGCGGGTTGATCTCCTTGATCGAGTCCCGCGCGCTCTCGGCCTTGGACCGGCCGACGTCGGACTGCCCGTGGATGATCTGGCGCTGCAGATTGGACTCGTCGACGGTGTCGAACTCGACGATGCCGAGCGTGCCGACCCCGGCCGCAGCCAGGTACATCAGCACGGGTGAGCCCAGGCCGCCGGCGCCGACGGCGAGCACCTTGGCGTTCTTCAGTCGCTTCTGCCCGTCCATCCCGACGTCGGGGATGATCAGGTGGCGGCTGTAGCGGCGGACCTCCTCGATGGAGAGGTCGGCGGCGGGCTCCACCAGGGGTGGCAGGGACACGGATGCTCCTCGGGTCTTCTCGACTGCGGCCCCGGAGGACCAGCGTTCACGCGGACAACAGCGTGACACGCAACGGGATTCCCACGGCCCCCGGCCGGTTCCCGCGGCGGGCCGGACCCGCTGTCCTCCCCCGCCGCAGCGCGTCCTCCCTCACCGCAGACGGTGCGGGAGGACGCCCCACGATCAGGTCCCCTGATCCCGGCGGAGGGCGGTCAGGGGTAGGGCCAGGCGTTCCGCACGCAGCCCTGGAGGTCGAGGGTCTGCTGCTGCATCACCGGCGCGGGCTGCCCGGGCCCGGGGCACCGCACGTGGCCGTTCCCGAGCACGTGGCCGACCTCGTGGTTGACCACGTAGCGCCGGTAGGTGGCGATGTCGCCCTCGTAGTGCGGGACGGCGGTCGCCCACCGGGCCAGGTTGATGACGGCGCGGTCGCCGTAGCGGCAGGAGGTGTAGCCGCCGGTGCCCACCCCCGGGCAGTAGGTCTCCATGCTGCCGGGGCTGACGAGGCTCACCCGGAAGTCGAACGCGGCGCCCGCGCCGACCCGCTGGAAGGAGAGGCGCCCGCCGTTCCCCCACGAGCGCGGGTCGCCGAGCGTCGCCGTCACCGCGTCGGCGAACTCCGCGCCGTCCACGCCGATGCCGTCCTCGACCTCGACGATGAACCGCTGCAGCGGGCCGGTGCCGAGCACCTCCGAGCCGCCGTCGACGAGGGAGAGGCTGCCCGCGCCGTGCTGCACGTACTCCTCCGCCACCGCCTCCGCCGGGGCGGTCTCCGACGGGCCGGCGTCCCCCTCGGCCGGGGCCACCGGCTCGGCCGCGGGCGGTGGCTCGGCGGCGGTGGTGGCGACCGCGGGCGCGGACGTGGGATCCGCGGCGGCGGTGGTCGGCGTCGTCCCCGGGGGGTGGAGGACGAGGTCGACGAGGACGGCGACCGTGGCGATCGCGAGGAGCGGGATCGCGTAGGCGCGCCACCCGTGGCGGCGGACGAACCGGCGCACCCGGCCGCGGAGCCGCGGGTCGCGCCGCCCGGGGCGGGCCGGACCGCGCTCGGCGGGCGGGCCCGGACGAGGCACGGGACGGCCGTCGGTCAGACGTCCTCCCACCGGTCGCCCTCCGCTCGCTCGCTCCGCCCCGGGTGGGCTCAGGGTCTCACGCTGCGTGGCTCGTCGGCGACAGCCTGCCCGTCCGCCACGCCCGGCCGGGCGGTCCGGCCCTCGACCATGCCGAGCACCGCCCGCGCGGTCGGCTCCGCGGCCTCGAGCATGGCCACGTGCCCGACGCCGTCGAGGAGCAGGAGCCGCCCGTCCGGCACGGTCGCGGCCAGGCGCGGGGCGAGCGCGGGGTCGACGAGCCGGTCCCGCCCGCCCCAGACCACCAGGACCGGCATCCGCAGCCCCCGGGCCGCCCGCCAGGCGTTGGCGGGGCCGACCCGGAGGTAGGACGTGATCAGGCCGCGCATGCTCCGGGCCAGCGCCCGGTCGGCCCAGGGCTGCTCGGCCCGTTCGCGCATCTCCTGGACCGCCTGCTCGAGGCGCTCGCGCGGCACGGCGGACGGGTCCCCGAAGCACATGCGCACCATCGACCGGACGTTCTCGTCGGGGGTGACGGCGGCCAGCCGGCGCTCCGCCAGCGTCGGCACGCCGGGCACCAGCAGGAGCAGCAGCGCCCGGCTGAACGCCGGCGGCACCCGGTACACGGGCATGGCCGGCGACACCAGAGTCAGCGTCGCCACGAGGTCGGGGCGCAGGGCGGCGACGAGCAGGCTCACCAGGCCGCCGAGGGAGTTGCCCACCAGGTGCACCGGGTCGCCGGTGCCCGGGCCCGGCTGGGCGGCGACGTGCTCGAGGACCTCGATGACGGCCCGCACGTGGCCGCGGACGGAGTACCGGGCGCGGGCCGGGGGGCGGGACCGGCCGAACCCGGGGAGGTCGACCGCCCAGCCGTCGAACCGCACCGCGAGCAGTGCCGCGAGATCGGTCCAGTTGGTGGAGGCGCCGCCGAGGCCGTGCACGTACAGCGCCCGCTCGCGAGGCGCACCCGCCTCCCCGCCCTCCTCGACCGGCCCCCGCCACGGGGTGCGGCGCACGAAGACCGAGCCTCCGCGGACCGGCACCTCCTCCCCCGGCCACGGGGGGAGGGTGGGGTCCAGCGCCGGCAGCGGGGTCGCGGAGAGCTCGGCCTCGGACATCGCCCTCGACGGTAACTCTGCGTACCGTCCATCGAACGACCTGGGCAGCCGTCGGTAGCATCCCCCTGCCATGCAGCCCTCATCCCCCGCCGCGGCCAACCGGCGCACGTCCCGACTGCCGCGCAGCGCGCGGCGGCTCCAGCTGCTGCGCGCGGCGCAGGACGTCTTCGTGGCGCACGGCTTCCACGCCGCCGCCATGGACGAGATCGCCGTCCGCGCCGGGGTCAGCAAGCCGGTGCTGTACCAGCACTTCCCGGGCAAGCGCGAGCTCTACCTGGCGCTGCTCGAGGAGCACGTCTCCGAGCTCGCCCGCCGCGTGGGCGAGGCGATGGGCCGCACCGCCGACAACCGGGCGCGGGTCGACGCCGCCGTCGGCGCCTACTTCGACTTCATCGACGCCGACGGCGAGGCGTTCCGGCTGGTGTTCGAGTCCGACCTGCGCAACGACGAGGACGTGCGCGCGATCGTCGACCGCGGCTCGGCCCTGTGCGTCGAGGCGATCGCGGGCGTCATCGCCGCCGACACGGGCGCCGACCCCGAGCGCGCCCTCCTGCTGGCCTCGGGGCTCTCCGGCCTGGCCGAGAGCAGCGCCCGCTGGTGGCTGCCGCGCAAGGGCACCGTCTCCCGCGACGAGGCGGTCTCGCTCATGTCCGCCCTGGCCTGGCGCGGCATCTCCGGCTTCCCGCGCGTGGACGGCGACGCCAGTTCTTGAGCGGCCCCCTGCAGGGTCCCGCCGCGAGCTCGCGCGTGGTGAGGGCAGGCGGTCCTCCTTTTCGCTGACGGCGCACCCGCTCGGCCGGTCCCGCCGCCGCCGTCTGCACTAGCGTTGGGGTCAGTCGCGCAACGAGGAGGCATCGCCCACGTGGAAGTCAAGATCGGCGTCCAGCACTCGCCCCGGGAGCTGGTCATCGACAGCCCCAAGACCCCTGACGAGATCGCGGCCGAGGTGGCCAAGGCCATGTCGGGCTCGACCAAGGACGGCCTGCTCACCCTGGTCGACGAGCGGGGCCGCCAGGTCCTCGTCCCCGTCGACCGGATCGCCTACGTGGAGATCGCGCAGGCCGACCAGCGCCGCGTGGGCTTCATCGCCGGCACCGGCAGCTGACACAAGGCTCCAGGGGAAGGGGCGCTCCGCGATGCGCGGAGCGCCCCTTTCTGCAAGGTCGTGCCGAGTGGGGCCCGGAGGGTCCCGCGCAGGCACGACGGACGCGCTCCACGCCACAGGGGACGGCACGTGGCCGCGGTGTCGGCCGGAGGCCGACGATGTCATCGCGTCAGGGGTTGAGGCCGAGCGCCTTCATCCGGGCCGTGTGGGCCTGCGTGATGCGCTCGATGAGCCGGCCGATCCCCGAGAGGTCGCCGGTGCCGGAGACGATCAGCTCGGCCAGCGGGTCGTGCTCGGCGATCACCGCTTGCGACCTGGTCATCGCCTCCCCCACCAGCCGCCGCCCCCACAGCGCCAGCCGGCCGGCGACGGTGCGGTCCGCGGCGATCGCGGCGCGCACCTCGCGGACGGCGAAGTCCGAGTAGCCGGTGTCGGCCAGCACCTCGAGCACCAGGCCCCGGTCGGGCTCGGGCAGGAAACCGGCGATCTCCCGGTAGAAGTCGGCGGCCAGCCCGTCGCCCACGTAGGCCTTCACCAGACCCTCCAGCCAGGTGCTGGGCCGGGTGCTCTCGTGGAAGGTGTCGAGCGCCGAGACGAACGGGGCCATCGCCGTCGCCGGGTCCACGCCCAGCTCCTCCAGCCGGGCGGCGAGCCGGAAGTGGTGCCCGATCTCGGCGGCGGCCATCCGCGCGAGCGCGGCCCGGCCGGTGAGCGTCGGCGCCATGCGGGCGTCCTCGGCCAGCCGGTCGAACGCGGTGAGCTCGGCGTAGGCCAGCACCCCGAGCAGATCGGCGACCGCCGTGTTCTCGACCGGGGGCACGGCATCTCCTGGGCTCGGCGACGAGGGACGCGCGCGTGCCCCGGAGGAGTGAGGCACCCGACACCGGGGAGCGCGGCGCCGAGAGGCTATCCGCTGCTCGCGCTAGCATGGGAATCGGCGGGCCTCCGGGCACGCTCGTACATCTGTGCGCTGACGACCGCTGGACGACGCCCCCCGGGCTGTCTCCCGGGCCGTGGCGAGGTCCGGTTCTGCTGGCCGCGTCGGCGCAGGAACCGATCCCGCGACAACCGACCCGGGACGGGCGCGAGGCGGCGACACCGCTGCCGCAGCCGGTCCCCCAGCACACCAGAGGCGAGAGCACTGACCTCCATCGAGCAGACCCCCACCGACACCACCGCCCCGGAGCTGGAGCACGCCGAGACCGGCGCGCCCGCTCCCGAGGAGCTGGAGCAGACCGTCGAGGAGCTCGGCGGCGCCCCCGTCGCCCCTGACAGCCCGCTGTTCAGCGACTTCGACGTGCACCCCGACATCGTGTCCGCGCTGGCCGACGCCGGGATCACCCGCACCTTCGCCATCCAGGAGCTCACGCTGCCCCTGGCGCTGGCCGGCAACGACCTCATCGGCCAGGCCCGCACGGGCACCGGCAAGACCCTCGGTTTCGGCGTCCCGCTGCTGACCCGCGTGACCCCGCCGAGCGAGGGCGCCGACGGCGTTCCGCAGGCCCTGGTCGTCGTCCCCACCCGCGAGCTCTGCGTGCAGGTCGCGCGCGACCTCGGGACCGCCGGCGCCACGCGCGGCATCCGCGTGCAGGCCATCTACGGCGGCCGCGCGTTCGAGCCGCAGATCGAGTCGCTGCGCAGCGGCGTGGAGGTCGTCGTCGGCACGCCGGGCCGGCTGCTGGACCTCGCCCAGCGCGGCGACCTGATCCTGGGCAAGGTCCGCGTCCTCGTCCTCGACGAGGCCGACGAGATGCTCGACCTGGGCTTCCTGCCCGACATCGAGCGGGTCCTCGCGATGGTGCCCGAGAAGCGCCAGACGATGCTCTTCTCCGCCACCATGCCCGGCCCGATCGTGACCCTGTCGCGGTCGTTCATGACCCAGCCGACCCACATCCGGGCGCACGGCAACGACGAGGGCTCGACGGTCCCGCAGACCACCCAGTTCATCTACCGGGCGCACAACCTGGACAAGCCCGAGCTGCTCTCCCGGGTGCTGCAGTCGCGCGACCGCGGCCTGGTCATGGTGTTCTGCCGCACCAAGCGCACCGCCCAGAAGGTCGCCGACGAGCTCGTCGACCGCGGGTTCGCCGCGGCCGCCGTGCACGGCGACCTCGGGCAGGGCGCCCGCGAGCAGGCGCTGCGGGCGTTCCGCAGCGGCAAGGTCGACGTCCTCGTCGCCACCGACGTCGCCGCGCGCGGCATCGACGTCACCGGCGTCAGCCACGTCGTGAACTACCAGTGCCCCGAGGACGAGAAGACCTACGTGCACCGCATCGGCCGCACCGGCCGGGCCGGCTCCACCGGTGTCGCGGTCACCCTGGTCGACTGGGACGACATCCCCCGGTGGCAGCTGATCAACAAGGCGCTCGGCCTGGGGTTCGACGACCCGCCGGAGACCTACTCCACCTCGCCGTGGGTCTACTCCGACCTCGACGTGCCCGAGGGCGCCAAGGGCCGCCTGCCCCGCTCGCAGCGCACCCGCGAGGGTCTGGAGGCCGAGACGCTCGAGGACCTCGGCGAGACGGGGAAGCGCAACCGCCCGGCGGGCCGCGGCGACGCGCGCGGCCCGACCGAGCCCAGCCGCACCGGCGACGACGAGCAGGCCGGCGGCGGCAAGAGCCGTCCGCGGCGCCGGACCCGGCGCAGCGCGGGCGGGGCCGGCGAGGGCGGTGCGGCCGCCCCGGAGGGCGACGCCTCCCCCGACAGCGTCCCCGCGGCCTCCACCGAGGGCGGCAGCGCCAAGCCGCGCCGCCGTCGCCGCCGCCGTGGCGGTGCCGGACGGAGCGGCTCCGGCGGCGAGGGGGCGGGCGCGGAGCACTCGGGCGCCGACGCCGCGTCCTGATGAAGGACCACCCTCCCCCCCACGCCTCGCACGCTCGGCGTGGGCCCCTGGAGGGCGGCCGTTCCAGCCTGGTGCAGATGCCGCTGCGGGTCTGGATCTGGGTCGCTGCCACGCTGGCGCTGGTCGTCGTCGCCACCCTGCTGTGGCGCGGGTCGGACGCCGCCGCCACCTCGAGCACCACCGCCGCGCCGGCCGACGTCCCCCCGGGGACGCCGGCCGGCGCCGTCTCGTTGGGGTGGTCGGCCGCGAGCGAGCCGTTGCCCGGGGACGTCGTCGCCGAGGGCCGGGTGCTCGTCGGCTCGCCGCACGGCGTGCGGGCGCTGGACCCGGTGACCGGCGCGGAGGCCTGGCACTACACGAGGGACAACGCCCGGCTCTGCGGGCTCACCGTGACCGACGGCGTCGCGGTCGCGGTCTTCCGCACGGAGGACCGCTGCGACGAGGCGGTCGCCCTCGACGCCGGGACCGGGGTGCGCGCCTGGACCCGCAACGTGAACTTCCGGCCGGAGGTCACCCTCTCCGCCACCGACCGGATCGTCCTGGCCGGCACCCCCACCGGGATCGTCACCCTCGACCCCCTCGGCGGCGGCATCCGCTGGCGGTACGCGCCGCCGGAGGGCTGCACGCTGCTCGGCTCCGCCGCCGGGGACGCCGGCGTCGCCGTCCTCCACCAGTGCGCCGACTCCCCGGACGCGCAGCTGCGTCTGCTCGACGGGTTCGACGGCGACGAGCACTGGACCCGCGACCTGCGGGTGCCCGACGGGCAGACCGCCGAGCTGGTCGGGGCCGCCCTGCTGGTGGCTGTGCGGCTGGGTGAGGAGGTCCAGCTGCTCTCGGCCGCCGACGGCGCCCTCCTCACCACCCTCCCCGCCGGCGCCGGGGACACGGTCGGGCAGGAGGCCACCGACACCGCCGTACTGATCCGGGCCGGGGGCACGCTGACCGCCCTGGACCCGCAGTCGGCACGACCGCTGTGGGACGTCCCCGCGACCGGCCTGCCCGGGCAGCCGACCACGACCCCGGACGGCGCCCCGGCGCTCCCCGTCCCGACCGCCGACGGCGTCGTCCACCGCGACCCCGCGACCGGCGACGAGCTCGGCCGGTCCGAGGCGACCGCGCTCCCCGGCGGGGCGGTGGCCACCGTCGTCGGGAACGTCGTGGTGCTCGCGCTACCCGGCGAGGTCCGCGCCTACCGTTGAGGCGGTACCCGTGCGGCATCGCCGCCGCGAGCGGGGTTCACTGGGCACCATGGTCCTGCCCGGCGGCCCCGACGCCCACGCCATGTCCCTCGCCATCGCGCCCGACGACCTCCGCCAGCTCGCGCAGCACGACGCTGTTCCGCGCACGTTCGCCGGTGGCGCCGGGCCGCTCGCCGCCCTGGACACCGGGGGGAGCGCCGAGCGCGGCACGGTCCTGATGGTGGCCGGTTACACGGGCAGCAAGGAGGACTTCGCGCCCCTGCTGCGGCCGCTGGCCGCCGCCGGGTACCGGGTCGTGGCGCTGGACCAGCGCGGGCAGTACGAGTCGCCCGGACCCGACGACCCGGCCCAGTACTCGGTGGAGACGCTGGGCGACGACGTCCGCGCGGTGGCCCGGGTGCTGCGCGAGGAGTCCGGCGCACCGCTGCACCTGGTGGGGCACAGCTTCGGCGGGCTGGTGACCCGCGCCGCGGTCCTCGCCCAGCCGGCCCTCTTCACGACGTTCACGCTCCTGGGCTCCGGGCCCTCGCGGCTGACCGGGCGCCGCGCCGAGCTGCTCGACCACCTCGGCCCGCTGCTGGACGCCGGCGGTGTGCCGCTGGTGCACCAGACCCTGGAGCAGGTGGCGATGACCGACCCCAGGGCGCAGGCCGTGCCGGCGCCGACCCGGGAGTTCTACTCCCGGCGGTTCCTGCGCAACTCCGCCGCGGGGCTCCGCGGCATGGCCGCGGCGATGCTCGCCGAACCCGACCGGGTGGCCGAGCTCAAGGAGACCGGGGTGCCGATCCTGGTGGCGCACGGCGAGGCCGACGACGCGTGGATGCCGCACGTGCAGGCCGACATGGCAGAGCGACTGGGCGCCCGCCACGAGGTGATCGACTTCGCCATCCACTCCCCCGCCGTCGAGAACCCACCCCGGACCCTCGAGGTGCTCTGCGACTTCTGGTCGAGCGCCGGAGGCCGGTCGTGAGCCGGCTCGCTCCCCTGCCCTCGCCCGATGACTGGACCGAGGAGGAGGACCGGCTGGGCTTCTTCGGCCCCGGCAGCGTGACGTGGCGGATCCACAGCGACCCCGCCTACCACGTCGGCGCGATGGGGTCCCTGATGCTGCAGGCCCTGCACCCGGTCGCCATGGACGGCGTGGCGCGCAACTCCACCGGGTTCAAGGACGACTGGTGGATGCGGATGACCCGCACCGGCCAGTACATGGAGACGGTCGTCTTCGGCCGGCGCACCGAGGCCCGCCGGATGGCCGCCCGGGTGCGGGGCTACCACCGCAAGCTGTCGGGCGTGGACGAGACGACCGGCCGGGCGTACCGCGTCGACGACCCGGACCTGCTCCTGTGGGTGCACAACTGCGCGGTCCGGTCCATCTTGACGACGGCGCGCCGGGCCGGCGTCGCGGTCTCGGACGAGGAGGCCGACCGCTACGTGGCCGAACAGGTCGCCTTCGCGCACCTCGTCGGCGTGCCGCTGGAGACCGTGCCGCGGTCGGTGGCCGCGCTGGACGCCTACTTCGAGGAGATCCGCCCCTCGCTCGCCGCCACCCCCGCGGCCGTGAAGGGCATCCGCGACCTGTTCCTTCCGCCGATGCCCGGGTGGCTGCAGCTGCTGACGCCGGCCCGGCCGGTGTGGGGCAGCCTGGCCGGGCTCTGCTTCGCCCTGCAGCCCGCCTGGGCCCGGCAGCTGTACTCCCTGCCCGGGCTCGCGCTGACCGACGCCGCGGCGACCGCCGGGCTCAGGGCGTTCCGGGCCGCGTTCCTGGCGCTCCCCGACCGCGCGTACCGGTCCCCGATCGTGCGCGCCGGCTACGCCCGCGTGGCCGACGCCTCGTCCGCGGCTTAGGACTCGTCCTCGGGGAGGAAGCTCCAGGGCTCGCGGGCGGACCCCGCCGCCTGGCCGGCCGGGCAGCTCGACCGGAAGTCGCACCACCCGCACTGCCGGCCCGGTACCGCCGGGAAGGCCGCGTCGGGGTCCTCGCCCGCGGCCACCGCCTCGCTCGCCGCCTGGATGTCGATCGCCACGTCCTCGGCCCGCCGGACGTGGTTGGCCAGCGAGCGCTCGGTGTGCTCGAACGCCGCGACGGTGCCGGTGGGCACGTGGTGCAGCTCGACGCGGTTGCACGGCCGGCGCAGCGTGCGGCGGACGGCGAGCACGTAGAGCGCGAGGGCCTGGGAGCCGCGCGCCTCGTCGTCGGTGCTCGGCGAGCGGCCGGTCTTGTAGTCGACGACGACCAGCTCGTCGCCGCGCTCGTCGATGCGGTCGACCCGGCCCGAGAGCGTCATCCGCTCGGTCATCGTGCTCACCGTCCGCTCCCGCGCGCGGGGCTCCTGGGTGGGGTCGACGTCGGCGAGGTAGTCGGAGAGCCAGCCCGCCGCCCGCGCCCGCCAGCGGTCGGACTGCTCGGCGTCGCGGAAGCCGGCCGGGCTCCACGCGCCGATCAGCAGCTGCCGAGCGGCGCCGGGCGTGCGGCGCTCGACGGGCAGGTCCCACCACGAGGAGAGCACCTGGTGCAGCGCCGTCCCGACCGTGTGGTGGGCGAACCGCGGGCCGCGCGGCGGGCTGGGCCGGTCGACGTTGGCGAACCGGTAGCGCCGGGGGCAGTCGGAGAAGTCGGCCAGCGACTTCGGCGAGGCGCGCAGCAGCCGGCGGGGCATGCCGGGCAGCACCGCCTGGCCGCCGTCGGTCGGGTTGCGCATGCCGGTCACGGTAGCCGCGGGGGGCGACGACCCGGCTCAGTCGCCCCA
The DNA here is from genome assembly GCF_054050875.1 of Blastococcus sp. SYSU DS0541. Lineage (NCBI taxonomy): Bacteria > Bacillati > Actinomycetota > Actinomycetes > Geodermatophilales > Geodermatophilaceae > Blastococcus > Blastococcus sp. SYSU DS0541. The sequence goes on along the minus strand of NZ_JBJHAD010000001.1, from coordinate 141,269 downwards.
GGGCGCGGCGCCGGTGCCGGCCGCCACCAGCCGTTCGTACTCCTCCGGGTCGGTCGTGCACGCGCCGAGCGGCGTCGCCTTGTTGGTGCCGTGGTGGTCGCTGGATCCGGTGACCAGCAGGTCGAGCTCGGCGGCCAGGCCGCGCAGGTGGGCGCGCTGCGCGGCGGTGTGGTCGGGGTGGTCGACCTCCAGGCCGAGCAGCCCCGCCGCCGCCATGGCCGCGATCGCGTCGTCGCCCACCACCCGCCCGCGCTTGGTGGCCAGCCCGTGGGCGAAGACGGGGACGCCGCCGGCCGCCCGCACGAGGGCGATCCCCTCGCGGACGTCGGTGTCGGCCTTGCTCACGTAGTAGGGGCTGCGGTGGTGCAGCAGCCCGGCGAACGCCTCGTCGACGGTGCCCACGACGCCCGCGCGGACCAGCGCCCGCGCCACGTGCGGCCGGCCGACCACCCCGCCGCCGGCGTGCTCGACCAGCTCCGCCCAGGACACCGGGTACCCGTCGTCGGCCAGCGCCTGCACGATCCGCTCGGCGCGGCCGAGGCGCTCGTCCCGCAGCCGGGCCCGCTCGGCGGCGAACACCGGGTGCAGCGGGTCGAACAGGTAGCCCAGCAGGTGCACGCTGACCGGTGGCCCGTCGGAGGGGAACCAGCGGCAGGAGAGCTCCATGCCGGGGACGACGGTGAGCCCGGCCGGGCGGTGCTCCTCCGCCGCCGCCCAGCCCGCCGTCGTGTCGTGGTCGGTGAGCGCCACGACGTCCAGCCCCGCGGCCCGCGCGGCGGCGAGCAGCGCAGGGGGGTCGTCGGTGCCGTCGGACACCGAGGAGTGGGTGTGCAGGTCGATCCGCATCACCGGTCAGCCTCCCCCACGGCGGCCCGCCGCACCCGGTGGGCGGCCGGTCACGGCTGCCGCGGCCGGATCGGCGGGATCGGCTCGGTGTCGCGCCGTCCACCGGTGGCGACCGGCCCGGCCGGCGGCGGCGCCTCGGGGTTGCCCTCGTCGTCCCCGGAGGAGGCGCTGCCCCAGTCGCTCCCGAACAGCAGGCCGCTGACCTCCCGGTACAGGTCCCCGGCGCGCGGGAGGAAGGTGATCTCCGACAGGCCCTGCTGCTGCCCGGCGGACTCGAAGCGGAAGGTCCCGTACCCCAGCAGCTGGCCGAGGAAGGTCTCCTTCCACGTGAGGTCGGTGATCCGGCGCAGCGGCAGCAGGGTGACGGTGCGGACGATGACGCCCGAGGTCAGCAGCACCCGCCGCCGGCTGACGATGAAGTGCCGCATCCACCACTCGCCGACGCGCATGCCGTAGGTGCCCAGCGCCACGAGGACGACGAGCATCCCGATCGTGCTCGTCACCCGGTTGTCGGGATCCAGCACGAGCAGCCACCCGCCGACGAGCAGGACCGGCAGGAACTTGAGCGTCGGCACGATGAGCACCGCCCAGTGCCGACGGGTGACCACCACCGCGTCCTCGTCGTCCAGCAGGTACTTCCGGACGTCCTTGGCGGCCCGGGTCGGCAGCCCGGCGGGGGCGCTCACCGGCTCAGACGAGGGAGCCGACGAACTGCGCGAGGGAGGAGGCGGCGTCGCCGAGCGCCTCGCCGGCGTTGCGCACCAGCTGCGCCGAGGACTCCGGCGCCTGGATCACGTAGAACAGCACGAAGGCGACGACCAGCCAGGTGAGGACCTTCTTCAGGTTCACCGCCACCTCCGGGGTGCGGGTGAGGCGGCCCGGGTCGCCCGGGCCGGCAGGAGGGCCCGCCGGGTGCGGCGGACGCGTTCGTCCCATGAGTAACACAGGCCCCAGGGTGGGCCCGCCCGACGCGCCGGTCCCCCGGCGGCCCGTCCGGTTCCGGCACCCGCGGGTCAGCGGCCGGGGAGCAGGTGCTCCCCCACCGGGCCCAGCGGCAGGTCGGGGTAGATGCGTTCGCGCAGGTCGAGCAGGTGGAGCTCCTCGACCAGCAGCCACGCCGCGCTCTGCGGCCACATGACCAGCCACAGCCAGACGCCGTAGGCCTCCCCGACGAACGCGGCACGGTCGTCGCGGGTCGGCACCGCCCACAGCGGGGCGTGCTGGCCGGCGGCCTCGACGTACGCCGAGCTCGGCCCGGAGATGACGTCACCGGGGTCGAGCCCGGGGAGCCCCGCGTAGCCGCAGCCGACTCCGGTGCCGGGCTCCTCGGCCACCAGCACGAGCTCGGCGGCTCCGCCCAGCGGCGCGGGACCGGCGCAGTCGACGACGATCGCCCGCGCGCCCGGCTCGCCGCCCCACGCCAGGCCGGTCACCGCCCAGCCCGGCGGCACCGGGTCGGGCACCCACGCCGGCACGCGTGCGTCGGCGGTGACGGCGGCGATCGCGTCGTGGGCGACCAGCGCGGTGTGGTGCAGGGGCGTGACGGCGCCGTGCAGGTGGCACCAGGCGTGCGCCTCGGACCCGTGGCGGACGACCAGTGGCTCACCGCAGCGCGGGCAGACCGGCGACGCACTCATCGGGGACACGGTCTCGGGAGCGGCCGCGATCGTCAAGCGCAGCGCGGCGGGGCGACCCCGTCGGCGGCCTGCGTAGCCTGCGGGCGTGACCGACGGCGAGCCGCCCGTGGTGCGCTGCGTCGGCGCGATCGTGCACGACGCGCACCGCCGCCTGCTGCTGGTGCGCCGGCGCAACGCCCCCGGCCGGGGCCTGTGGTCGGTGCCCGGCGGGCGGGTGGAGCCCGGCGAGACCGTCGCCCGCGCCGTCGAGCGGGAGGTGCGCGAGGAGACCGGGCTGCACGTGCGCGCCGGCGCGGAGGTGGGCCGCGTCCGGATCGACGCCGGCGCGGTCGTCTACGACGTCGTCGACGTCGCCTGCGCGCTCGTCGGCCCGGCCGCTCAGCCGGTCGCCGGGGACGACGCCGTCGACGCGGTCTTCGCGGACGCGGCGACGCTGGCCGGGCTGCCGTGCACGCCCCGGCTGGTGGAGACGCTGCGCGGGTGGGGCGTGCTGCCGGACTGACCGGTCAGCACGCCCGCCGTCCTCAGCCGCGGGGCGTGGGCTCCGGGCGGCCGGGCTGCTCGCCGCCGCGGGCCTCGCCGTAGGAGCGCTTGGGCACCATCACCTTGCGCCGGAAGATGCAGACGACCGTGCCGTCCTGCTTGTAGCCGATCGTCTCCACGTGCACGACGCCCCGGTCGTCCTTGGACTTCGACGGCGTCTTGTCCAGGACCGTCGTCTCCCCGTAGATCGTGTCGCCGTGGAACGTCGGGGCGACGTGGCGCAGCGACTCGATCTCCAGGTTGGCGATCGCCTTGCCCGAGACGTCGGGGACGCTCATGCCGAGCAGCAGCGAGTAGATGTAGTTGCCGACGACGACGTTCTTGCCGAAGTCGGTGGTCTTCTCCGCGTAGTTCACGTCCATGTGCAGCGGGTGGTGGTTCATCGTGAGCAGGCAGAACAGGTGGTCGTCGTACTCGGTGACGGTCTTCCCGGGCCAGTGCTTGTAGACGGCCCCGACCTCGAACTCCTCGTAGTACCGACCGAACTGCATGTGCTGGCTCCCGACCTCGACGCTGCGGACGGGTCGTGATCCTACGGAGGCGGCACCGTGCCGCTCCCCCGGGCGGCCGGTCCGCGGGGCCTCACAGCAGCTCGAGCACCGGGCCTATCTCCTGCGTGGCGTACCAGCCCAGCTCGTGCCCCTCGGCCTGGTCGACGACGAACTGCGCGTCCTCGCTGCCGAGGTCGGCCTCCAGGACGACGGCGACGGCGGCGCGGACGTCGCCCTCGGCCTCTGCGTCGTCGATGTGCGCGCTCGCCACGTCCTCGACGCGGATCTCGTGCCGGACGCGGGCCGCGCCCGGGTCGACGTGCGGCTCGTCCATCGGGGTCACCGCGTCGTCGGGCACGTCGGCCGCGAGCACCACCCGCCGGCGCGCGGCCAGGGGATCGAGGTCCAGGAGCCGCAGGCTGGCGCGCGCCGCGGCCAGGAGGGCGGCGTACTCCAGCTCCTCGCCGTCCGCCTCCGCGTCGCTCACCGCGTAGAACCGGCGCAGCTGCGGGGTCACCGCGAAGACGGTCTGCGGAGCGGGCAGCCGCCCCTCGTCGACCAGGGTGCGGAGCACGTTCGTCGTCGCCGGCAGGTACACGCGCACCCGGTCGACCCCCTTCGTCGGTGGAGGCACGACCGTAACGGCCGGCCGGCGGAGGCTCAGGTGGAGGTCTCGACCAGCCCCGCGACCTCCTGCTCGATCAGGTCGGCGAGCACCTCGACGTCGCTGACGCTGTCCCGGTCGGCGTTGAGGCCGAAGAAGACCGTGCCGTCGTAGGAGGTCATCCCGATCGAGAGCCCCTGCCCCCGGGCCAGCGGCACCACCGGGAACACCTCGAGCACCCGGCCGCCGGCGGCGTACAGCGGCAGCTGCGGGCCGGGCACGTTGGTCACCACGAGGTTGAACAGCCGCCGGGAGAGCCCGCGCGCGGCCCGCGCGCCGAGCGCGTGCAGGGTCGAGGGCGCGAAGCCGCCGAGCGCGATGAGGCTGTCCGCGCCGACGGACCGCCCGTGCTGGGTCACCCCCCGCATGGCGTAGGTGAGCCGCGCGAGGCGGACCCGCGGGTTGGGCTCGCCGACCGGCAGGTCCACGAGGTGCGAGGTGACCTGGTTGCCGCCGGCCCCGTCCTCGTCCTGCACCGACACCGGAACCAGGGCGCGCACCGAGGTGCCGCCGACGACCGGCTCGCCGCGCGAGAGCAACCACTCCCGGAGAGCCCCCGCGACGACGGTCAGCAGCACGTCGTTGACCGTTCCGCCGTGGGCCTTGCGCACCCGCTTGAGGTCGTCGAGGTCGGCGGACGCCACCGCGACCCGGCGCTGCCGGCCGATCGTCGCGTTCAGCGGGCTGTGCGGCGCCGGGAGGATCGCCGAGCGGGCCGTCCGGACCAGCCCGCCGGCGACACCGCCGATGCGGACCGCGGTGGCCCGCGCGTCCGTCACCGCCGAGCGGGTGAGCTCCACCAGCGAGGACGGGCGGCGGCGGTAGTCCTCGAACGCCGACCACACCAGCTCCACCCCCGACGGCGGGCGCCGGGGCGACCACTCGCCGGGCGAGGGGACCGGCGCGTCCGGGGAGACGTCCAGCAGCACCTGGCCGATGTCGACGGCGCTGAGGCCGTCCACCAGCGCCGGGTGGGTCTTGGTCACCACCGCGACCCGGCCGCCCTCCAGCCCCTCGACCAGGTAGGCCTCCCACAGCGGGCGCCTGCGGTCCAGGGGCCGGGACATCAGCCGGGAGACCAGGTCGAGCAGCTGCTGCTCCGTGCCCGGCCGGGGCAGCCCCGACCGGCGCAGGTGGTAGTCGAGCGAGAAGTCGGGGTCGTCGACCCACACGGGGTTGGCGAGGTGGCCCGGCACCTCCGCGACGCGCTGCCGGTACCGCGGCACCAGGGACAACCGCGCCTCGACCAGCGCCGCCAGCGCCTCCAGCCCGCCCGGGGGCGCCTCCAGCACCAGCACCCCGCCGACGTGCATGGGGGTGCCGGGTTCCTCGAGGTAGAGGAACGAGGCCTCCAGGGTGCCCAGCCGCTCGACCATCGTTCTCCTCCCCCTGCGGTGCCCCACGCTACGACGGGGACGACGTTCCGGACAGCCCGGTGGTCAGCCCGCCCGCCGGCCGAGCGCACGACGGCGTCCGGCGGCGAGGGCGGGCACACCGGCGAGCTGGGCGGCGAGCGCCCGCAGCTCCGCGCGCAGGGGCGAGCCGGCCGCCGCCTCGGCCAGGGTGCGGCCGGCCGCGAGGGCGGCATCGGTCGCGCGGCGGTCCGCCGGGAGGAAGAACCGCGGGCGCCGGCCGGTGAAGCGCGCCAGCGCGTCGCCGACCTCCTGCCGCGGATCCCCGGGGACCGGCCCTCGGCGCAGCTGGTTGACGACGAGCTCGGGCTCGACGTCGGGCAGCACGTCGTGCAGCTGGTCGAGCGCCCGCACGCACCGCTGGAGGGCCACGGGGTCGGCCCCGGAGACGCACAGCACGGTGTCGGCCTGCTCGAGGACGGCGAGGGTCGCCCCGTTCCGCCGGGGGGCCGCGGTGTCGAAGGAGAGCTCCTCGTCGTCCTCCACGCCGAAGGCGCAGTCCACGACGGTCAGCTGCGCGAGGTGGCGGGCCTCGTCGAGCACCGCGGCCACCGCGGCCGGCCGCAGCTCGGGCCACCGGTCGGCGCGGGCCAGCCCGGTGAGCACCCGCAGGTCCGGGCGCACCGCCCATGCCAGCGCGGCGAGCGCCGCGCCGTCCAGCGTGCCGAGCCCCGCCTGCCGGGCGGCGCCGGCGAGCCCGGGCGACTCGTCGAGCAGCCCGAGCACCTGGGCCACCACGCCGCCGTGGACGTCGGCGTCGACCAGCAGGGTGGGCACGCCGAGCCGGGCCGACTCGTCGGCGAGGCCCACCGCGACCGTCGTCCGGCCCGGGGCGCCGGTCGCGCCCCACACCGCGACGACGCGGCCCTGCCCACCCCGCGGCCGCTCCCGCTCGCCGGAGGCGCCGGGGGCGCCGGACGCCGGGAGGGCCGCACGCAGGTCGGCGACGTCGTGGCCGGGCGCCGGGACGCCCGACACCGCGTCCCGCAGCGCCCGCGCGATCAGTTCGGGGTCGGCGTCCGCCGGCAGCACCTGGGCGACCCCGAGGCGGCGCAGCCGCTGCGCGGCGGCCTCGTCGCCGGGCTCGACCAGACCCACGACCGCGACCCCGGCCGCGTGCAGCCGGGCGACCGTCTCCCCGTCGAGCCGCCGCAGCTCCGCCGACAGCAGCACCGCCTGGCCGGTACCGGTGGCGGCGGCGGCCAGCAGGTCGGAGACGTCGACGCAGCGGCGGACCACGGTGACCCCGTGGTCGTCCCGGTCGAGGGCACCGACGAGCTCGGACTCCCAGCCGGCGCCGGTGACGGCGGTGAAGACCTGCAGGGCCATCAGCCGGTCGGTCCCGCCGCGGCGGGCGCGCTGCCGGTCGCCACGGCGGGCGGTGCGGCGGGCGGTGCGGCGGGCGGTGCGGGCACCGGGACCGAGGTCGGCGTCGGGGTCGCGCGCTCCCGGTCGGCGCGGGTGACGCCGACCTCCGCGGTCGCGCCGGCGGGGTGGGCGACCACCACGAGCGGGCGCCCGGCGATGGAGGCGAGCACGTCGGCGGCGTCGTCCGCCGCCACGCCGACGACGACCTGCACCGTGGCGGTCGGTGTCGACAGGACGCCCTGGGCGCCGCCGGACAGCGCCTGCACCGGTGCCGCCCCGACGACGAGCGCGACGCTGCCGACGTCCTGGCCGGCGGCGCCGGCCGCCGGATCGGCGACGGCGTACACGTCGATCAGCTGCCCTCGCCGGAGCCCGGGGGGCACGTAACCCGCCTGGACCGGGAGCGCGAGCTGGACCAGCTCCGAGGGGCCCTCGAGGGCCGAGCGGGGCAGCAGCTCGCCGGCCCGCACGCCGCGGGAGAGGGCGCTGCCGTCGGGTCGGGTGCTGCCCGACAGGTACTTCTCCGCCGCCTCGTCGAGCCGGACGTCGACCACCACGAGGTCCTCGGCGGTCAGGACCGTTCCCGCCGCCAGGTCCTCGGCGGCGCTCCACACCGGCACGGTGGCGTCCGCCGCGCTGACGACCCGGGCGCCGAGCAGCACCGAGGCGAGGACGAGCAGCACGCCGAGCACCAGCCGGAGGTCCAGCCAGCCCGGCGCCCGGACCCGCCGCGGGGTGGGCCCGGCCGGCAGCTCGGTGGTGCCGGGGGTGCGCACGGCGGTCACACGACCTTCTCTCTGCGAGCACGTCGCCGGCCCGGTCGGGCGCGTCGACCCGTCGATGCGGGTCGGTGACGGCGTTGGGACGCCGATGATGCGGTACGCATCCGATCTCGTGCATCCGTCGTCCACACGTTCGGGTGTGGACGGCCGCCACGGACCACCGGCACGGCTGACAGACTGGTCCGCGAACGGATGGAGACGCCCATGCCCACGCCCCGCTTCCTGACCCTCGACGACGTCGCGGAGATCCTCAACGTCTCGTGGTCGCAGGCCTATGCGCTGGTGCGGCGCAAGGAGCTGATCGCCATCCAGATCGGCGGGCGCGGCCAGTGGCGCGTCGAGGTGGACGAGCTCGAGCGCTTCATCCAGCAGAAGTACGCCGAGGCCCGCGCCGGCGCCGTGCCCCCCGAGCCTGCGGCCGGCTCCACCGCCGGGGCCGACGCCTCCGAGCGGGCCTGACGGCTCAGTCCCATCCGGGCGCCAGGGTGCGCACGACGGCCACGGCGTCGACGACCACGGCGGTGACCCGGCGCACCGCGCCCGGGCGGCGCGGCTGGTCCGCCGCGTGCTCGGCCACCTCCACGTAGTCCGCGCCCACCCGGTCGATCGTCCCGGTCAGCAGCGAGCCGTCCTCCAGCACGAGCTGGACGGCGCTGCGGTCGCGCGCCAGGCCGCGCAGGGCCCGGCGCAGGTCCAGGCGCACACGCACCGGGCCCGGGTCCTCGGCCGGCGCCGTCCAGCGCCCCAGACCCTCGACGGCCCGCACCGCCGCCATCGCCACCAGCTGGTCCCGACCGCGGTCGTCGGCGAGCAGCAGCCAGTCGCCCCCCTGGTCGGCGAGCACGCCGCGGACCCGGCCGGCTCCCCGGCAGGTGACCACCAGCTCTGCCCCGAGCGAACCACCGATCCGCTCGGCCAGCCGCACCGCGCCGATCTCGGCCCGGGCACGCGAGGCCCACTCGGCCCGGTCCTGGGCGTCCTCCGCGGCCTCGAACTGCGCCTGCAGGTCCGCGAACAGCTGCTGCCATCGCATGCTCACAGCCTAGATCGTGCAAGTACTTGCGTTTGCCTGCATTTGGTTGCTTTAGTGGCGTGACGTCAACACGGGGGAGGTGGCTCATGCCGGTGCGGCGACTGCTCGGGACGGCCCTCTGCATGGCCGGGATCGCCGCGGTCCTCGTGCTCCTCGCCCCAGTGCCGCCCACCTCGGTCACCGCCGTCGCCGCAGCGCAGCGCACCGCCGACACCGTCGGGGCCGACGCCCTGGTGGTGCACCTGGTCGGGTTGCTCGCCTGGGTGGTGTGGGGCTGGGGCGCGCTCGGCCTGGCGCTGACCGCCACCGCGGCGCTGCCCGGGGCCGCCGGCGCGCTCGCCGCCGGCGCACTCCGCGGGCTGCTGCCCTCCGGTGCCCGGCGGGCCGCCGCGCTCGCGCTGGGCATCGGGCTCGGCATCGCACCGCCGGTGCTGGGCGCCGCGGCGCCCGGGCTGCCCCTCACCTCGGCGGCCGCCGCGGCCGACCCGGGGGTCACCGCCGGACTCCCCGGGCAGGCCGTGCCCGACTGGCCGGCACCGGTGGCGCCCACCGCGCCGGACGGCGACCCCCGCAACGCCATCCCCGACTGGCCGGAGGCTCCCGCCGCCGGCGAGCACGTCGTGGTGCGCGGCGACTGCCTCTGGACCATCGCCGCCGGCCACCTGGCGCGCACCGGCGGGGCGCAGCCCTCCACCGCCGAGGTCGCCACGGCCGTCGCCGCCTGGTGGCACGCCAACGCCGAGGTGATCGGCCCGGACCCCGACCTGCTGCTGCCGGGCCAGGTGCTCCGACCACCTGCCCGGCCGTGATCCGACCGTCCCCCACCGCCGTCCCCGGGAGCCCTCGATGACCGCACCGTCCCGCACCGTCCCCCCTGCGCCTCCGGCCCTGCGGGTGACGGTCGTCCCCACGCCGCAGCCGCCGGGCGAGCTCCGGCCGGCGCTGCGCCTGGTGCATCCGGAGCAGCCACTCCCCCGGCCGGTCCCGCGCCCGGGCCCTCGGCTGCGCGACGTGGCCGGCCTCCCGCTGGACGAGTTCGGACCGGTCCTGACGGGGCGGGCCGACCTCCCGCCCGCGGCTGCGGCGGCCCGGCGGCTGGTGACCACCGCGCTGGAGGCCCTCGTCGGCCGTCGCCCGCTGACCCAGGTGCAGCCGCTCGCCTCGACCGGGGTCTACGCCGCGCTGTCGGCCCGTCGCCCGCCGCGGTGGTGCACCGAGGGGAGCGCGCCCGTGGTGGTCGGGCCGGTGCGCGTCTGCGAGCCGGTCGACGGCGTGGCGGAGGTCAGCGCCGTCGTCCACCGCGCGGGGCGGGCGCACGCCGTCGCCGCCCGGCTGGAGGGCATGGACGGCCGCTGGCGCTGCACCGCGCTGCAGATCGGCTGACCGGTCGCCCGCTCAGGCGGGCAGGGTCACCAGCGTGCGCCCGTCGCCGCCGACGATCTCCAGCCGGGCCAGCTGCTCGGGTGAGAGCGCGACCGTGCCGGTCCACGAGTGGTCGCCCTCGTCGGTGATCCAGCTGCGGGTGCGGTGCCGCTCGCCGTCCTGGCCCACGGCCACCAGCCAGCACGTCGCTCCGTGCGGGAGGCCCTCCATGGTCAGCGCGATGCTCGAGCCGTCACCCTCCGGGGCGACCGTCGCCCAGGCGTGGAGGTCGCCCGCGCTGCCCTGCAGCGTCGCCGGCTCCGCGGGCCCCGAGGTCAGCACCACACCGGCACCGATGCCCCCGCCGACCACCACCGCCGCCGCGACGGCCCCGGCAAGCAACCTGCGGTGGCGCAGGCGGACCGGCCGGACGGGGACCGCCGAGCGGCGCAACCGCTGGAAGGAGACCTCGCTGGGGACGGGGTCCTCCGGGTGCGCGTCCCCGGGCCGGATGGTGGCCAGCAACGGCGGCAGGCCGCCGAGCTCGTCCAGGGTCCGGCTGCACACGGGGCAGCCGCGCAGGTGGGCCGCCATGCCCATCCGCTCGTCGGGTTCCAGGGCGTCGAGCAGGTAGGCGCCGACGTCGACCTCCCGCGGGCAGCTCACGTCGTGACCCCCCGCTCCTCGAGGACGAGCTTCAGCGCCCTCAGGGCGTAGAAGACGCGGGACTTCACCGTCCCGGGCGGCACGCCCAGGACGACGGCCGCCTCGGCGACGGTACGACCGGCGTAGTAGGTGTGCAGCAGCACCTCCCGGTGCGCCGGGGTCAGCGCGGAGAGCGCGTCGGCGACCAGCCAGCGATCCAGGGCGGTGTCCGTGCCGTCGTCCGCGACCAGGTGCGGCAGGACGGCGTCGTCGACCTCGGCGGGACGGGCGAGGCGCGCCCGGTGGCGGTCGATGACCAGCCGGCGGGCCACCGTGAACAGCCACGGCCGGAGCGGTCCGCGAGCCGGGTCCATCACCTCCGGGTGCCGCCAGGCCTGCAGCAGCGTCTCCTGCACCACGTCCTCCGCGGCACCGCGGTCACCGCCGTTGAGCCGGATGACGAACCCCAGCAGCGGTCCGGCGTGCTCGTCCCAGAGCCGCCGCAGCAGCACCTCGTCGGCCGCCTCCGGCATCCTGGATCGGCTCACCCCGAGGAGCATCCGGCTCACCGCCGTCGCTGTCGATACCGCGGCGCGCGGCTGCCGGCCCCAGCGAGACCCGGCACTCCCGCGGCCACCGGACGCGCCGACGTGGCGGTCGGAGCCGGTCGTCGCCCGCACCGTGGTCACGTCCTCGGAAACGTACGACCTCGGCCGGCGGTTCAGCGTGCGCCCGACCGGGTGAACCGTCCCCGCCGTCGCCCCGTGCTCCCTGGCAGACCGGACCGAGGCCGGACGCACGGCGGAGGACAGGCGGCCTCCCGGACCCGAGGGGTGGTGGGCGCCCGGTGGTGCGGCAGGACGAGCGGGCGCCGTTCCGGACGGCGCTGCAGCGGGCCGGCGAGGCCGCGCACCCCCGCGGGGAGTACGTCGGCCAGGAGAGCTTCATGCGCGCGGGCGAGATCCGGGCCCTGGCCCGCCGCGCCGGCATCGGCCCCGGCGTCTCGGTCCTGGACCTCTGCTGCGGGGTCGCCGGCCCGGGCCGGATGATCACCGCGGAGCTGGGGTGCCGCTACCTGGGCGTGGACAGCTCCGCGAGCGCCGTGCAGATCGCCCGCGGACTGGCCGGCAGCCTGCCGTGCCGCTTCGAGCAGGCGCACGTGCCGCCGCTGCCCGACGGTCGCTTCGACGTCGTGCTGCTCCTGGAGACGATGCTGGCCTTCCCCGACAAGGCGGCCCTGGTCGAGGCGGTCGCCGGCGCCCTGCCCGTGGGGGGCCGCCTGGCCTGCACCCTCGAGGAGGGGACGCCGCTCACCGCGGGCGAGCGCGCCCGGATGCCCGACGCCGACACCGTGTGGCTGATCCCGCTCGCCGCGCTGACCGGCCTGCTGCGCGAGGCCGGTCTGACCGTGACCTGGCAGGAGGAGCGGACCGCGGCCCACCACGCGACGGCGACGGCGCTGCTGCGGTCCTACCAGGCGGACGCCGCCGGGATCTCGGCGGTCATCGGCGCCGCCGCCCTGACCGACCTGCTCCGCGCCCACCGGTCGTGGAGCGACTGGCTGGGGTCCGGGCGGGTGCGCAAGTTCGCGCTGGTGGCGGAGAAACGATGACCTACCCCTACACCCGTTACCTGGCGGCCAAGAAGACCGTGGACGACCGCGCCCTCAACCACCGGGTGCTGGGGGACCTCCGCGGCCTGCTGCCGCCGGACGGCTGCCGTGTCCTGGAGATCGGCGCCGGCCTCGGGACGATGGTGGCTCGCCTGCTCGAGTGGCAGGTCCTCAGCGCCGGCGAGTACGTGCTGCTGGACGTCGACCGGCGGTTGCTCCGGGACTCGCGCACCTGGCTCTGCGGCTGGGCCGGCGAGCGCGGCATCGCCACCGAGCTCCTCCCCGACGGCGTGCGTCTCGGCGAGCTCCGGGTGCGGCTGGTCGAGGCCGAGCTCGGCGACCACCTGGCCTCCGGTCGCGGGGAACCGGCCGACCTGCTGATCGCCAACGCCTTCCTGGACCTGGTGGACGTGCCGGCCGTCCTGCCCGGGCTCCTCCGGCTGCTGGCGCCTGGGGGCGCCTACTGGTTCACCGTCAACTACGACGGCGAGAGCGACTTCCAGCCCGGCCACCCGGCGGACGAGGAGGTCCTGGCCGCCTACCACCGCACCATGGACGAGCGCGTCCGTTTCGGACGCCCCGCCGGGGAGAGCCGGACGGGCCGCCACCTCTTCCACCACCTGCGGGCCGCCGGCGCGCCGGCTGCCTCGGTGGGGGCCTCCGACTGGGTCGTGCACCCCGACCCGGACGGCGGGTACCCGGACGACGAGGCGTTCTTCGTCGAGGCGATCCTGCAGACGGTGGAGGACGCCCTGGCCGGCCCCGCCGCGCCGCCCGGCCTCGCCGGCTGGCTCGCGGCCCGCCGCGGTCAGCTCGCCGGGGGCGACCTGGTCTACCTGGCGCACCAGCTCGACCTCGCCGGGCGCGCCCCCACGCGGCCGGCCGGCCCCGGCTGAACCACCGCGCGCCCGGGGCCGTGCTCCCCGGCAGAGGCCGCCCTGGACCGTCATGGAGGTGCGATGCGCGCTCCCCGGCTCGAGACGGTCCTGGGCGCGCTGGGCACCGCCGCCCTGCTCGGCGTCCTGTCGCTGACCGTCGGACTGGACGCCGCGGGCTGGTCGGTCGGGCTCGCCTCCGGCTGGGCCGCGACCGCGCTGCTGGTCGTCGGCCGGGCCCGCCGCGGCGAGCCGGTCCTCCCGCCGGACCGGGTGACGCTGGGCCGGGCGCTGCTGACCGCCGGGGTCGCCGGTCTCGTCGCGGACTCCGCGGACCGGCCCCTGCCGGCCACCGCGGTCGTCGTCCTCTCCTCCGTCGCGCTGGTGCTCGACAACGTGGACGGCCGGGTGGCCCGCCGCACCGGGACCGTCACGCCCTTCGGGGCCCGGCTGGACGGCGAGATCGACGCCTTCCTCATCCTCGTCCTGAGCGTCGCGGTCGCCCGGGACCACGGCGCCTGGGTCCTGGCGATCGGCGCCGCCCGGTACGTGTTCCTGGTGGCGGGCTGGGCCCTCCCGTGGCTGGCCGCGCCGCTGCCGCCCCGGTACTGGGGCAAGGTCGTCGCCGCCGTCGCGGGCGTCGTCCTCACCGTCGCGGTCTCCGGCGTCCTGCCCCGCCCGGTCGGCACGGCGGCGGTCGGGGTGGCGCTGCTGCTCCTCGTCGAGTCGTTCGGCCGCAGCGTCGTCTGCCTGTACCGCACCGGCGCGGGACCGCATACCCGGCGGGCGGTGCGGTCCGCCACCGCGCTGGTCGCGGCGGCGGTGGTGTGGGCGGTCCTCGTCGCGCCCCCTCGGCTGGACCTGCTGACCGCGGCGTCCTTCGCGCGCATCCCGCTGGAAGGGCTCGCCCTGGTGGCCCTCGCTCTCGTGCTGCCCCCGCGCCCCCGACGGGTCGTGGCGGCGGCGGCGGGCGCGGTGCTCGCCGGTCTGGCGATCGTCAAGCTCCTCGACGCCGGCTTCACCGCCCAGCTCGGCCGGCCGTTCAACCCGGTGCTCGACCGGGGCGCGTTCCTGCCGGCGATCGAGGTGGTGCGGGACTCGGTCGGGGAGTCGGCGACCCTGGGCGTCCTCGTCCTGGCCGCGCTCGCCGTCGTGCTGCTCGTCGCGCTCGTCGTCGGGTCGACGATCCGCCTCACCAGCGGCGCCGCCCGGCACCGGAGCCGATCGGTCCGGGGTCTCGCCGCCCTCGGCCTGGCGTGGGCGGTCTGCGCCGCGCTGTCGCTGCAGCTCACCCCCGCCGGCCCCGTCGCATCGGCCAGCGCAGCCGGGCTGGCCCTCGCGCACAGCCGTGACGTCGGGGACGCCCTCGCCGACCAGGAGCGCTTCGACACCGCGGTCCGCTCCGCCGATCCGCGGACCGGTCCGGCGAGCGGGTCGGGGCTCCTCGCCGCGCTGCGCGGCAAGGACGTCGTCATCGCCTTCGTCGAGAGCTACGGCCGGGTCGCCGTCGAGGACCCCGTCATCGCTCCCGGTGTCACGTCCGTGCTGCGCAGCGGCACGAGCAGGCTGGAGCGCGCCGGGTTCCAGGCGCGCAGCGCCTTCCTCGACTCGCCGACCTACGGCGGCTACAGCTGGCTCGCCCACGCGACCCTGCAGTCGGGGCTGTGGATCGACGGCCAGCCGCGCTACGACCGGCTCCTGGACAGCGACCGCCGCACGCTCACCAGCGTCTTCTCCGCGGCCGGCTGGCGGACCGTCGCCGTCAACCCGGCCAACGACGCACCGTGGCCGGAGGGCGCGTCGTTCTACCGCTACGACCGCGTCTACGACCGGCACGGCCTGGGCTACCAGGGCCCCGGCTTCAGCTGGGCGACGATGCCCGACCAGTACACCCTCGCCGCCTTCGAGCGGCTCGAGCTGTTCCCGGGGCACCCCCCGGTGATGGCCCAGGTCGACCTCGTCTCCTCCCACCAGCCGTGGACCCCCCAGCCGACGATGGTGCCGTGGGACGAGGTCGGCGACGGCTCCGTCTTCGCCGCCATGGCCACGCAGGGTCCCTCGCCGGAGGAGGCCTGGCGCGACCCCGGGACCGTCCGCCGGCTCTACGCCCAGTCGATCGGGTACTCCCTGGAGGCGCTCATCTCCTGGGTGGTCCGCCTGGACCACGACGACAACCTCGTCCTCGTCGTCGTCGGTGACCACCAGCCCGTGACGGTGGTGAGCGGCCCCGACGCGGACCGCCAGGTGCCCGTCTCGTTCGTGACGTCGGACCCGGCGGTGCTGCGGAGCATCTCCGCCTGGGACTGGCACGCCGGGCTGCTGCCCGGCCCCACCGCGCCGGTGTGGCCCATGGACGCCTTCCGCGACCGGTTCCTGGACGCGTTCGACGCCGCGCCGGCCGTCCGCGCCGAGGGGCCGGTGCGGTGAGCGACCCGGCGGCGCCGGCGCGGGGCTTCTGGCTGCGCGGGCCGGGCGCCGGGGAGATCCGGGCGGTCCGGCTGCGGGAGCCGGGCCCGGACGACGTCGTGGTCCGGGCGCTGCACTCGGGGATCAGCCGGGGCACGGAGACCCTCGTCTTCCGCGGCGAGATCCCCGAGCACCAGCGCGAGGCCATGCGGGCGCCCTTCCAGGTCGGGGACTTCCCCGGCCCGGTGCAGTACGGGTACCTGAGCGTGGGGGTGGTGGAGCACGGCCCCGCCGCGCTCGTCGGGCAGACCGTCTTCTGCCTGCACCCGCACCAGACCGTCTACGTCGTCCCCGCCGACGCCGTCGTCCCGGTACCCGACGGCGTCCCGCCCCGCCGGGCCGTGCTGGCCGGGACGGTCGAGACCGCGGTGAACGCGCTCTGGGACGCACCGCCGCTGCTCGGTGACCGGGTCACCGTCGTGGGCGCGGGGATGATCGGGTGCTCCGTCGCGCGGTTGCTGGCGCGCTTCCCGTCCACCGAGGTCGAACTGGTCGACGTCGACGAGGCCCGCGCGCCGGTCGCCGAAGCGCTCGGCGTCGCCTTCGCCACGCCGGGCGGCGCCTCGGGCGGGCGCGACCTCGTGGTGCACGCGAGCGCGACCGACGCGGGGCTCCAGCTGTCGATCGACCTGCTCCGGGCCGAGGGCACCGTCCTGGAGCTGAGCTGGTACGGCGACCGGGAGGTGACCCTGTCGCTCGGCGGCGCGTTCCACTCCCGGCGGCTGCAGCTGCGCGGCAGCCAGGTCGGGTCCGTGGCGCCGGCGCGACGGAGCTCGCGGACGTCCCGGGACCGGCTGGCGCTCGCCCTCGACCTGCTGCGGGACGGCTCCTTCGACGCGCTGCTCAGCGGCCAGTCGCGGTTCGACGACCTGCCCGAGGTGATGGCGCGGCTCGCCGACGGCCGGCTCCCGGCCCTCTGCCACACGATCGCCTACGACGAGGAGTGAGCGCGTGTTCGGTGTGACGGTCCGCGACCACATGATGATCGCCCACAGCTTCACCGGCGAGGTGTTCGGCCCGGCTCAGCGGCTGCACGGCGCCACGTACGTCGTGGACGCGACCGTGCGCCGGGCGGAGCTCGACGACGACGGGGTGGTCGTGGACATCGGCGCGGCCGCCGGGCTGCTGCACGAGGTGCTCGGCGAGCTGACCTACCGCAACCTCGACGAGGAACCCGCGCTGGCCGGCACGAACACCACGACCGAGGCGCTGGCCCGCGTGATCGCCGATCGGCTGGCGGAGCGCATCCACCAGGGCGCGCTCGGTCCGGGCGGGCAGGGGCTGGCGGACCTGGCCGTCACGCTGCACGAGTCGCACATCGCGTGGGCGACCTACGACCGTCCCCTGTGAGGCACGTCCGCGTCGTCGTACCGGCGGGGATCGACGACCCCGCCCGGGTCAGCGGCGGCAACCGCTACGACCGCGAGGTCTGCGACGACCTGCGCAGGGCCGGGTGGCGGGTCACCGAGGTCGCCGCCGAGGGGGCGTGGCCGCGGCCCGACCCACCCGCGCTGGAGGCCCTGGCGGGCGCGCTGGACGCGCTGCCGGACGACGCCCTCGTCCTCGCCGACGGGCTGGTCGCCTCCGCCGCGCGGACCGTGCTCGTGCCCCGGTCGCGCCGGCTCCGGCTCGTCGTGCTGGTGCACATGGTCTTCGGCGGCGACGCCGTCGGGGCCGACGACGAGGGGGCGGTGCTCGCCGCCGCCCGGGCCGTGGTCACCACCAGCCACTGGACCCGTGGTCGTCTGCTGGACCGGTACGGCCTGCCGGCGGCCGGCGTGCACGTCGCCCAGCCCGGCACGGGGCCGGCGCCCGTGAGCCCCCGGTCGGCCGGCGGCGGACGGCTGCTGTGCGTCGGGACGCTGGCTCCGGTCAAGGGCCAGGACCTGCTGCTCGCGGCCCTCGCGGACGTCGCCGGGCTGACCTGGCGCTGCACGCTGGTCGGCTCCCGGGACCGGCACCCCCGCTTCGCCGCCTCGCTGGAGCGCCGGGCCGCGGCCACCGGGATCGGCGACCGGGTCCGGATCACCGGCGTCCGCACCGGGGAGGCGCTGCGACGCCGGTACCAGGAGGCCGACCTGCTCGTCGTCCCGTCCCGGGCGGAGACCTACGGCATGGTGGTCACCGAGGCGCTGGCCGCCGCGCTCCCCGTGCTCGCCACCCGGGTCGGCGGTCTACCGGAGTCCGTCGGGTGGACCGCCGCGGGCCCACCCGGTCTCCTCGTGCCCCCGGCGGACCCCGCAGCCCTCGGCGCCGCCCTCGCGCGCTGGCTCAGCGAACGCGGGCTCCGCGACCGCCTCCGGGACGCCGCCCTGCTCCGGAGGGCGGAGCTGCCGGGCTGGCCGGCGACGGGGGCGCGCATCCGCGAGGTGCTGGCGGCGGCCGGTGCTGAACCGGCTGCGCCCGCGGTCCGTGTGGACCGGTGAGACGGACGGAGGCCGAGGGGTGAGCGGACGCGCGTGGGCGAGGGCACGCGTCCTCGGCGGCGTCCTCGTCCTGGCCTTCCTGGTCTGGCGGTTGGGCGCGGATCCGTTCCTGGACGGCGTGCGCGGGCTCGGCCCGGGGGCGTTGCTGGCCGCGGTCGCCATCGGCGCCGCGACGACGGTCTGCTCGGCCTGGCGCTGGCGCGCCGTGGCCGCGGCCCTCGGGGTCGGGTTGCCGATGCGCGCGGCGGTCGCCGCCTACTACCGGGGGCAACTGCTCAACAGCCTGCTGCCCGGCGGCGTGGTCGGGGACGTCTACCGCGGCGTGCGGCACGGGACCGACGTCGGCGACCTGGGCCGCGCGCTGCGCGCCGTGGTCTGGGAGCGGGTCGCCGGCCAGGTGGTCCAGGCCGCGATGGCGCTGACGGTGCTGACGACGTTCCCCTCACCGCTGCGGGGGTGGGCCCTGGCGGTGGCCGCCGCCGGCGCCGTGGCCGCGGGCGTCGTGCTGGTCACCGGCCGCGGCCTGTCGCGGCGGGGTCCGGCCCGCTTGGCCCGGGTGGCCCGCGCGGTGGCGGTCGAGGCCCGCACGGCGCTGCTGCAGCCCTCGACCTGGCCGCCGGTCCTGGTCGCCTCCGTCCTCGCGGTGCTCGGTTACCTCGGCACCTTCCTGCTGGCCGCCCACGCCGCCGGCGTGCCCGTTGCGCCGCAGCAGCTGCTCCCGCTGGCCCTCGTCGTCCTGCTCGCCGCGGCGATCCCGGTCAACGTCGGGGGCTGGGGACCGCGGGAGGGCGTGGCCGCGTGGGTCTTCGCCGCGGCCGGGTGGGGCGCCGGTGCCGGCGCGAGCGTCGCCACCGCCTTCGGCGTCCTGATCCTGGTGTCCGTGCTCCCCGGCCTCGTCGTCCTCGTCGCCGACCGGAGACACCCGCCCCGGGCGGCGGCGCGCCGGCCGCGGAGCGACCACCTGCACGACGAGGCCCGAGAGGACGGTGCCCTGCATGGCTGACCGGCCCTACACCTTGCTCAGCTGCGGCATGTCGATCGACGGCTACCTGGACAGCACGGACGCCACCAGGTTGCACCTGTCCAACGACGCCGACTTCGACAGGGTCGACGCGGAGCGCGCCCGCTGCGACGCGATCCTCGTCGGCGCCGCCACGGTCCGGAACGACAACCCCCGCCTCCTGGTCCGGTCGGCCGCCCGGCGCGCCGAACGGGTGGGGCGGGGGCTCCCCGCGTCCCCGGCCAAGGTGACGCTCACCCGGCGCGGAGAGCTCGCCGCGTCGGCCGCCTTCTTCACCACGGGGGACTCCGAGAAGCTCGTCTACTGCCCCACCGGCGCGGCCGGGAACGTCCGGCTCCGGCTGGGGGAGCTCGCGACCGTCGTCGACACGGGCGAGGCGGTGGACGTGGACCCGGCGGCCGTGCTCGAGGACCTCTCCGCCCGCGGCGTCGACCGGGTGATGGTCGAGGGCGGCGGGACGGTCCTCACCCAGTTCCTGACCGCCGGCCTGGCCGACGAGCTGCACCTCGTGGTGGCGCCGTTGTTCGTCGGCGACTCCCGCGCGCCCCGGCTGGTCGGTGACGGGTGCTTCCCCTGGCGGGCCCACCGCCGGGCGGCCCTGGCCGGCGTCCGGCAGATCGGCGACGTGGCGCTGCTCCGGTACGCGCTCTCCGACCGCTTCTGCACCGAGCACGTCACCGGTGAGCACCGATGACACCCGGCCTGCCCGCCGCGGAGATCCGCACCGAGGTCCGGGTCCCGCTCCGCTTCCCCGACGGCTACGCGACCACGGCCGTGGTCAGCAGCTTCCGCGGCCTCGTCGACCGCCGCGAGCACCTGGCCCTCGGGCTGGGCGAACCCGCGGACGTCCCGCTGGTCCGCCTGCACAGCGAGTGCCTGACCGGGGACGTCTTCGGCAGCCAGCGCTGCGACTGCGGGCCCCAGCTGCGGGAGGCGGTCGAGCGGATCACGGAGGCCGGCGGGTACCTCCTCTACCTCCGCCAGGAGGGGCGGGGCATCGGCCTCTACGACAAGCTCGACGCCTACGCGCTCCAGGACACCGGTCTCGACACCTACGAGGCCAACGTCGCCCTCGGGCACGACCCGGACGAACGGGACTACACGGCCGCCGCGCAGATGCTGCGCGCTTTGGGCGTGCCCGCGCTGTCCCTGCTGAGCAACAACCCGGACAAGGCGGCCCAGCTGACCCGCCTCGGCCTCACCCTTGCGGAACGGGTCCCGACCGGGGTGCACGTCTCCCCCGCGAACGTGACCTACCTGTCCGCGAAGGCCCGGTGGGGCCACGACGGCCTGCACCGGGCCGCGCTCCTCGCCGGTGGGACGCCCGGGATGCCGGCCGGGTGACCGCGGCACGACGACGCCCCGCCGACCGGCTGGTCGGCGGGACGAGGTCCTTCGTCAGCTGCCGGCCGCCCCGTGGCACTGCTTGTACTTCCGGCCCGACCCGCACGGGCAGGGGGCGTTGCGCGGGGTCTCCTTGGTGCCGGTGACCGTCGCGGTCTTGGCGGCCTTCGCCCGGCCGCTCTCGGCCGGGGAGGCATCGAGGCTGGGCGCGGAGTAGGTGAGGTTCTCCGGTGCGCGGCGCGGCTCGTCGAGCCCCTTGACCGTGAGTTCCGGGGCGGGCTTCTCCGCCACCGGCTCCTCGGCCACCGGCTCCTCGGCCACCGGCTCCTCGGCCACCGGCTGCTCGGCCGTGGGGGCCGCGGGAGCCGGCACCTCGGCCGCGGGGGCGGTGGGGGCTGCCTCCGCGACGGGAGCTGCCGCGGCCACCGGCGCCCCGGGGGCGGGAGCGGAGCGGCGGGCGGTCGCGGCCGCCGCCGTACCGGCCGCGGCCCGTGCCGCGGCTGCCTGGCGCGCGAGCACCTTGGCCGTGCCCTCCTGCGCGGCGGCCAGGGCCTTCGCCTCGGCCTCGGCCTGCTTGGCCTTGGCCTCCGCCTCCTGCTGGTCCTTGGTCTTCACCTCGAGGTTGAACAGGAAGCCGACGGACTCCTCCTTGATGCCGTCGAGCATCGCCACGAACATGTCGTAGCCCTCGCGCTGGTACTCCACGACCGGGTCGCGGTTGGCCATCGCGCGCAGGTGGATCCCGGCCCGCAGGTAGTCCATCTCGTAGAGGTGCTCGCGCCACTTGCGGTCGAGCACGCTGAGCAGCACCCGCCGCTCCAGCTCGCGCATGACCTCCGAGCCCAGCGCCGCCTCCCGCTCCTCGTAGGCGCGGTGGACGTCGTCGAGCATCGCGGTCTTGAGGTCCTCCGCGGAGAGGTCGGACTGCTCGCCGCCGGCCGTCTGCCCGACGATCTCCTCGACGGTGATCCCGACCGGGTAGAGCGCCTTGAGCCCGGTCCACAGCTGGTCGAGGTCCCAGTCCTCGGCGTACCCGGTCTCGGTGGCGCCGTCCACGTAGGCGGAGACGACGTCGTCGACCATGGAGGCCACCTGCTCGTGCAGGTCCGCCCCCTCCAGCACCTTGCGCCGCTCGTCGTAGATGACGGTGCGCTGGCGGTTGAGCACCTCGTCGTACTTGAGGACGTTCTTGCGGACCTCGAAGTTCTGCTGCTCCACCTGGGTCTGCGCCGAGAGGATCGCCCGGCTCACCATCTTGGACTCGATCGGCTGGTCGTCGGGCACCCGGAGGGTGTTCATCATCGACTCCAGCATCGGGCCGTTGAAGCGCCGCATGAGGTCGTCGCCCAGGGACAGGTAGAACCGCGACTCCCCCGGGTCGCCCTGCCGGCCGGAGCGGCCGCGCAGCTGGTTGTCGATGCGCCGGCTCTCGTGCCGCTCGGTGCCGAGGACGTACAGCCCACCGGCCTCGGTGACCTCCTCGTGCTCGGCCTTGACCTGCGCCTTGGCCGCGTCGAGCGCCTCGTCCCAGGCGGCCTCGTACTCCTCCGGCGTCTCCGTCGGGGAGAGCCCGCGAGCCCGCAGGGCCTCGTCGGCGATGAACTCGGCGTTCCCGCCGAGCTGGATGTCGGTGCCCCGGCCGGCCATGTTGGTGGCCACCGTGACCGCGCCCGGGCGGCCGGCCTGGGCGATGATCGCCGCCTCACGGGCGTGGTTCTTGGCGTTGAGGACCTCGTGCGGGATCCCGCGCCGCAGCAGGAACTTCGAGAGGACCTCGGACTTCTCGACGCTCGCGGTGCCGACCAGCACCGGCTGGCCGGCCTCGTGCCGCTCGGCGATGTCGTCGACGACGGCCTCGAACTTGGCCTTCTCCGTCTTGTAGATGACGTCGGCGCGGTCCGCGCGCACCATCGGCCGGTTCGTGGGGATCGGCACGACGCCCAAGGAGTAGGTCTGGGAGAGCTCGGCGGCCTCGGTCTGGGCCGTGCCGGTCATCCCGGAGAGCTTGTCGTAGAGCCGGAAGTAGTTCTGGAGGGTGATCGTGGCGAGCGTCTGGTTCTCGTCCTTGATCTTCACCTTCTCCTTGGCCTCGATGGCCTGGTGCATGCCCTCGTTGTAGCGGCGGCCGGCCAGCACGCGCCCGGTGAACTCGTCGACGATGAGTACCTCGCCGTTGCTGACGATGTACTGCTGGTCCTTCTTGAACAGCTCCTTGGCCTTGAGCGCGTTGTTGAGGTAGCTGATCAGCGGGGTGTTCGCCGCCTCGTACAGGTTGTCGATGCCGAGCTGGTCCTCGACGAACTCGACGCCCTCCTCCGTGACGGCGACGGTGCGCTTGTCCTCCTCCACCTCGTAGTGGACGTCGCGCTTCATCATCGGGACCAGGCGGGCGAACTCGCCGTACCACTTGGCGCTGGTCTCGGCCGGGCCGCTGATGATCAACGGGGTGCGGGCCTCGTCGATGAGGATCGAGTCGACCTCGTCGACGATCGCGTAGTGGTGCCCGCGCTGGACCAGGTCGGCCTTGCTCCACGCCATGTTGTCGCGCAGGTAGTCGAAGCCGAACTCGTTGTTCGTGCCGTAGGTGATGTCGCAGGCGTAGAGGTCGCGTCGCTGCGCCGGGGTCTGGCCGGAGAGGATGCTGCCGACCGAGAGCCCGAGGAAGCGGTGCACGCGGCCCATCCACTCGGCGTCGCGCTTGGCCAGGTAGTCGTTGACCGTGACGACGTGCACGCCCTTGCCCGACAGCGCGTTGAGGTAGGCCGGGAGGACGCCGGTGAGCGTCTTCCCCTCACCGGTGCGCATCTCGGCGATGTTGCCCAGGTGCAGCGCCGCGCCGCCCATCAGCTGCACGCGGAAGTGCCGCTGCCCCAGGGTGCGGGTGGCCGCCTCCCGGACGACGGCGAACGCCTCGGGCAGGAGCGCGTCGAGGGACTCGCCCTCGGCGTGGCGCTCCTTGAACTCGTCCGTCTTGGCCCGCAGCTCCGCGTCGGAGAGGTCGGTGTAGTCGTCGGCGAGCGACTCCACCGCGTCGGCGATTCTGCCGAGGCGTCGGACGAGCTTGCCCTCACCGGCACGGAGGATCTTCGAGAACAGCACGACCCCAGCGTAGGCGGCCCGGCCCCGGCTGCGGACGCGGCGACCGCCCGGGGCACCACGCGTCCCATCCGTACGCTGCAGCGATGGCACGCGATCCGTCCGACCCGGGCCCCGGGCTGCTCGAGTTCCTGACCGAGCGGCACCTGGCGACGCTGACCACCCTGCGTCCCGACGGCACGCCGCACGTCGTCCCGGTCGGGGTCACCTACGACGCGCCGACCAGGACCGCCCGGGTGATCACCTCCGGCACCTCCGCCAAGGCCCGGCACGTCCGGGAGGGGCAGGCGCGGGTCGCCGTCTGCCAGGTCGACGGGCGCCGCTGGACCACCCTCGAGGGGACGGCGGTGGTGCGCGAGGACGCCGCCTCGGTGGCCGACGCCGTCGAGCGGTACGCGCGGCGGTACCGCCCGCCGCGGGAGAACCCGGCCCGCGTCGTCATCGAGATCTCGGTGGACCGCATCCTGGGCAACGCATGACGATGCCCACATGACGTGGGATCCGCGGCCCCGGCCGGAGGCTCACCGCGAGCCTGCGAGTGGTGAGTGGGCCGGGGTCCTTTCGCTGCTCAACGAGACGGTGCGCACCGAGCGGTTGGTGTTGCGCCCCTACCGGTCCTCCGACGTCGACGCGGTGCACCGGGCCTCGCAGGACCCCGAGACCCAGCGCTGGATCTCGACGATCCCGGTGCCCTACACGCGCGAGGACGCCCGCCACTACGTGGAGGAGGTGGCCATGCGCGAGCGGGCGGACGGTACGGGGCTCTCCGCCGTCGTCGAGGCCGACGGCGAACTGGCCGGCACCGCGGGGCTGTACCTGCGCCCCGGGCGCCTCGGCCCGGAGATCGGCTACACGATCGCCCCCTGGGCGCGCGGCCACGGCTACGCCGCGGAGGCCGCGCACGCGCTCGCCGACTGGGCCCTCGGGCTCGGCGCGCCCCGGGTGCACCTGTTCGTCGACGTGGGGAACGTCGCGTCGCGGGTCGTCGCCCGCCGCGCGGGGTTCCGCGAGGAGGGCGTGGTCCGGGGCTGCCTGGACCAGCGTGACGGCAGCCGGAGCGACGCGGTGCTGTTCGGCCGGCTCGCCGGCGACTGAGCGGGGCACGGCCGGGCGGCCGCGCCCCGCCCGGTCAGACGTTCGCCGGCTGCGGCGCGGCGCTGGGCGCCGAGGCCGGGGAGGCGCCGTCCTGCGACACGGGGGCGAGGCGGATGAGCCCGTAGTCGTAGGCGTGCCGGCGGTAGACGACCGTCGGCTGGCCGGTGTCGGCGCACTGGAACAGGAAGAAGTCGTGGCCGACCAGCTCCATCTCGTGGAGGGCCTGGTCGACGGTCATCGGCGTCGCCGGGTGGTGTTTCTCCCGCACGATCTGGCCGGGCAGGTGCTCGTCGAGGTCGGTGACGTGCGGCCCGGTGGCCAGTTCGCGGTCGAGCTCCAGCTGCTGCTCGATGGTGAGCTCGGGGTGGCCGGTGTCCGGCGCGGCGCCGGTCAGGCGCACGCTGTCGGGGGTCCGCCGGCCGTGGTGCACCCGGCGGCGGTCCGCCGCCCGGCGCAGCCTGTTGTCCAGCTTGCCGCAGGCCAGGTCGAGCGCCGCGTAGAAGTCCGGGCCCGCGGCCTCGGCGCGGACCACCGGGCCCTTGCCGCGCAAGGTGATCTCCACGCGCTGGCAGCTGGCCGACTGGCGGGGGTTCTTCTCGTGGAAGAGCTCGACGTCGATGCGGGACAGCTTGGCGTCGAACCGCTCCAGCTGACCGACCTTGTCCTCGACGTGTTGGCGGTAGTGCTCAGGGACCTCGACGTTGCGACCACGGACCACGATCTCCATGAGACCTCCCGGTGGGGGACGGGGATTGGTCGCTTCGACGCTAGTCCCTCCCCTGGGACCGCGACAGTCGATCGAGGTCGTGGTGGAGGACGGTCCCGGACCGGTACCGGGCCCTCCCGGTGGCGCCCCGCGCGGGCCCGGCGGGGGCCCGCGGGGTGGCGGCCACGACCGCCGCCACGACCGTGCCCGAGGCCCCGGGAGCGGTGTCCAGGGCCCGCGCCGCCTCGGTCAGCGTGGCCCCCGTGGTGACCACGTCGTCGACCAGGACCAGCACCGCACCGGGCGGGCGTCGTGCGCCGGTCACCTCGAACGTGCCGGCCAGGTTGGCCCGCCGCTCGACCGCGGAGAGCCCCGAGGAGTCGCGGACCCGGCCGCGCCGGCGCAGCGCCCGGCACTCGTCGGCCGCCAGGCCGGCCGCCCGCAGCTCGGCCACGGCCCGGCCGGTCAGCTCGCGCACGTGGTCCCGGCCCCGGCTCCGGAGGGCGGCGCGGGACGCGGGGACCGGCACCAGCAGGAGCGGCGGCTCGCCGTCCACCCCGAGCCGGACGGCGGCGACGGCGAGGGCGAGCGCCGCACCCAGCGGCACCGCGAGCTCCGCCCGCCCGTGCTCCTTGAAGGCGTTGACCACCGGGCGCACCGGGCCGGCGTAGGCGGCGGCCGCCACGGTGGGCGGGAAGCCCGCCGGGAAGCGCCGGGGCGAGGCCAGGTGCGGCGCGGCCAGCAGCCGGGCGCAGCCGGGGCAGAGGACCGCGCCGGGGAGTCCGCACCCGGCGCAGCAGCGGGGCAGCACCAGGTCGGCCAGCGCCGCCCCCACCCTGCCGATCGTCGCGCTGAGCACCACGGCAGCCTATGGCCCCGTCCAGAGGCTCGGGTCGAGCGTGCGAGGACTGAGGACGACGGGGTCCTCCTCCTGTGGACGGCGCCCGGCTCAGGACGGGTAGAAGGGCGCCGTCCCCCGCAGCGGCTCGGCGCCGGGGACCAGCGTCACCCACCGGCCCCCGGACAGCTGCCAGACGGTGCCGCCGGCGCTCACCAGCGGCTGCCGCGAGGGGGCGACCGCCAGCGCGGTCGGCTGGCTGGGCAGCCCGGACGTGGAGACCGGGGCCAGGCCCCAGCCGTCGACCCCGACGGTGTACGGGACGATCCGGTCCTCGCCCGCGTCCCCCGCGAGCACCATGAGGCTGCCGCTGTCCCGCCAGCCGACGTCGATGACGCCGGACAGGGTGGGCGCGACGTCCCGCAGGTCGCGCAGCACCACCGCGCTGTCCCCCTCGGAGCGGACGACGGTGCCGACGTGGAGCCGGCGGCCCTGCGCCCCCTCGACGACGACCGCGGCACGGACGCCGTCGGGCGAGAGCTGCAGCACGTCCGCCCGCCCCAGCCCGGGGAGGGTCGGCGCGGCGACCGGCTGCGGCGGCCCCCCGGCGGGCACCCGGACCAGCTCGGCGCCGTCCCGCACCACCCACGCCTCCGTGCGCGTCGCGGCGACGGTCGGCGCGCTGATCGAGCTCCCGCCGAGCACGGGGGCCAGCTCGCCCCCGTAGGGCCCGGCGAGCAGTTCGGCACCGGCCTCGTCGCTGCGGACACCGGTGAGGAAGTTGAGCTGGCCGCTGGCCGCCGCGACGGCGGCACTGTCCAGGTCGTAGCGCCCCTCCCCCGCGGGGCCGGGGACCGCGTCGCCCCGCGGGACCGTGCGGACGGCCCCGGCCTCGACGTAGTGGCCGACCCCGTCGACGGGGACGGCGTCCGGGTCGAAGGAGGCCCAGTCCTCGACGGTCTGCTGCCGGGGCACGCCGCTGGGGGTCACCGGCTCGCCGTCGAGCAGGATGACGACGTTGGTGATCCGCGGCCGGACCAGCTGCTGCAGGCTCCAGACCAGCTGCGCGCAGACCTCGGCGAGGATCGGCGCGGGCTCCGCCGGCAGGCCGCTGAGCTCCACGGTGGCGGTCTGCCCCTCGACCGTGACGGTGGAGCCCAGCTCCACCCCGCTCAGGGGGTTGAGGACGCCGGCGGCCAGCGGCGCCGACGGCCCCGTGATCAGCCGCTCCACCAGCGCCGTGGGCTGGGACTCCCCGCGGATGAGGTAGCGGGGGTCGGGGACGACGCGCGACGCGGTCGGGTCGAGGAAGTAGGCGTCGATCGGGTCGTAGAGCCGCCGGAAGTCGGGCTCGAGCATGATCAGGCCGTCGGGTGGGTTGGTGATCCGCCACTCGCCGTCGACCTGCTGCAGGGTGAAGTCCCGGGTGAAGACGCCCCGCTCGGCGACGGTGAACACCCCGCGGGGGTCGACCGTCCCGATCAGGTTGGCGGTCACCGTGACCGCGCCCTCGTCCGTCGTCACGACGGCGTAGTCGGTGCCGATGACGCTGATCCCGCTGTCGTCGGCCCACGTCTCGGCCGGTCCGGGCGCCAGGTACTGCCGGGCCACCGGGTGGCGGCGCACCGTGCTGGCGGCCGCATCGATGAACTGGCGCACGATCTCCTCGGCGCTGGCCCCGGGCACCGGGGCGACGGGCTCGATGCCGACCGCCTCGGGCACCCGGGCCGGCGCCTGGGTGATCAGGACCGTCGCGGAGTCGGTGGGCACGGTGGAGCAGGAGACGAGCGTCAGCAGCGCGGTGAGCAGCGCCAGGACGACCGCGGGGCGACGGCGGATCACCGCAGCGCCCCCGGCCGGCGCAGCTTCACCGGCCGCAGCGGCAGCGGCGAGCTGGTCAGGTCGGTGCCCGCCACCAGCGGCAGCGTGAGCCGGAACTGCGCACCGGCGCCGGGCTGGCCCCACACCTGCAGCCAGCCGCCGTGCAGACGGGCGTCCTCGAGGCTGATCGACAGGCCCAGCCCGCTGCCGCCCACGGTGCGCACGCGGGAGGGGTCGGCGCGCCAGAACCGGTCGAACACGTGCTGCGCCTCCCCCGGGCTGAGGCCGACCCCGTGGTCGCGGACGGTGACCGCGGCCGCCGACCGGTTGGCCGCCAGGGTGATCTCCACCGGGTGCCCGGCCCCGTGCTCGATCGCGTTGCCGACCAGGTTGCGCAGGATCCGCTCCACCCGGCGGACGTCGACCTCGGCCAGGACCGCCTCGTCCGGCCGGGTGACCACGAGGTCGCAGGCGTGCCGCTCGGCCAAGGCGCTCATCCCGTCGACGACCCGGCCGACCAGCGCGCCCATGTCGGCCGGCGCGGAGTCGAGCACGGCGGCGCCGGCGTCGTACCGGCTGATCTCCAGCAGGTCGGTGAGCAGCGCCTCGAAGCGGTCGAGCTCGGCGCTCAGCAGCTCGGCGGAGCGGGCCACGTGCGCGGGGAAGTCGCCCCGGGCCTCGTGCAGCACCTCGGCGGCCATCTGCACGGTGGTCAGCGGCGTGCGCAGCTCGTGGGACACGTCGGAGGTGAACCGCTGCTGCAGCTGCGAGAGGCCCTCGAGCTGGGTGATCTGCCGCTGGAGGCTGTCGGCCATCGCGTTGAAGCTGGTCGCCAGCCGCGCGAGGTCGTCCTCGCCGCGCACCACCATGCGCTCCTCGAGCTGCCCCTCGGCGAGCCGCTGGGCGGTGCCGGCCGCCTGCCGCACCGGGTCCACCACCAGCCGGGTGACCAGGACACCGATGCCGACCACGAGCAGCGTGAGGGCGACCCCGCTGATGAGCACCGTGGTGCGGATCAGGCCGAGGCTCTCCTGCTCCTGCTGGAGCGGGAAGACGTAGTAGAGCTCGATGCGGTCGGGGCCGGTGGCGTCACCGGTGACCGGCGCGCCCACCACCAGGCTCGGCCGGGGGTCGCCGACGTCGCCGGGGACCATGTCGTACTTCGAGGCCTGGTTGCCGGCGTCCACCGCGGCCCGGAGCTCCTCGGGCAGCGCGGCGGTGAGGGGCCGGCGGTTCGTGGCGGGGATCTCGGCCCCGGCGGAGGGCCGGTAGACCATGACGACGTCGAAGTCGCCGGCCGCGCCGCCGCGGTCCAGCAGCTGGTTCACCGTGCGGGCCAGGGTGGCGCGGACGCTGGCGGCGTCGCCGGTCGCGATGCCGGCGACCTCGCTCTGGGCGTACACGACACCGGCCTGGACCTGGTCGATCGCGGCCTGCCGCTTGACGTCGAGCAGCTGGTCCTTGATCTGGCTGAACAGCACCAGGCTGACGATCACCACCACGGTGCCGGCGAGCAGCATGGTGATGGCGCCGATGCGGACCTGCAGCGACGAACGCCAGGTCTGCGCCGCCCGGGCGCCGAGCTCGTGGAGGGTCCGCCGCGTGCGGCGGCGTGCCCGCCCGGCCCGGCGGCGCAGCCCGCGCCCGAGCCGGACGAGCTCGTCGCGGGTGCCCGGCCGGCCACCTGCCCCCTGCGGGGGGCGACCCGCACCCGTGCCCGTCTCGGGGGTCCGGGTGGCGGTCACCGCTCCAGTGTCACCCGGCCGGCGCCCGATGCGGGGAGCCCGCACAGGGTGACGCGCGACTCGCCCCCGGTCGCGGTGCCGCGGCTCACGGTGGGCCGGCCTTGTAGCCCACGCCGCGCACGGTGAGCACGACCTCGGGCTTCTCGGGGTCCTTCTCGACCTTGGCGCGAAGCCGCTGCACGTGCACGTTCACCAGGCGGGTGTCGGCGGCGTGCCGGTAGCCCCACACCTGCTCGAGCAGGAGCTCGCGGGTGAAGACCTGGCGCGGCTTGCGGGCCAGTGCGACCAGCAGGTCGAACTCCAGCGGGGTCAGCGCGATGGGGACGCCGTCCCGGCTGACCTGGTGCGCCGGGACGTCGATCTGCACGTCGCCGATGCTCAGGTTCTCCGCCTGCCCGGTCTCCCCGCGGCGCAGCTGCGCCCGGACGCGGGCGACGAGCTCGACGGGCTTGAACGGCTTGGTGACGTAGTCGTCGGCCCCGGCCTCCAGCCCCTGGACGACGTCGATCGTGTCGCCCTTGGCGGTGAGCATGACGATGGGCACCGTCGACTGGGTGCGGATGTCCTGGCAGATCTGCAGGCCGTTGCGGCCGGGCAGCATCAGGTCGAGCAGCACCAGGTCCGGCCGGGTCTGCTGGAAGACGCCGACGGCCCGGTTGCCGTCGGAGACGAAGGCGGGTTCGTACCCCTCGCGCCGCAGCACGATGCCGAGCATCTCGGCGAGGGCGGCGTCGTCGTCGACGACGAGGACACGGCCGCGGCTGGGCCCGTTCTGCGGAGCGGTGGGGGGCACGGCGACCATTCTGCGCTGTTCAGGGCGCCGAGGGGGCTGCACCCCACCCGCCAGGGTGGCTGCCGGGACGGCTGGGACCCCCTTGCCACCCCAGGGCACAGGAAGCTCCCCCTGCGCATCAGGGCCCGAAGACGCAGGTGGAGCTTCCTGTGCCCCCTGTGGTGACGTGCTGGAACGGCCCCTCGCAGGGCCCCACCACGAGCGGAGCGAGTGGTGGGGGGCGAGGGGGTCCTTTCAGTAGCGGTAGTGGTCGCTCTTGTAGGGGCCTTCGACGGGGACCCCGATGTAGTCGGCCTGCACCTTGGTCAGCTCGGTCAGCTTCACGCCGAGCGCATCGAGGTGCAGCCGCGCCACGTGCTCGTCGAGCTTCTTCGGCAGCACCGTGACGCCGGGGGTCTGCCCCTCGTAGGCGGCGCGGTTGTTCCACAGCTCGATCTGGGCGAGCACCTGGTTGGAGAAGGAGGCGCTCATGACGAAGCTGGGGTGCCCGGTGGCGTTGCCGAGGTTCAGCAGCCGCCCCTCCGACAGCAGGATGATCGTGTGGCCGTCGGCGAACCGCCACTCGTCGACCTGCGGCTTGATCGTCGTCCGCTCGACGCCGGGGGTGCGGGCCAGGCCGGCGACGTCGATCTCGTTGTCGAAGTGCCCGATGTTGCCGATGATCGCCTGGTGCTTGGTCCGGCCGAGCTGCTCGGCCGAGATGATGTCCTTGTTGCCGGTCGCGGTGATGATGATGTCGGCCTTGCCGATGACCTCGTCGAGCGTGGTCACCTCGTAGCCGTGCATCGCCGCCTGCAGCGCGTTGATCGGGTCGATCTCGGTGACGATCACGCGGGCACCCTGGCCGCGGAGCGACTCCGCGCAGCCCTTGCCGACGTCCCCGTAGCCGCAGACCACGGCCACCTTGCCGCCGATCATCACGTCGGTGGCGCGGTTGATGCCGTCGATGAGCGAGTGCCGGCAGCCGTAGAGGTTGTCGAACTTGCTCTTGGTGACCGAGTCGTTGACGTTGATCGCCGGGAAGAGCAGCCGGCCGTCGCGGGCCAGCTCGTACAGGCGCATGACGCCGGTGGTGGTCTCCTCGGTGACGCCCCTGATGCCCTGGCCGATGCGGGTCCAGTACCCGGCGTCGGTGGCCAGCGTGCCGCGGAGGACGTCCAGGATGACGCCGTACTCCTCGGAGTCGGCGTCGGTGGTGTCGGGGACGACGCCGTCGGCCTCGAAGCGGGTGCCCAGGTGCACGAGCAGGGTGGCGTCGCCGCCGTCGTCGAGCAGCATGTTCGGGCCCACGACCTCACCGGCCTCGTCACGGAACTCGAACAGCCGCTGGGTGCACCACCAGTACTCCTCGAGCGTCTCGCCCTTCCAGGCGAAGACCGGCACGCCGGCCGGCTGCTCGGGGGTGCCCTCGCCGACGACGATCGCGGCGGCGGCGTGGTCCTGGGTGGAGAAGATGTTGCAGCTGACCCAGCGGACGTCGGCGCCCAGCGCGGTCAGCGTCTCGATGAGGACGGCGGTCTGCACGGTCATGTGCAGGGAGCCGGCGATCCGCGCGCCGGCCAGGGGCTGCGCGTCGCCGTACTCGGCACGCAGCGCCATGAGGCCGGGCATCTCGTGCTCGGCGAGCTGGATCTCCTTGCGCCCGAACGGCGCCAGGGAGAGGTCGGCGACCTTGAAGTCGCCGTCGGTCAGCGTGCGGGTGCCAGTGCTGGCGGTCAAGAGAAGCTCCAGGTCCGGCCCGGCTGAGGAGCCGGGCCTCGGGTCGGATGCGTGGTCGCTGCGATCCCCGCCCACGGCGGGGAGAGCGAGCATGCCGAGGCTTCGGCGGGGCTCGTGCCGTGGTCCAGCCTACGTCGTCGGACGGCCATCCGCGGCCGGTGATGCCTGGCGGTCCTGCCGCAGGGGCGCCCCCGGTGTCACGATCCGGGCCACCACCTGCTCGTTGTTGGACGTGTAGGCCTCGTAGCAGACGGTCGCGCCGGAGGCCTCCAGGTACTCCTGCCAGGCGAGGTGCTCGCCGCCCTCCTGCCAGCCCGGGTAGTTGAAGTACTCGTCGAAGAGCACCACCGACCCGGCGACCAGCCGCGGCCCCACCAGCGACAGCACGGTCACCGCCGAGGAGTACAGGTCGCCGTCCACGTGCAGGAAGTGGACGGGCCCGGGGTGCTGGTCGAGGAAGCCGGGGAGCGTCTCGTCGAACCAGCCGGTGACCAGCTCCGCCCCCTCGACCCGGGGGATCCGGTCCACGGCGAAGGCACCGGCGCGCACGTGCGGCCGGTAGTCCGCCGGCAGCCCCTGGAAGGAGTCGAAGCCGTAGACCTCCCTCCCCTCGCGGGACGCCGCGATGATCCGGAGGGAGCGGCCCTGGAAGACGCCGAACTCCAGCGCCATCCCGCCCGGTGGCGCGATCTCGAGCGCGTACCGCAGCGTGCTCTCGGGGTCGTGGAACTCCCGGCCGGTCGGCATGGCCTGGCGCACCCAGCGGGCAGAGCTCAGCGCGGCCTCCCGTTCACCGGCCGCCAGCAGGTCCCGCCTGGCCCGGAACTCCGCCTCCCCGACGATCCGCTCCACCTCGGAGCGGACGATGCGGGTCATCCGTTCCTCGAAGGGGCGCACCAACCAACCGTCGATCCGCCGCCGCACGGCGCCCCTCACGGTGCCGGCACCCTGCCCGTCCGCCATGCGCTCTCCCTTCCGCGGCACCCGGCGCGAACCGGCTCCCGCGATGTCTCGCCGATGGGTCCTGCTACCGGTCGTCGAACAGCCGCGCCCAGGTGTCCCGGCTGCTCAGCTCCGGCAGACGACGGCGGTACTCGTCGCGGGCGCGCTCACCCTCGCGCGCCAGCCGCCACAGGACCGCGGCCCCCTGCCGGGCGAGCTCGAGCATGCGGTCGCGGTCGAAGGAGCGGACGCGCACGCCCGACTGCGAGGGGTCGGTGACGACGGCGGTGTCGAACCGGGCCACGTGCCACCACTGGGCGTCGCCGGCGGCGATCGCGGCGGTTCCCCGCGGCCGGCGCAGCAGCTGCGACAGGATCCGCTTCCCCAGCACCGCGCGCACCATGGACGGGTCGCCCGCCGACACCTCCTTGGGCATCGCCGCGGCGGGGATGCCCGGAACCGCGGACGCCGGGTGGGTGGCCGTCTCCGGGTGCTCGCTCCACAGCTTCCGGACCACCGAGACGGTCTCCGCCCCGCCGTCCGCCAGGACGTCGGGGCCGCTCAGGAAGTCCTCCACCGCCCGCAGCATGAGCGCTGCGAGGCCGTACCGCATCGACACCAGGTAGTCGGTCAGCTGGCGCGCCAGGTGCTCGACGATGCGACGCCGGTCGAAGTCGCTGTGCAGGGCGCTGACGATCAGGGAGTTGCGGAAGCTGAAGTACCGCGACCAGTCGTCCCAGTTCTTCCACGCGAAGTCGGCGTGCCAGACGCCCGCCCCGGGGAGCGTCACGGTGGGGAACCCGGCCGCCCGCGCACGCAGGCCGTACTCGATGTCGTCCCACTGGAAGAACATCGGCAGCGGGTACCCGATCGCGTGGACGACCTCCGAAGGCACCAGGCAGGTCCACCACGCGTTGTAGTCCGCGTCCACCCGGACGTCCTGCTGCTCCTCGGTGAGGTCGGCGTCGGCGAGGGCGCCCGCCACCGGCCGGCCGGCGCGCAGGATGGCCAGATCGGCCGTCTCCGCACCCACGTGCAGCCGGTCGGGGTGCAGCAGGTTGAGCATCTGACCGCCCACGAGCAGCGGCTCGTCGGCGCAGTCGGCGAGCGCCCGCAGCCGCAGCACGCTGTCGGGCTCCAGCCGGATGTCGTCGTCCATGAGCAGGAGGTCGACCGGGCTGCCCGCCGCCTCCCCCAGGGCCTCGTAGATGCCGCGCGTGAAGCCGCCGGCACCGCCGAGGTTGGGCTGCCGGACGTAGCGCAGCGCGGCGCCGAGCGCATCGCGGACCGCGGCGAAGCCGGCACGGGAGTCGACGGTGTCGGTCCCCTGGTCGACGACGTACACGGCCCCGAGGTCACCGGCGACCTCGGGATCGGAGGCGAGCGTCTCCAGGGTTGCCAGGCAGTCGTCGGCCCGGTTGAAGGTGCAGATGACCACCGCGGTCTCGCGGCGCGGCCGGTGGGCGGCCACCGACCAACGAACCCGCTCGACGGTCATCCTCGAGTCGGCGGTCTGGAGCTCCAGCCACAGCGCCCCGCCGTCGACGAACCGGTCCAGCGCGACGGTGAGCGCCACGGTGTCCTGCGAGGCGTCGTCGGCGCTGTGCGCCGCCACCGTGCGCGGCCTGCCGTCGCCGTCCGAGGCGACGACCCGCAGCGTCCCCGACCCGCTGACGACGGCGGTGACCTCGACCTCGCGGACCGACGTCCAGCGCTGCCAGTAGGACGCCGGGAAACGACCGAAGTAGGTGTTGGTGGTGACGACGGCGTGCCCGTCGACGACCACCCGGTCGCGGTCGCGCAGCATGACGCCCTGGGTGGCCACGCTGTACAGCTCGTCGGGTGCCTGGGGCGTGGGGCCGCGGAACAGGGTCCGCTGCGCGACCAGCCTGCCGGGACCGGGCGGTCCTCCGCCGTCCCGACCCTCCGGGCCGGTCGCCTCACGCGTGTGCAGAACCATGGGCCGAACGATCCTCCCACCAGACGAACGGCGCCCGAGGGCGCCCTTGATGATCAAAACTAGACGGGCTCACGCCGTTCGGCAGAGGAGCGCCCTCGGGGCGGACGCACGGGCCGGGGGTCGTCACGGAGAGCGAACCCCTGTTCCCGTCCCACCACGGCCGGTGCGCCGCCGCAGCGAGCGGAACCAGAGGAGCGCCTGGAGCGCGGCCACCGTCGCCGCTCCCGCGGCCACGGCGGCGCCGGCCCGGAGTCCCGGCGGCCGGTGGGTGAGGACGAGCGTCCCCTCACCTTCCGGGACCGCGGCCACGATCAGGCCGGCCGGCCCGTCGACGAGGTCCACCTCCCGGCCGTCGACGGTCGCGGTGTAGCCGGGCCAGGCGAGCCGTGCGAAAGCGATGCGCCCGGCCCGGTCCGCGTCGTAGCGGACCGTCTCCTGCTGCGGACCGGCCGCGCTCCCCAGGACCTCCACGCCGGACGAGCTCCACGAGACCCGCCCCGTGCCGTCGAGCGGCTGCTCGCGCACCCACACCGTCCGGACGTCGTCCCTCTCGAGCACCTGCCACCCCGGCGGCGGCTCCTGCGCCGCCGGGCCGGGCAGCAGCGAACGCTGGATGACCAGCGTGGAGACCCGCATCGCGTCGACCAAGGGCACCGGGATCCCCTCACCGGCCGGTTCCCACAGGCGGTCGAACGCTTCCGGGCAGACGGCGCCGCGGTAGTCCATGCACAGCTCCGTGCCGAACTCGAGGAATCCGATACCGCTGTAGCTGCCGACGGCCCGGGCGCCGGCGGCGCGCGGCAGGTTGCCGAAGAGGATCTCCCCCCGGGCCATCTGCTCGCTCGTGACACCCTCGAGCGCGGCCAGCTGGAGCACCGTCCCCTCGTAGCCGACGGCACCCGCCGCCATGCGGTCCAGGTCGTGCGGCGGGTAGGTCGCGGGGTCGGGAGCCGGCTGCGGCAGGGTGCTCGTCTGCAGGAACAGCACGAGGACCGTGCCGACCACGCCGACCGCTCCGAGCGCCGGCATCCCGCGGCGCAGCCCCGACGCCAGCGCCGCGGCGACGAGTGCGGCCACCAGCACCAGCCCGGCGAGGTGGATGCGGTCCATCTCGGCCGGTCGCACCGCCCAGGCGAGGTACGCGCCGACCAGCACGACGGCACCGCTGGCGGCTGCGCGTCGCCGGACGCGGTCGGTGGCGAGGCCGGCGGACAGCACGACGGCGAAGCAGACCGCAGCCGCGAGGTACAGGTGCTCGATGAGCCGGACGGGCCAGCGGAACAGCCACAGGTTGGAGGGGCCGAGGGCGGCCAGCAGGAAGAAGCCACCGACGACGGCGAGGCTGACCAGCGAGCGGGGCGGGCGGCGCAGCGCATGCCACCGCAGCCAGGGCAGCAGGGGCAGCACGAACCAGGCGAAATAGGTGGAGGGGACGCGTTCCACGAGCGCGCCGTTCCAGTTGAGCATGGCCGGCAGGTACGTGGGCGAGCTGGCGGCCACCAGGTCGCCCACGTCCGGGACGAGGAACGTGTCGTTGGCGACCACCGCCAGGGTCTGCCGGGCCGACACCGGGTTGGTGCCCAGCAACGGCAGGAACACCGCCAGGGCGAGCGCTCCGACGCAGGCGCCCATCACGATCAGGTGGGCCAGCCTGGCGAACCGCCGCTGGAGGAGCAGCTCGACGGCGATCGCCCCCAGCACCACCACCAGCCCCAGCGCCGCGTAGGGGCTGCCGGTGGTCATCGCCAGCGCACCGAAGAGGAAGGGCACGAAGGGGTTGAGCCGGCCACGGGAGTGCCGGCGGGCCGCCCACCAGAAGTGGGTCACCCAGGTGAACGCGAACAGCCCGGCGGGCCAGCCCGATGCCTCGTACCAGAGCGTGAAGCCCGACACCGGGACCGCGGTCGCCACCAGGACGGCCGGGATGCGGCCGGCCCCGCACTCCCGGGCCAGCAGGAACACGCCGGCTGCCAGGACGGCGAGCATCTCGATCATGACCACGGCAGAGGCCAGCGAGAGGTCCTCGAAGAAGGACACCAGGACGAAGTTCAGCAGGTTGACCGGGTTCCAGATGCCCAGCAGCGCCTCGGCGGCGTAGTTCCCGCCCACCCATCCCGCCGGGTCCATCGTCGGCCACCGGCCGTCCCGCAGCTGCTCGCCGAAGACGTGCCAGAGCGGTGCGAACTGCTCGACCTGGTCCCCGACGTAGAAGAAGTGCTCGCCCCGCCACTGCGGGATGGTCCCGATGACCGCCGTCAGGACGCCGACGCCGAGCGCGACGAGCCAGTCGGGCGCCCGCAGCAGAGGTCCGAGGCGACCACGCCGCTCCGGCGGCGACGACCGACCGGCCGTCTCCGACGCGACCGAGGCCCCGGTGGCCTCGGCGACCTCGGCGCTCACCGCCGGCCCCCGGACGCCGACACGGCACCGCTGCCGATGTCACCGGCGGGCCCGGCCGGCCGGCCCGCGAGCAGCCGGCGGGAGAGCAGGAAGGTCACGGGGATGGCGGCCGCGGCGGCGACCAGCGGGGCGACGCGCTCGGCCAGGCCCAGCCACTCCACCAGGACCACCACCCCGACCGTGGTCAGGAGGTAGTTCGTCGCGTTGGTGAGCGGCCAGAGGGCGAACTTCCGCCACGTGGGCCGGGTCCTGAACGTCCACAGCGTGTTCAGGAAGAAGGAGCCGACCATGGCGACGACCAACGCCAGCAGGTGGGCGACGAGGTACGGCACGACGACGTGCAGGAGCAGGTAGGTGCCGTAGTAGACGCCGGTGTTGATCACCCCGACGACGGCGAACCTGGCGACATGCTGGAGCATCAGCCGCGGCCGGCCCTCGACTCCCGCTGCCCGGTGACCGGCTCCGACTGCCACGGGTCCTCCGCGTCCCCACCGACGGCGCCACCGTGGGCTCCCGGCCCACCAGGTGCCGCGGAGGCCACGTTGTTCTCGAACAGCAGCGTCTCGCGCACCGGCGCCCGGGTGCGGCGGGGCGCCTGCACCCCGGGTTCGTGGTCGCTCGCCTCGGCGACGATGAAGTGCGGGCGCTGCTTGGCCTCGAAGTAGATCCGCCCGACGTACTCGCCGATGACCCCCAGGAAGAGCAGCTGGAGGCCACCCAGACCGAGGATCGCCGTGACGAGCGTGATGTACCCGGGGACCGCGATGCCCCCGAAGACGGCGGCGACGATCAGGTAGCCCACGTACGTGAAGGACAACGCCGTCACCAGCAGACCGACGTAGATCGCCAGGCGCAGGGGGGCGTTGTTGAACGACATGATGCCGTCGACCCCGTAGTTCAGCAGCCGGCGCAGCGTCCACTTGCTCCCGCCGGTGCCCTGCCGGGACTCGTTGCGGTAGTCGACGTGCGCGGTGGGGAAGCCGATCCAGGAGAACAGCCCCTTGGAGAACCGGTTGTACTCCCCCATCTGCAGCAGCGCGTCGACCGCGCGGCGGCTCAGCAGCCGGAAGTCCCCGACGCCGTCCTCCATCTGCACCTCGACCAGCGAGTTCGCCAGGCGGTAGTAGAGGCGGGCCAGCACGGTCCGGGCGAGCGCATCCCCCTCCCGCGTGCGCCGGGCCACGACCTGGTCGTAGCCCTGCCGGTGCAACGCGAGCATCTCCACGAGCAGGCGCGGCGGGTGCTGGAGGTCGGCGTCCATGATCACGACGACGTCGCCGGAGGCGTAGGCCAGGCCGGCCAGCATCGCCGACTCCTTGCCGAAGTTCCGGCTCAGGGAGACGTAGCGCACCCGCGGATCGGCGTCGTGCAGCAGTCGCACCACCCCCATCGTCCGGTCGCGACTGCCGTCGTCGACCAGGACGATCTCCACGTCGACCCCGGCGTTCTCGACGGCGTCGAAGACACGCGACACGAGCTGCGGGAGCACCTCTTCCTCGTTGTGGCAGGGCACCACCACGGACAGCAGCATGCGTTGTTCCTCCTCCGGTCCGGCTCCCAGCCTCCCAGGTCACCGCGGACCGTGACACGGACCGGGCCACGGTCATCGGTCCAGGTTGCTACGCCGACGGCCATCCCGCCCGCCGGACCACCGGGTCGCCCCCGCACGGGTCGCGGCTGCCCTCGGCCCGACGGCGGGGCGGATCACTCGCAGCCGACGCCGTCGCCGTCACCGTCCAGGCCCGGCGACCACCCCGGGTCACCGGCGCGGATCGGAGCTGCGCCGTGGGCACGGACCGCGGAGCAGTCCCCGTAGGCGGCGGTTCGCGGTGCGGTCTCGCTCGCCGCCGTCCCCGCACCGACCGGCAGCGGCTCACCCGGGCATCCGGCGAGCACCCTGGCGATCGCGTCACCCTCGGCCGCGGTCATCCACAGACCGTAGGCAGCCTTCACGGCGACCTGCCGGGCCACGTAGGCGCAGCGGTACCGACCGTCCGGTGGCAACCAGGTCGCGGCGTCTCCGTCACCCTTCTGCATGTTGAGCGGCCCGTCGACGGCGAGCAGGTTCAGCGGGTCGTTGGCGAAGCGGATCCGTCGCTCCTCGTCCCAGGTCCGGGCGCCCTTCTGCCAGGCGTCCGAGAGCGCGACCACGTGGTCGATCTGCACGTCGTCACTGGTGTCCTGGCCGCGCTGGAAGGCGATGGTGCGCCCCGAGTACGGGTCGGCGAGGGTGCCGGTCACGACGACGCAGTCCCGGGTCCCCGGCTCGGTCGTCTCCCCGGTCAGGTCGCGGGCCAGGACGTCGTTGCGCGTGTCGCAGCCGTTGCGGTCGGTGTCGACCCAGCCGGGGCCGAACTCGTCGCGGTCGTAGCCGGTCCTCGGGGCGCGGCCCTTCACCTCCAGCCCCTCCAGGGCGGCCAGGGCCGATCCGGCGACCGGCGCGGGCGCCTCGGCCGTCACCCCGGTCCGGTCGCCGCTCCCGGCGACGTCGACCACCTCGCAGCCGGTCAGCAGACCGAGCGCGAGGACCGCACCGGCCAGCCGGCGGGAGCGGGATTCGGGTCGGACGTGCACGCAACTCCCCCAGCAGCCGGACGGCGACCGGGCCGACGCTAGGCCGGGAGCACGGCCGCCCCTCGGCGCAACGCCGGGGTGGCCGGCGTCTCAGCTGAGGTTGGTCGTCGCCCGGTAGAGGACGGCCGGACCGCGTGCGGTGACCGGTGCGCCGGCCGGGAGGAAGGCGGCGCGCCCCTTCTCCAGGGTCAGCTCACCGTCGACCGAGGCGAGGACCGCGACCCCCTCCGTGCACAGCAGCAGCTGCGGCCCCCGCGTGGTGAGCACCCCCGCCTGCTCGTCGAGGTGCACGCGGGTGAGGTCGAAGTCCTGGACGGGGACCGGGTAGCGCAGCCCGCCGGGGCCGAGCACCGGGTGGATCACCGGGACCTTGCCGTCGGTGAAGTCGAGGACCTCGATCAACGCCGCCAGGTCGACGTGCTTGGCCGTCAGCCCACCGCGCAGCACGTTGTCCGAGCTGGCCATGACCTCGACGCCCGCGCCCGAGAGGTAGGCGTGCAGGTTCCCCGCAGGGAGGAAGACCGCCTCGCCGGGGGCCAGCTTGAGGTGGTTGCACATCAGCGAGATGACCACCCCGGGGTCACCCGGGTAGGTCTCCGCGAGGCTCGCCGCCCACCGGTAGGTGTTGATGAACTCGGGGTCGTGCGCCGCCACGAAGCGGGCGGCCGCCCTGGCCACGGCGGACACCAGCTCGGTGCGCCGCTCGCCGGTCAGCGCCAGCAGCTGCGGGATCGCCGCGCGCAGGCCACCACGCGCCAGGGCGGCGATGGTCGGCTTGAGCTCGGGGACCTGCAGTTTGGCCAGGCAGTGCAGCGACTCCTCGACCGGCCGGAAGCCGCAGAGCGCCTCGAACGTGGTGAGCGCCAGCAGGAGCTCGGGCTTGTGGAAGGGGTCCTTGAAGGTGCGCGTCGGGTCGTCGTGCGGGATGCCGGCGGCCTCCTCGGCCGCGTAGCCGGCCTCCGCCTGCGCCGTCGTCGGGTGGGCCTGCAGCGAGAGCGGCGTCTCCGCGGCGAGCACCTTCATCAGGAAGGGGAGGCGCGCGCCGAAGCGCTCCACGACCGCAGGGCCGAGCAGCCGGTCGGGCTCCTCGGCGATCGCCTTGTCCAGCGGGCGGCCGTCGGAGAGCACGCTGGGCTCATCGGGGTGCGCGCCCACCCACAGCTCCGCGTGCGGGCGTTCCGCGGGGACGGGCTCACCCAGGAGTTCGGGGATGACGGTCCGGCTCCCCCACGGGTAGAACCGCACGCCGTTGCTCAGCTGCCACATCGTCCGGACAGATTACGGCCCGCCCCGGCGCCGCCGGGCGCAACTCACCCCCGAGGGGAAGCGAGTCCACCCCCAGCCTCTCTCAGTGCGCCTCGGTGCCGGCCTTCGAGCGGTGCACCGTCAGGTTCATCACCAGCACGACCAGGGCCCCGACCACGAGGCCGAGGAGCGCGCTGGCGAGCGTGTTGACCAGCCACCCGACGACCCCGCCGAGGGCGCCGGTGGCGTCGTGGGCGGCCTCCTCCAGGTGGTGCACCACGTCGTACAGCCCGTGCCAGCCCAGCTCCTCGGTGCCCACCAGGATGATGTGCCCGCCGACCCAGAGCATCGCGGCGGTGCCGACGACGGTGAGGGCGGACAGCAGCTTCGGCATGCCCCGCACCAGGGCGCGGCCGAACGCGGCCACGCGCTTGCCGGTCCGCTGGGCCAGGCTGAGCCCGACGTCGTCCATCTTCACGATCACGCCGACCACGCCGTACACGAGGACGGTGATGCCCACGGCGACGACGACGAGGATGATCGCCCGTGACCAGAACGCCTCGGCGGCCACCTCGTTCAGCGAGATGACCATGATCTCGGCCGACAGGATGAAGTCGGTGCGCACCGCCCCGGAGACGATCGTCTTCTCGTCCGGGAGCGCGTCCTCCACCGTCGCGTGCGACTCCTGGTGGCCGCTGACCCGGTGCCAGATCTTCTCCGCGCCCTCGTAGCAGAGGTAGGCGCCGCCGATCATCAGGATCGGGGTCAGCAGCCACGGCAGGAACTGGCTCAGCAGCAGGATCGCCGGGAGGATGACCAGCAGCTTGTTGCGCAGCGAGCCCAGGGCGATCTTCCGGATGATCGGCAGCTCGCGCTCGGCGTTCAGGCCGTGCACGTACTGCGGGGTGACGGCCGTGTCGTCGACGACGACGCCGGCGGCCTTCATGCTGGCCCGCCCGGCGGCCGCGCCGATGTCGTCGATGGAGGCGGCGGCTGCGCGCGCCAGCACTGCGACGTCGTCGAGCAGGGCTACGAGTCCACCGGCCAAGGGAGTTCCTTCCGATCGGTCAGCACCGGTGTGCTGTCGCAATGATGGTGGACCGTCCGGGGCCCGCGCGCGTCCTCAGGGACGCTGGGCGCGCTCGAGGTCGAGGGCGAGCGCGAGGTAGACGGCGCTGAAGTCGGCGACCGCCAGCTGGCGCGCCACCCGCGGCAGCCGGCCGAACCGCTCGGGCTCCCCGTGCTCGGCCAGGCCGCTGACCGGCACGCTGCGGGCGGCGGCGGTGCTCAGCACCTGCTGCATCGCCTCCCCCGCCGAGCGCGGCTCCCGTTCTCCGGCGTCGTCCTGCCCGCCGGCCTCGCTGTCGCGGATCGTCAGCAGCCGCAGCCGCCGGCCGGTGTCGTCGGCGCGGTCGCGGAAGAAGTCGTCGGCGGCGTCCTGGGGCGCCAGCGGCCCCCCGAGGACGGCGCAGGCGGCCACCCGCTGGTCGGGCAGCCGGAACTCGGTGGCCGGCAGACCCGCGAGGGTGGCGAGCTGGTCGGCGATCC
Organism: Blastococcus sp. SYSU DS0541; assembly: GCF_054050875.1. Taxonomy (NCBI): domain Bacteria; kingdom Bacillati; phylum Actinomycetota; class Actinomycetes; order Geodermatophilales; family Geodermatophilaceae; genus Blastococcus; species Blastococcus sp. SYSU DS0541. The sequence continues at coordinate 98,260 of NZ_JBJHAD010000001.1, read as the reverse complement.
GGGTGGCGGCAGCGCCCGCCAGCGGCCCCTCCGAGGCGATCACCGGCAGTGCGTCGAGCAGCTCCAGGGCCAGGCTCTTGGCCGGGTTCACGAACGTCTCCCGCGCCGGGCCGCACTCCCCGGCCACCTCGTCCAGCGCGGCCGCGACCACCTCCGGGTCGGCCACCCCCTGCGCCAGCAGCCCGAGGTCGGTGGCCAGCTGCAGCATCGGGGTGAGCAGCGACCACAGGGTGGCGTGCCGGACCCGGGTGCGCGGCAGCGCCACGTAGGGCGCCCGCGCGGAGGCGCACACGCTGCGCAGCGGTGCGTCGTCGCCCCCGATGCCGACCAGGGAGACCCCGCGGCGGGCGGCCTCGTAGGCCGGCGCGACCGCGTAGGCGCCGGCTCCGGTGCGGGTCGCCACGACGGCGATGTCGCTCGGGCCGGTCCACACCGGCAGCGCCGGACCGGGGACCACGTCCACGGTGACCGGGCTCGAGGGGCCGAGGAGAGCCCGCAGGACGGAGGCGGCGACGGCGCCCTCCCGCCGGGCGACGACGACCAACCCGCGGGGCCGGCCGCCCTCGGTGACCCGTTCCAGGCCGGCCTCCTCGGTCAGCCGCGTGGTCTCCCGCACCTGCGCGCCCGCCCCGGCGACGGCCGGCAGCAGGCCGCGCGGGTCGCGGGCGCGCAGCAGCTCCAGGTCGTCGAGGACCTCCTCGGCGAACTCCGGCGAGGTCACCGCGTGCCGGTCCTCATCCGCGCTGCCGCGCCTCGTCCAGCAGCAGGACCGGGATGCCGTCGCGGACGGGGAAGGCCCGGTCACAGGTGCCGCAGACCAGCTCGCCGGCCGCCTCGTCGACGGTCAGCGGCGTGTGGTGGGTGTCCGGGCAGGCGAGGATCGCCAGCAGCTCGGGGTCGAGCCCCAGGGGGCCGCCGGCCGGGGTGCTCTGGGTTCCGGTCATTCCCGCTCCTGTCCCGCGCGCACGGTGCCGAGCACCCGGTCGCGCACCTCGCTCATCCGCGCCTGGTCCGGCGCCTCGACGTTGAGCCGCAGCAGCGGCTCGGTGTTGCTGGCCCGCAGGTTGAACCACGCGCCGTCGGGCAGCTCGACGGTCAGGCCGTCGAGCTCGTCGACCGTCACGCCGTCCTCCTTCTCGAAGAGCTCGCGCACCGCCGCCGTCCGCTCCCCCGCATCGGCCACCGTCGAGTTGATCTCGCCGGAGGCCGCGTAGCGCGCGTACGCGGCGGTCAGCCCGGACAACGGCCGGCTCTGCTCGCCCAGCGCCGCCAGCACGTGCATGGCCGCGAGCATGCCCGTGTCGGCCCGCCAGAAGTCGCGGAAGTAGTAGTGCGCGGAGTGCTCGCCGCCGAAGACGGCGTCGGTGCGGGCCATCTCCGCCTTGATGAACGAGTGCCCCACCCGCGTGCGCACCGGCTGCCCGCCGTGCTCGCGGACGATCTCGGGCACCGCCCGCGAGGTGATCAGGTTGTGGATGATCGTCGTCCCGCGACCCTTGGCCAGCTCCCGCACGGCCACCAGCGCCGTGATCGCCGACGGGCTCACCGGCTCGCCCCGCTCGTCGACGACGAAGACCCGGTCGGCGTCGCCGTCGAAGGCCAGGCCGATGTCGGCGCCGTGCTCCACGACGCCGCGCTGCAGGTCGACCAGGTTCGCCGGGTCCAGCGGATTGGCCTCGTGGTTGGGGAACGAGCCGTCCAGCTCGAAGTACATCGGGACCACGTCCAGGGGCAGGTCGGCGAGGACGACGGGCACCGTGTGCCCGCCCATCCCGTTGCCCGCGTCGACGACGACCTTCAGCGGCCGGATACCGGAGAGGTCGACCAGCGAACGCAGGTGGGCGGCGTACTCGGGCAGGACGTCCCGCGACGACACCGTGCCGACCCGCTCGGGGGCGCGCTCGTAGGCGTCCCGCTCGGCCCACTCCCGGATGGTGACCAGCCCGGAGTCCTGGCCGATGGGGGCGGCCCCGGCCCGGCACAGCTTGATGCCGTTGTACTGCGCGGGGTTGTGGCTGGCCGTGAACATCGCCCCGGGCAGGTCCAGCGAGCCGGCGGCGAAGTACAGCAGGTCGGTGGAGCCCAGCCCCGCCTCGACGACGTCGACGCCGCGCCCGATGACGCCCTCGGCGAAGGCGCGGGAGAGCGGGATGGACGACTCGCGCATGTCGTGGGCGGTCACCACCGCCGTCGCGCCGGTCTCGGCGTGCACGAACTCGGCGAAGGCCGCGCCGATCGCCCGGGCGACGTCCTCGTCCCACTGGTCGGGGACGACCCCGCGGACGTCGTAGGCCTTGATGAGGGCCGAGAGATCTCGCACCCCACGACACTATCGGCGCGCCTGGCGAGGTGCTGGAACCGGCCTCGTCCCAGGGTCCCGCGGCGTGCGGAGCGCGTCGTGGGGTGGGGCGCGGTCCTTCTAGGGCAGGTCGGGAAGGACCCGCAGGTGGCCGCGGCGGATGCCGCTGCCGTCGTCGGCGGGGTCGCGCGGCGGCTCGGGCCGGGCGGCCTCGCGGACGGCGTCGGCGAGGGCGAGCAGGTCGTCGCCGGTCGGCCCGACGTCGTCGATGTCGATCTCGTGCCGGACGACCTCCCAGCCGCGCGGGACGGTCAGCCGCTCGGCGTGGAACTCGCACAGGTCGTAGCTGTGCGGCTCGGAGTACGTCGCCAACGGGCCCACGACAGCGGTCGACTCCGCGTAGACGTAGGTCAGGGTCGCCGCTGCCGGTTGCGCGCAGCCGCTGCGCGAGCAGCGCCGTGACTGCCTCACCACCGGTTCCTCACGCAGGGCACAGTAATCGCGCCCGGCCGTGCGCGACAGCAGGCGCACCGGGAAACCGGCTGTGGCGCCCCATCCTGCACGATGACCCCGTGGGCATCGTCACCGGTCGGACGCGGGGTGCGGCCCCGCACGGCCGGACGCGGGGAAACCTCCGGCGGACGGTCCCGGGCCCCGGCGTGTCGGCTCCCGCCGTACCCTGCGTGCAGTCATGAGCCACCCCTCGCGCCGCCGCCCCCGTTCCCGCCGCGACCGCCACGGTCGCGGCCTGCGAGGACGCCTGGTGCCCGCCCAGGTACCGCTGTCGCGCAGCCGCGCCGAGCAGTTCGACGACCTGGTGCTGGACGCGGTCGAGGACCTGGAGCGCCGCTGGGAGCGTGAGCTGGCCGGCGTCGAGTTCGCCGTCGAGGACGTGCCGTGGGTGGAGCACACCGATCCCGACGAGGCGCTGCTGGACGCCGACGTGCTCGACGACGCGGGCGTCCCCCTCGCCCGCCTGCTGCCGGCGCGCCGCGAGAAGGGCGAGGACGTGCCGCCGCGGATCGTGGTCTACCGGCGGCCGCTGGAGCTGCGCGCGCACGACCGCGAGGACCTCGCCGACCTGGTGCGCGACGTCGTCGTCGACCAGGTGGCCACCCTGCTGGGCCGCGACCCCGAGGAGATCGACCCCGCGGGCTGATCACCCGGCGGCTCCGGACCGGTGTGCCGCCTGCCCGGCAGGCGCTGCTGGGATGCTGGGCGTGATGGACGTCGGCACCGCATCCGTGGGGATCGCCCTCGGGGCCGTCCTCGTGGCGCTCGTCCTGGCGTGGGCCCGATCCGCCCGCGGCCGCGCGCGCGATCGGTCGCGCGCCCGCGTCGACGACCTGGCGGACTTCCTGGAGCACCCGCCGGGCACCCGGGAGGAGCCGCCGCGGGCCGCCGGCTGGGTCGGTCTCGCGCCGGGACCACCCGCCCCGCTCAGCGGTGCCACCGCAGGCCGGTGGTGGGTAGCGGCCGGCGCCGCCGTCACCGCGCTGGCGCTGGCGGGCGCCGTGGTGGTCGCCACCGGTGGCGGCGGGGGGCGATCCACCCTCCCGGTGGCCACCCGCCCCGCCGGCCAGGAGCCGGACGCCGGGACCCTCGAGGCGGACCTCGCGTTCGCCGGCCTGGTGCTCGAGCAGCGGGCCGTGGGCATCACGGCCGCCTACCCCGAGGCGCAGCTGACCACCGGCGGCGAGGGGACGCGGCTGACGGTCCGCCTGCCCACCTACAACTGCCTCGCCGCGGTCGCTCCGCCCGACCCGGAAGCGGCCGGGTGCGTCGCCGCCGCCGTCGAGCAGGGCACCGTGCAGACGCCCGACCTCCGGCTCGAACGGAGCGGCGGCCGGTTGCTCCTCAGCGGGGAGCTGGCCACCTGGACGGACCCCACGGGGTCACCGCCGGAGCCCACCGGCCGGGTCTACCCCCTGCAGCTGACCCTGTCCCCCGGGGACCAGGTCGCCGCCGGAGGCTGGCGCGACGTCCTCGGCCGGCTCGAGCTCGGAACCGAGAGCGCCCCGGCCGACGAGGGCAGCCGGGTCCGCGCCGCGGGCTGACGGCGCCGCCTGCCCGCAGCCCGGCCGCTCAGACGGAACCGGTCAGGTACTGCTCCAACGCGTCCCGCCAGCCGCGCGGCCGGTAGCCCGTCGCGCGGACCTTCGCCAGGTCGAGCACGGAGTTGAGCGGCCGCGGTGCGACACCCTCCTTGCCGCCGAAGTACTCGGCGGTGCTCACCCCCGTCACGTCATCGGCGGAGCGCCCGCGGGCGGCGTACACGAGCCGGGCCACGTCGGCCCAGGAGCCGGGTTCGCCGTCGCCGGTGAGGTTGTAGGTGCCGTAGGGGGCCCGGGTCTCCACCAGGTGCCGGATCCCGGCGGCGAGGTCCGCCGTGAAGGTGAGCCGGCCGATCTGGTCGTCGACCACCGACGGCGAGATGCCACGGTCGGCGAGGCCGGCCATGGTGCGCACGAAGTTGCCCCCCTCCCCCACCACCCAGGTGGTGCGCACCAGCCAGTGGCGCTCGACGGCGGCCGCGCGCGCGTCGCCGTCGGCCTTGCTGCGGCCGTAGACGCTCAGCGGCGAGGGCGGCAGGTCCTCCGGGATGGGCCCGGGATGCGTGCCGTCGAAGACGTACTCGCTGGAGACGTGGACGAACGCCGCTCCGGCCCGGTCGGCAGCCTCCGCGAGGTGCCCGACGGCGTCGACGTTCGCGGCACGGACCGCGGCCAGGTTCGCCGGGTCCTCCGCGGCGTCGACCGCCGTCCACGCGGCGGCGTTCAGCACGACGTCGACGCCGGTCCAGTCGAACGCCGCCACGGCGGCGGGATCGGTGACGTCGAGGGCGGCCCGGTCGAGGGCGACCGCGCCGGGGAACTCCCGCCCCAGCGCCCGGCCCAGCTGCCCGCCCGCGCCCAGGACGACGGCGTTCACTGGCCGCGCGCGGCGTAGGCGGCCTCGACCTGCTCCTTCTGCGGCCGCCACCAGTCCTCGTTGCCCCGGTACCAGTCGATGGTCGCCGCCAGGCCGTCGCCGAACTCGGTGTAGCGCGGGGTCCAGCCCAGTTCGCTGCGCAGCTTGGTGGCGTCGATCGCGTAGCGCAGGTCGTGGCCCACCCGGTCGGTGACGTGGTCGAACGCGTCGGCCGGCTGCCCGGTCAGCTCCAGGATCAGCCGCAGGACCTCGAGGTTGTTCCTCTCGCCGTCGGCGCCGATGAGGTAGGTCTCACCCGAGCGGCCCTTGTCCAGGATCGTGTGCACGGCCGAGTTGTGGTCGTCCACGTGGATCCAGTCGCGCACGTTCTCGCCGGCGCCGTACAGCTTGGGCCGGAGGCCGGAGAGCACGTTGGTGATCTGGCGCGGGATGAACTTCTCGACGTGCTGGTAGGGCCCGTAGTTGTTCGAGCAGTTCGAGATCGTGGCGTGGATGCCGAAGGAGCGCACCCACGCCCGCACCAGCAGGTCCGAGCCGGCCTTGGTCGAGGAGTACGGGCTGCTGGGGTTGTACGGCGTCTCCGGCGTGAACTTCGCCGGGTCGTCGAGCTCCAGGTCGCCGTAGACCTCGTCGGTGGAGATGTGGTGGTAGCGCACGCCGTGCCGGCGCACCGCCTCGAGCAGGGTGAACGTGCCGACGACGTTGGTCTCCAGGAACGGCGAGGGGTCCCGCAGCGAGTTGTCGTTGTGGCTCTCCGCGGCGAAGTGCACGACGACGTCGCTGCGGCCCACCAGCCGGTCGACGACGTCGGCGTCGGCCACCGACCCGTGGACGAACTCGATCTGGTCGCGGACCCCCTCCAGGGAGGCCTCGTTCCCGGCATAGGTGAGTGCGTCGAGCACGACCACCTCGTACTCGGGCCGCTCGCGCAGCGTCTGGTGCACGAAGTTGGCGCCGATGAACCCGGCACCCCCGGTGACGAGCATGCGCATCGCTTGCTGAACCCTTCGTCGTCGCCTCCCGTCGAGGCGACGCCCCGACCGGCACCCGCCGTCCAGCGGGCTGTCGTGTCCGGATCGACGGTAACCGAACCGCATCCCGCCGCGCGTTCCGCAGCGCCGACCTCAGCGCGGCCAGGACCGGGCCGGCGCGGTGAGCGCGACGACCGGCGCGCCCAGCTCGGTCCGCAGCCCCCCGTCGGGGGCACTGCCCCACCACGGCCAGCGGTCGTCCCCCTCGACGAGGGTGAGCAGACCGGCGCGTGCACGCCCGCCCTGCCGCACGACCGCGACCTCCACCCGGCCGACGGCGGCGTGCAGCCGGGCCACGCTCCGGAGGTGGTCGCGCGTCCGGCGATCGGGTTCCGCCTGCAGGAGGTGCGGCAACCACCGCTCCAGCTCCCGGGGATCGCGGGAGCGGTGCACCGCACCCACCTCCTCCAGCCCGTCGACCAGGCGCGAGCTCCGGGCGTTGGCCACGACCGCGGTGGGGAGGCGCGCGGACAGCGCACGGACGGTGGGGTCGCCGAGCGGCAGCCCGGTGAGCCGTAGCGACCAGGGGCCGCGCAGGGAGTCCAGCAGGGCGAGCACACCGGCGGCCAGCAGCTCCGCGGCCTCGTCGTCGCGCGCCGGGAGCCGCGCCGTGGGCCGGCCACCGGGCAGGGGTGGCCGCCGCTGCCCGAGCACGGTGACCGCGGTGACGAGGCCGCGCCGCCGGAGGTCCAGGAAGGCCGCCGCGAGGGCTGGGCCGCCCGCGGGGCCGTCGACGACGACGGCGGCCGGGCGGGCGGGGGGCCACCGCGTGCCGCCGTCGTTGAGCACGGCGGTCAGCCACGGCGCGCGGGCGGTCAGCGGCGCCTTCAGCGCCGCGGCGAGCGGCTCCGCGGCCCGGACCTCGCGGGCCACCCGGGCTCGACCGACGGCGATCCGGGCGACCATGCCCCGAACAGAACCACAGCCGCCGGCGAGGGGCGCCGGCGGCTGAGGTGAGTTGCTGGAACCGGCCCCGCCCAGAGGCTCGTCGCGAGCCTGCGAGCGATGAGGAGGGCGGGGTCCTTCTGCTTATACGGCGCGGCGGCGCAGGCGGCGCCGCTCGCGCTCGGAGAGGCCGCCCCAGATGCCGAAGCGCTCGTCGTTGGCGAGGGCGTACTCCAGGCACTCTGCCTTGACCTCGCAGCCGGTGCAGATCTTCTTCGCCTCGCGGGTGGAGCCGCCCTTCTCGGGGAAGAACGCCTCCGGGTCGGTCTCGGCGCAGAGCGCGCGCTCCTGCCACGACTGGGTGTCGGCCTCCAGGCCGAACCCGAGGAAACCGACGAACGGCTGCCCCGTGCCCTGGCCCAGGGCCGTGCCCGAACCGTGCCCGGAGCCCGCCAACCGGTCGGTCGACCGCTCCGAGCCGTTCACGTAGTCGCTCAACCACGACACCTCTGCCATGACGGTGCGTCCCCTCTCGCTCTCGTCACGGTGCGCGGCCGGCAGGACGTCCCCGGGCCGTTCAGCACTCGTCGACACCGCGGGAATTACACGCGTGTCGTTGCCCGGCCGTCAACTTCGCCCGGTGTAAGCGACACGCCACACCAGCCCCATCCGCACCAGGGCGTTCGTCACATCTCGTGGCACCCCCCGACACGCCCGGCGAACAGTCGACAAGTGCTCATCGGGCACGATGCGTTTCGTGCAGATCGTCGTGCTGGCCGGTGGTACCGGAGGGGCTCGATTCCTACGGGGGGTCCGCGCCGCGGCTCCCGGGGCCGAGATCACGGCCGTGGTGAACACCGGCGACGACGTGACGCTGCACGGGCTGCGCATCTGCCCCGACCTGGACACGGTGGTCTACACCCTCGGCGGCGGGATCGACGAGGAGCGGGGCTGGGGGCGGGCCGACGAGTCCTGGACGGTCAAGCAGGAGCTCGCCGCCTACGGCGCCGACCCCGACTGGTTCGGCCTCGGCGACCGCGACCTGGCCACGCACCTGATCCGCACCCGGATGCTCGACGCGGGCTACGCACTCTCGGCGGTGACCGCGGCGCTGGCCGACCGCTGGCAGCCCGGCGTCACGGTGCTGCCCATGAGCGACCAGCGGGTGGAGACCCACGTGGTCGTGACCGATCCCGAGAACGGCCGGCAGCGGGCGATCCACTTCCAGGAGTGGTGGGTGCGCCACCGCGCGGCCCTCGACCCCGCCGCCTTCGTGCAGATCGGGGTCGAGGCGGCTCGCCCGGCGCCGGGTGTCGTCGAGGCGCTGGCCGCCGCCGACGCCGTCCTGCTCGCGCCGTCGAACCCCGTGGTGTCCATCGGCACCGTCCTGGGCGTGCCGGGGCTCCGGGACGCCCTGCTGGCCTCCCCGGCCCGCATCGCGGGCGTTTCCCCCGTCGTCGGCGGCGCGGTCGTGCGGGGCATGGCCGACCGCTGCCTGCCCGTCCTCGGCATCGAGGTGAGCGCCGAGGGCGTCGGCCGGCACTACGGCGCCCGCGCCGACGGCGGCCTGCTCGACGCCTGGTTGGTCGCCGAGGACGACCCCGCGGACGTCCCGGGCGTCGACGTGCGCCGGGTGCCGCTGCTCATGTCCTCCCCCGACGCGACGACGGCCCTGGCCCGCGCCGCGCTCGACGCCTGCGCCCGGTGAGCGGGGGCCTTCTGCCGGCCGGCGTCTCGGTGCTGCCCGTCGCCGGGCTGCCCGAGTTCGGCCCGGGAGACGACCTCGCCGCGGCGCTGGCCGCCGCCGCGCCGTGGCTCGCCGACGGCGACGTCGTCGTCGTCACCTCGAAGGTGGTCTCGAAGGTGGAGGGGCGGCTGGTCCGTGTCGAGCCCGGGGCCGACCGGGAGGCCGTCCGGCAGCGGGCGATCGATGCCGAGACGGTACGGGTGCTCGCCCGCCGCGGACCGCTGAAGATCGTGCAGACCCGGCAGGGCTGGGTGGTCGCGGCCGCCGGCATCGACGCGTCCAACGTCGCCGCGGACACCCTGGTGCTTCTCCCGGAGGACGGCGACGCCTCCGCCCGGCGGCTGCGGTCCCGGTTGCGCGAGCTCGCGGGGGTGGACGTCGCCGTCGTGGTCAGCGACACCTTCGGCCGCACCTGGCGCGAGGGGCTGACCGACGTCGCGGTCGGCTCGGCCGGGATCACCGCCCTGGACGACCACCGCGGCGCGGTCGACGCCCACGGCAACCGGCTGGAGACGACCCGGGTCGCGGTGGTCGACGAGCTCGCCTCCGCCGCGGACCTGGTGAAGGGCAAGCTGGCCGGCGTCCCGGTCGCGGTGGTGCGCGGGCTCCCCCTGGACTCCCCCGCCGAGGACGCCGACGAGGGCACCCGGCCGCTGGTGCGCCTGCCGGCCGACGACCTGTTCCCCTACGGCGCGCGGGACCTGGTGGGCTCCCGTGAGCCCGCGACCGAACTCGTGCCGCGCCCCGGGGACCGGGAGGCCGCGGCGGCGGCGTTCCGGGTGGCCAGCGCCGCACTGCCGGAGTTCCCCGTGGTGCTCCGGCACGGCGGGGAGGGCGACGGCGCCGTCGACGTCCATCTCCCCGACGCGGTGACGACGACGAGCGCCCTCAACGCCGGTGCCCTGGTCGGCGCCGCGATCGTGCAGCTGCACGCCGAGGGCTGGGCCACCCGCTGGGAGCCGGCGGCCACCGCCGGGGGGACGTCACTGGTCGGCAGGCTCTGGCTGGGCAGCCCGCACCGACCGTGACCGGGCGACCTCGACGGGGCGGTAGGTAGGTTGCCGGCATGGAGATCCGCGAACTCGCCGTCCCGGACAGCTACGTGCTCGACCTCGTGCCGCACGGGGACTCGCGGGGTCGTTTCACCGAGTGGTACCGGGCCGACGTCCTCTCCGGGGCGACCGGTTTCGGCCTCACGCTGGCCCAGGCCAACCACAGCGTCTCCGCCCGCGGGGTGCTCAGGGGCGTGCACTTCGCGCTGGTCCCCCCGGGGCAGGCCAAGTACGTGTACTGCCCCAGCGGCAAGGTGCTCGACGTGATCGTCGACGTCCGGGTCGGCTCCCCCACGTTCGGGGTGCACGACTCCGTCCTCCTCGACAGCGAGCAGCCGAGGGCGGTCTACCTCGCCGAGGGCCTGGGCCACGCGTTCGTGTCGCTGGCCGACAACAGCTCCGTCACCTACCTGGTGTCCTCCGGCTACTCCCCCGGCCGCGAGTTCGGGATCAACCCGATGGACCCCGAGCTCGACCTCCCGTGGCCCGGGGACATGGAGTTCGAGTTCTCGGCCAAGGACCAGGCCGCCCCGTCGCTGGCCGAGGCGCGGGAGCAGGGGATCCTGCCGACCATGGAGCAGTGCGCGGCCCGGTACGCCGAGCTGCGGGCGGAGACCTGAGGGTCCCCGGCCGCAGCTCGGCCGCGGATCAGACCGCGCCGCCGAAGAAGACCGAGTCCTCGAAGAAGTCCGGCGCGACCTCCAGGCGGAGCTGACCGGCCTCGCTCTCGAGCACCTGGAACAGGAACGTCGCGGTCAGGCTGCCGCCCGGTGGGATGGAGCCGGAGAAGTAGTTGTCCGGGTCCGATCCACCGCTGTCGAAGGTGAGCGACGCGGCGTTCCCCGCACCCCCACTGGTCAGCATGACGTCATCGAGCGGCTGGAAGGTCGTCGATGTCTTGTTCGTGAAGGTGATGGTGAAGAGCACTCCGACATAGCCGGCCGACGGCGATGGCGCAGCCGTCGAGGAGACGTGCACCCGCTGCGGCTGCTGCACCGTGACAGCGACTCCGTAGGGGAGCGTGGCGGTAGCGCCGAAGTTGAAGTGCGAGACGGTGAAGGACCGGCAGCCGAGTACCGGGTTCCGCGTGCCATCCCCCACGTTGATCGCGTACAGGCAGAGTTGGTGGACGCCGGGGAGCGGCGGGGTCAGGATCCCTGAGAAACCGTGGTGCGGGCCGTACGCAGGGAAGACCGCGGCGATGTCGGCCCGGCTCTGCCCGGCTGTCACGTCCGCGGCGAACACTCCGTCCACGTACGCGTGGACGTTGATCGGGGCCGGAGTCTCCGGGTCGAGGGTCCAGCCCCGGAAGTAGAGACCCTGGCCGATCAGGGCGACCTGCTCGAGGTTGCCCACCGGGTTCAGCGCTGCGGACCCGCCGACGGTGACGTTCCGGCAACCCAGGAGCGGATTGGCGTCACCGATCCCGACGTTGATCGCGTAGACGCAGACCTGGTGTCCACCGCTGCTCAACGAGCCCAGGTCGAGGGCCCAGCCGTGCAGCGGCCCGTACGACGGGTAGGCGGCCGCAACGTCGTATCGGGGGTCGTCGGCCGTGGCCGTCGCTGCGAGACGGCCGTCGACGTAGGCGTGGACGTCGATGGCGGCGGCCGTCTCCGGGTCGAAGGTCCAGCCGCTGACATGGAGTCGGCCGTTGTAGCTGAAGCCGTCCACGTTCCCCACCGGATTGAGCGGCGAGGCGGCTGCGGCCGACCCGCTCAAGCCGACAACCATCATCGCCGCAGTGACTGCGACGCCGAATTTGCGCATTGCTCCCCGTTTCTTCTCGCCACCGGGCAGTGGCCGCACGGAAAGTAGCCCGCCTCGATGTCCGCAGGACGCTCTCGCGATGAGGCACCGCACTCGTGGGCCGGGAGTGGCGATTGAGCTGCGGGGGCACCATGTCGTGCCCTTCCCGAAGAGTCGATCGTGGTGCCAGGCAGACCTCGTCGAGCCCGACGGTCAGCCGGCAGTCACAGCTCCTCGGGTTCGCAGGCCACCAGGTCGTTGTCCGGGTCGAGGTCGTTCACGTCGCCGTAGTACGGCAGGGCTTCCTCGAAGAACTGCTGCGCCGCCGCGCGCGTCGCGAAGTCCGTGCAGGACCGGTACGGCGGTCGCGGCGGGGTCTGGGGCCCGCCGTCGTGCGGGACGGTGATCGTCCGGCAGCCCAGGTACACCTCGCGGACCGTGCCCCCACCGAGGTTCGACGTGAGGAGGCACACCCGGTGCGTTCCCCGCGGGGGCGTGTCCACGAGCACCTGGACACCGTGGTGCGGGCCGTAGGAGGGATAGACGGCGGCCACGTCGTGACGCGGATGCTCCGCCCGCAACGCACGGACGACCGGGACGCCCACCTGGACGGCGACCGAGATGGGCGCCGGCGTCTCCGGGTCGAAGGTCCAGCCCCGCACCAGGAGCCCGCGATCGGTGAGCTCCACACCGTCGAGGCTGCCGACCGGGTTGAGCCCCGGATCCGGAGCGACGGTGAAGTCCCAGCAACCGAGCAGGGTGTCGCCCGTGCCGCGGCCGACGTTCACCGCCGTGATGCAGGCCCGGTGCACCCCCGCGAGCAGCGGACCGGCGTCGATCTCCCAGCCGCGCCAGGGACCGGTGCCCGGGTGGGCAGCCTCGACGTCCGGCCGCCATCGGTCGGCCAGCTCGTAGGAGATCGGGAGGCCGTCCACCGTGCCCCTCATCCAGATCGGCTCGTAGGTCTCGGGATCCAGAGCCCAGCCGCGCAGGAGCAACCGGCCCTCGTACCGGGCGGACTCCACGTTCCCGATCGGGTCGTGGCCGCCGCCGGGCACCACCACGTCACGGCACCCCAGCAGCGGGTTGGTCTGACCGCGCCCGACGTTGATCGCGTACACGCACACCCGGTGCGGTCCTGGAGGAAGCGACCCGAGGTCGAGAGACCAACCGTGGGCGGCCCCGTAGGACGGGTGGACGGCGGCCACGTCCGGACGGTTCCCGTCAGCCGTGCCCCAAGCAGCCCACCGCCCGTCGACGTAGGCGTGCACGGAGATGGCCGCCGACGTCTCCGGGTCGAAGGTCCAGCCGTTGACGATTAGCCGGTCGACGTAGCCGGCCGAGTCGAAGCTGCCGACCGGCTCCAGCGGCACGGAAGCGGCCGCGCCGGAGGCGACGGTGAGTCCGACAGCGGCCAGCAGGACCACGAGCACAGACCTGCACGTGCGCACGTCACTCCTCAGCGTTCTGCCGCCCCGTCCGGCAGGCCGCCGCGGTCCGCGCACGCCGGAAGGTACAGGCCGAACGATCGCCCAACGCGCGGCGCGTCGCCACGATGAGTGGTGACTCGCGCCGCTTGGTTCAGATGCGCCGGTGGTCGGTCGGCGCGAAGCGCGGGCCACGCCGGGGGCGCCGTGGCCCGCCCGCCAGGAGCAACCGCACCACCCGCTGCCGTTGGCCGCGCCAGGGCTCCAGCAGCGCGAGCATCTCCTCGTCGTCGGTGTGCCGCCGCCCGGTGAGCGCGAAGCCGACCACGTTCTTCAGGTGGTAGTCCCCGACGCTCACCGCGTCGGGGTCGCCGCACGCCCGCTGGACGACCTCGGCCGCGGTCCAGACACCGATGCCGGGGACGGTCCGCAACCGCCGCTGCAGCTCGGCCGAGTCGCACCCCTCGTCAACCTGCAGCCGGTGCGCGACCCCGGCCACCGCCCGCAGCGCGCGGCGCCGGGCCCCGTCGAGACCGCAGCGGTGCCACTCCCAGTCGGTGACCTCGAGCACCCGGCGCGCCGACGGCACCACGCGCATGCCCTGAGGAGCGGGGCCGGGTGCCGGCTCGCCCGCGAGGCGGCACAGCTCGCGGAAGACCCGGTATGCCTCCGCCGTCGTCACCTTCTGCTCCAGGACGGCGGGCACCAGCGCATCCCACGCGCGGCCGGTGCGCCCCAGCCGCAGTCCCGGGTGCGCACGGTGGAGCTCGGCCACCAGCGGGTGCGATCCCCCCGGCCGGAACTCCTCCGGCCGGTCGTCGGCACCCAGCCAGCCCGGCACGGCCGCCGCCGCGCGCTCGGCCCCGGGACCCCACGCGTCGACCCGCACCGCACCCGCCTCGCGGCTGATCGCCACCGTGGCCGGCCCCTCGACCGTGGTCGTGGTCCGCCACAGACGGCCCTCGGCGACCTGCATCGTGGGATCTGCCGCTCCCCGGCGGTGCGGGGACAGCGCCCGCCCCACGTCCAGCGGCCAGCCCGGCACCCAGGCCACCGTGTGCTCGGCGGCCCGGGTGGCCGGGCTCGTGCTCGTGCTCAGGAGGTGCTCCGGGTGCTCAGCGGGGGGCCATGCGCAGCGCACCGTCCATCCGGATGACCTCCCCGTTGAGGTAACCGTTCTCGACGATGGCGAGCGCGAGCTCGGCGAAGTCCGACGGACGGCCGAGCCGCTTGGGGAAGGGTATGCCCGCGGAGAGCGCCGCCCGCGCCTCCTCGGGCAGCGAGCCGAGCAGCGGCGTGTCCACGAGCCCCGGCGCGATGGTGCAGACGCGCACGCCCACGCTGGAGAGATCACGGGCCGCCGGCAGGGTCATGCCGACGACGCCTCCCTTGGACGCCGAGTACGCCAGCTGGCCGATCTGGCCGTCGAACGCGGCGATCGAGGCCGTGTTGACGACGACACCGCGCTCCCCTTCCTCACCCGGTTCGGTCTGCGCCATCGCCGCGGCGGCCAGGCGCAGGACGTTGAAGGTGCCGATCAGGTTCACGCCCAGGACCCGGGTGAACCCGCCCAGCTCGTGCGGCTCGCCGCTGCGTCCGACCGTGCGCTGCGCCAGGCCGATCCCGGCGCAGCTGATCGCGATCCGCAGCGGCCGGTCCTTGCCGGTCGCCTCGGCGACGGCGGCCTGCACCGAGGCCTCGTCCGTGACATCGGTGCGGACGAAGGTGGTGTGCCCACCCAGCTCCGCGGCGAGCGCCTGCCCCCGCTCTTCGTTCAGGTCCATGATCGTGACCGCGGCACCCCGGGCGGCGAGGGCTCTCGTGGTGGCCTCACCGAGACCGGAGGCCCCGCCGCTGACCACGGCGGCGACGTCGAAGTTCTTCATGTCCCGCAGCCAACCACGGCGGTCAGCTGAAGCGACGGCCGTGTCGCTCCTCCACCGCGGTCAGCAGCTGCTTCACCCGCTCGGCCTCGGTGACGGGGCAGACCGCGGTCACGTCCGCGGTGTGCACGACGACGCTGTCGCGCACCCCCACCAGCGCCACCAGGTGGTCGGGGTCGTCGCTGAAGACGACGTTGCCGGAGCTGTCGAGGAGGACGGTGAGCCCGCTGACGGCGTTGCCGTCGCCGTCGTGGTCCAGGGTGTGGGCCAGCGCGGGCCAGGAGCCGACGTCCAGCCAGTCGACGTCGAGGTCCGCGACCAGCACCCGCCCGGGTTCAGCGGCGGCCGGCTCGAGCACCGCGTAGTCCACGCTGATCTTCGGCAGGGTCGGGAAGACCGCGGCGAGGACGTCGTCGCGCGCCTGCCCCGCCGGTGCGGCCACGATGCGCGCCAGCCCCTCGGCCGACGCCGGCAGGTGCTCGGCCAGCGCCTCGAGGACCGTGCCCGCCCGCCAGACGAACATGCCCGAGTTCCAGAGGTACTCCCCCGAGGCCAGGTACTGCCGCGCCGTCGCCAGGTCGGGCTTCTCCCGGAAGGAGTCGACCTCGGCCACGCCGGCGGTGCCGCTGGATGCACCGCGCCGCACGTACCCGAACCCGGTGGCCGGGCCGGTCGGGGTGATGCCGAGCGTGACCAGCGCACGTGGCCGGTCGCGGAGCACCTCGAACGCGGTGCGCAGCACCGTGGCGAAGCGCTCGACCGGGCGGATGACGTGGTCGGCGCTGACGACCGCGAGCTCGGCGTCCGGATCCACGTCCGCGACCAGCGCGGCGGCGAGCCCCACGGCGTTCGCCGTGTCCCGGGGGACGGGTTCGAGGATCAGCCGGTCGGCACCGAGCCGCGGCAGCGCGGTGCGCACCTGCTCGCCGTAGCCGGCCGCGGTGCAGACCCAGATCCGCTCGGCGGGCAGCACCGCCTCGAGACGGGCGAACGCCTCGGCGAGCAGGCTGTGGGCACCACGCGGGGCACCGGTCGCGGCACCCTGCTCCTCGTCGGCGATCACGTCCAGGAGCTGCTTGGGGCGGGCGGCCCGGGACAGCGGCCACAGCCGCGTACCGGAGCCACCGGCCATGATCACTGCGTGGCGCACGTGGGCCCCCCTCGTCCTCGAACGGTCATCCCGGGGACGCCCCGCCCACCTCGTCACCCCGCCGGCGCCACGGACGCCGGCGCGAGCGGGGCAGCGCCTCCGCGGACCTCTGGGGCGGTGCACCGGCCCCCACGCGAGCGCTCACGTAGGAGACCAGCATCCGGCCACCGAGCCCGGCGCGGAGGGCCACGCGCAGCGGCAACCGCGACGGCCCCGGATGGCGGCGCACCAGGTAGCGCAGCGCGCTGGTGTGGTGGACCCGCTGCATCCGGTGCGGGTCGCGGCGGGTCGAGTGGCCGCCCTCGTGCTCGACCACGGCGGTCGGGGCGTAGACGTGCAGCCAGCCGCGCTCACCGAGCCGGGCAGCCAGGTCGACGTCCTCGAAGTACATGAAGTAGCCGGGATCGAACCCGCCCACGGAGTGGAACGCCTCGAGGTCCACCAGCAGGCACGAGCCGGAGAGCCAGCCCGCGGTCCGCTCGCGCGGCTCCTCCCGCTCCCGGCGGTACCGGGCGGTCCACGGGTTGCCCGGCCAGACCCAGCCGAGGAGGGCGTGCCCGGTCCCCGTCGACAAGGAGGGGAGGTCACGCGCCGACGGGTACAGCCGGGCGTCCGGCGAGCGGATGGCGGGGCCCACGGTCGCCGCCCGCGGCCACCGCCGCGCCACCGCGATCAGCTCGTCGACCGACCCGGGCTCGAAGCGGAGGTCAGGGTTCGCCACGAGGGCCCACCCGGACCGGACGTCGGCGAGCCCGGCGTTCACGGCCGCGCCGTAGCCCACGTTGCCACCGGTGCGCAGCAGCCGGACGTCGGCGACGCCGGAGGCGGCCCGCTCCGGCACCCCGTCCGTGGACCCGTTGTCCGCGAGGACCACGTCGAGCGGCCGGGTGGTCGCCGTGCGGAGGGTGTCCAGGAACCCGCTCAGGGACTCCCCGGGCGAGTACGTCACGGCCACCACGCGCAACGGCGGGTCGGCGGGCACATCGCTCACCCTGCGGACAGTACGTCTCGCCCGGCCCACGCCCGGGAGACGGGGGCCTCGGCGCTCGCCCGGTCGGACCGGACCCCCACCGGTAGTGTCGGGCGGCATGAGCACGGACGCCCCTGACCTCGTCGTCGTCGGATCCGGCTTCTTCGGTCTGACCGTCGCCGAACGGGCCGCGAGCCAGCTCGGCAAGCGCGTGCTGGTCATCGACCGCCGGTCCCACATCGGGGGCAACGCCTACTCCGCACCCGAGCCCGAGACGGGCATCGAGGTGCACGTGTACGGCGCCCACCTGTTCCACACGTCGAACGAGCGGGTCTGGCAGTACGTCAACCAGTTCACCGAGTTCACGAACTACCAGCACAAGGTCTACTCGATCTACCAGGGGCAGACCTACTCGCTGCCGATGAACCTGGCCACGATCTGCCAGTACTTCGGCAGGAGCTTCTCCCCCGACGAGGCCCGCGCCCTCGTCGCCGAGCAGGCCGGAGAGTTCGACACCGCAGAGGCGGCGAACCTCGAGGAGAAGGCCATCTCCCTGATCGGCCGGCCGCTCTACGAGGCGTTCATCCGCGGCTACACGAAGAAGCAGTGGCAGACCGATCCCACCGAGCTGCCCGCCGCCGTCATCGCGCGCCTGCCGGTGCGGTACACGTTCGACAACCGCTACTTCAACGACACCTACGAGGGTCTGCCGAAGGACGGCTACACGGCCTGGCTGCAGCGGATGGCCGACCACCCGAACATCGAGGTGCGGCTGGACACGGACTGGTTCGACGTCCGCGACGAGCTCCCCGCCGACGTCCCGACGGTGTTCACCGGCCCGATCGACAAGTACTTCGGCTACGAGGCCGGGGAGCTGGGCTGGCGGACGCTGGACTTCGAGACCGAGGTCCTGCCCACCGGGGACTTCCAGGGCACCTCGGTCATGAACTACGCGGACGAGGACGTGCCCTGGACCCGGATCCACGAGTTCCGGCACTTCCACCCCGAGCGCGACTACCCGACCGACAGGACCGTCGTGGTGCGGGAGTTCTCACGGTTCGCCGAGACCGGCGACGAGCCGTACTACCCCATCAACACGCCCGAGGACCGCGCCAAGCTCGAGCGGTACCGGGAGCTGGCCGCCAAGGAGGCGGCGGAGAAGCGGGTGCTGTTCGGTGGCCGGCTCGGCACCTACAAGTACCTGGACATGCACATGGCGATCGGGTCGGCGCTGACCATGTTCGACAACCGGATCCGGCCGTTCTTCGACCAGGGCGCCTCGCTCGACGGCCGCCTGGAGGACTGACGGAGGGCGGCGCCCGCCGCGACGGGCCGTTCAGCGGCGGACGAACCGCTCCCGCCGGCCGGCACGGGTCAGCCTCAGCCAGTCGCGGAACCCGGCCGGGTCGCGCCGGGACACCAGGAAGAACCAGCTGAACCGGATCATCTCCAGCGGCCACAGCCACCTCATGCCGGGCTGAGCCATCAGGTAGCCGCGGTTGCGGTACGTGAAGAAGCGCTTCACCTCGTCGTCGGGGTACTGGGCGGACAGCGCTCCCCGCAGGATCGGCTTGAACTCCCGGGAGCCGCTGGGATGCAGGTACGCCGTCCCCGTCGTGGTGCCGAACCGCAGGCCGGAGCGCATGAGCCGCCGGTGCATCTCGGTCTCGTCGCCGCGGAAGAACATCCGGTAGTCGGGCACCCCGATCACCTCGAGGGCGCGGGCCCGGAACAGCGCACCGTTGAACAGCGAGGCGTAACCGTCCAGCAGGTGGATCCCGCGGAAGTCCTCGTGCCAGTGCCGCCAGCGGAGCCCGCGACGGAGCGGGAAGGCCAACCGCTCGGGGTGGTCCATGTCCAGGACCATCGGGGAGATCTCGTCCAGGTCGAGGGCCTGCGCTTGCCCCAGGAGGGTGGCGAGGACCTCGTCGTCGGCCGGCCGGCCGTCGTCGTCGGCGCACCAGACCCAGTCAGCCCCGAGCGACAGGGCGTACAGCATGCCGAGGGCGAAGCCACCCGCCCCGCCGAGGTTCCGCTTGGAGGGGAGATAGGTCGTCGGCACCCCGATCGAGTCCACCACCCGCTCGGTCTCGATGTCGTTGCCGTTGTCGACCACCACGACGTGGTCGACCGGGCGGGACTGCCGGCAGAGGGCGTCCAGGCTCCTCGCCAGGGTCGCGGGACGGTCCTTGGTGCAGACGACGGCCACCACGAGCTCCCCCGGGCCACCGGGCAGGCTCACGAGGAGCCACCGTGGTAGAGCCCCAGGACCTCGTCGAGGGGGCCCTGCGCCCGCACCTGGCCGTGCTCGAGCCAGAGCGCCGAGTCGCACAGCTGGCGCAGGAAGTCCTCCGAGTGCGAGGCGAAGACCAGCAGCCCGGCCCGCTCGACGAGGTCCGCGAGCCGTTCCTTCGCACGCTCCAGGAAGGCGGCGTCCACGGCGCCGATCCCCTCGTCCAGCAGCAGGATCTCCGGATCGATGCTGGTCACCACCCCGAGCGCCAGGCGGATGCGCATGCCGGTCGAGTACGTGCGGAGCGGGAGCGAGAGGAAGTCGCCCAGCTCGGTGAACTCGGCGATGTCGTCGATCCGGCCCTGCATCTGCCGGCGCGTCATGCCCAGGAAGAGGCCCCGGATGAGGATGTTCTCGTAGCCGGAGATCTCCGGGTCCATGCCGACGCCCAGGTCGAAGACGGGCGCGACCCGGCCCCGGATCTCGGCGGTTCCCCGTGTGGGTTCGTAGATGCCGGAGAGCAGGCGGAGCAGGGTCGACTTCCCCGCGCCGTTGTGCCCGACGAGTCCGACCCGCGCTCCGTGGCCCAGCTCCAGGGTCACGTCCCGCAGGGCCTCGACGATCGGCACCTTCCGCGCGCTGTCGATGTTGCCGCCGACCAGGCCGAGCACGGTCTTCTTCAGCGACCGGCTCTTCCCGTCGAAGACGGGGAAGTCGACGCAGGCTCCGGTCAGGGAGATGCCCACATCCGTGTTCGTGGACGTCGTCGTCATCGCAGCGCCCTCATACCCAGTAGGCGACCCGCGCCCGGTACCGCCGCAGGACGAGGAGGGTCAGCAGCCAGCCGAGGACGGTGATGCCCGCGACCACCAGCCAGTGGTGCCACACCTGCTCCTGCCCGAGCATCGGCCTCCGGACGATCTCGACGAAGTGCATGAGCGGGTTCAGCTCCACCAGCCGTGCCCGTTCGGCGATCGTCGGGTTGGGGCTGTTCAGGAAGTCCTCGTAGATCCACACGATCGGGGTGAGGAAGAACGCCAGTTGCACCACGCTCTGCACCACCGGCGTGAGGTCGCGGAAGCGGGTGCTGGCGATCCCGAAGAACAGCGCGACCCAGACCCCGTTCACGGCGAGGAGGAGGAAGGCCGGCAACGCCAGGAGGCTGCTCCAGTCGAGGGGCTGGGGGAACACCAGGAGCATGATCGCGTAGACCACGAGGTTGTGCGCGAGGAACAGGGACTGCCGCCACACGAGCCGGTAGACGTGCACGCTCAGCGGCGCGGGCAGGTGGTGGATGAGGCCGACGTTGCTGATGAAGACGTCGGCGCCCTCGATGATGCAGCCGCTGATGAAGCCCCAGACGATGAAGCCGACCAGGATGTAGGGCAACTGCTGCTCGAGGGGGTTGCCGAACAGTCCCGCGTACAGGATGCCCAGCGCCACGGCCGTGACGGCCATGCTGATCGAGATCCAGACCGGCCCGAGGACCGACCGGCGGTAGCGCTGCCGGATGTCCTGCCAGCCCAGGTGGCCCCACAGGGTGCGCTGCTGCCAGCCGGCCCGGAGGTCCCCGAACGCCCTCCCCAGCGAGATGCTCGGCGCGGTCACCGGGCGCGGTGCGTCGACGAGAGGAGCTCCCACACGCGCCGCTCTCCCCTCCACGTCCGACGAACGGAGCCCACCGGAGCTCGCCGGTCAGGCTGATGCAGCGAGAGAGTACGTGCGGAGGTGCCGTTCGGTACAGGCGGCCCAGGTGAAGGTGCCCGCGCGGGTGATCGCCGCGGCGGACAGCTCGGCGCGCCGCTGCGGCCGGTGCAGCAGGTCGCCCAGCGCGGCGGCGATCCCCTCGGCGGTGGGCTCGGTGTACGCGACGGCGTCACCACCCACCTCCGGGAGGGCCAGCGACGTGGTGGTGAGCACCGCCGCCCCGCAGGCCATCGCCTCCAGCACGGGGAGCCCGAAGCCCTCGGCGAGGCTCGGGTAGGCCACGACGTCGGCCCCGCCCAGGAACCCGGAGAGCAGATCGAGCGGGAGGTAGCCGGGCATGTGGACCTCCAGCTCCCCCGGCACCTCCGCCAGCGCGTCGTCGATGCGGGAGTCCCAGCCACGCCCACCGGCGATCACGAGCGCCGGCGGCTCCGGGAGGTCGCTGACTGCGGCGCGCCAGCCCTCGACCAGGGCGGGCACGTTCTTCCGCGGCTCGATGGTGCCCAGGAACGCCACGTACCGCGACGCGCGGAGTCCGAGGTGCTCCCGCGCGGCGCGCACGCCGTCCTCGTCCGGGACGTGGAAGGTCGAGGGGTCGACGCCGTGGTGCGCGACGTCGACCTGGCCGTGCACGGCCCCCGTGACCCGCGCGAGCTCGTCCAGCGTGGCCTGCGAGGGCACCACGCACCGGGCGGCCAGGCGCAGCGACGCCCTGGTCCAGGTGCGGAAGAAGGCCCGCTTGACCGACAGGTGGACGTCGGGGTGCGTGAAGAAGGTGGCGTCGTGCAGGGTCGTCACCACGGGTACACCGCTGCGCAGCGGCATCGTGTAGTGCGGGCAGTGGACGACGTCGGCGCCCACCCGCTCGGCCAGCCGGGGTAGCCCGGTCTGCTCCCACAGCATCCGCGCCGGGCGCCGGGCAGCACCCCGAGGGGCGGCCACCACGTCGGCGCACGGCGCCAGCTTGCCGTAGTGCTCCAGGTCCCGGTGCTGGCAGACGACCACCAGGTCGGCGCCGGCGTCCCCCAGACCCCTGATCAGCTGGTCCACGTAGCGCCCCACGCCCCCGCGGTTCTCGGGGACCGCGGTGGCGTCCATCAGCACCCGCACATCGGCGCTGCGCATGATCACCACTCCGTTCGGCCGCCTGCTCGCCCACGGTACGTACCGGCAGCGGCGGACGCCCGGACCGACCGGCGCGCCCGCCCGGGAACTACCGCCGAAAAGGGCGCGCCAATTGGGCACAGTTACCCTTGCGCGGTGCGAGGGATCATTCTGGCCGGCGGTAGCGGCACGCGGCTCTATCCGATCACCAAGGGCATCAGCAAGCAGCTGATGCCGATCTACGACAAGCCGATGATCTACTACCCGCTGTCCTTGCTGATGAATGCGGGTATCCGGGAGATCCTCATCATCACCACCCCGGAGGACCGGCCCTCGTTCGAGCGGCTGCTCGGCGACGGGACCGACATCGGGATCGAGCTGTCCTACGCCGTCCAGCCGCGGCCGGAGGGCCTCGCGCAGGCGTTCGTGATCGGGGCGGACTTCATCGGCGACCAGCCGGTCGCGCTCGTGCTGGGCGACAACATCTTCTACGGGACCGGCCTGGGCCAGAGCCTGCGCGCGAACACCGAACCGCAGGGCGGGCACGTCTTCGCCTACCACGTGGCCAACCCCAGCGACTACGGCGTCGTCGAGTTCGACGAGGCCGGCCGGGTCATCTCCATCGAGGAGAAGCCCGCCACGCCGAAGAGCTCCTACGCCGTCCCCGGCCTCTACTTCTACGACAACCAGGTCGTCGACATCGCCGCCAAGATCCAGCCGAGCTCCCGCGGCGAGCTGGAGATCACCGCGGTGAACGACGAGTACCTGCGCCGCGGGCAGCTGACCGTGACGGTCCTCCCGCGCGGGACGGCGTGGCTGGACACCGGCACGCACGTCTCGATGATGCAGGCCGCCGAGTTCGTCCAGGTGGTCGAGGACCGGCAGGGCTGGAAGATCGGCTGCATCGAGGAGATCGCCTGGCGTCGGGGCTACATCGACGACACCCAGCTCCGCGCGCTGGCCGAACCCCTCGTCAAGAGCGGCTACGGGAGCTACCTGCTCCGCGTGCTGACCGACTGAGCTGCACCACGGTCGACGACATCAGGCGACCGTGGTGCAGGCGGGCGGACGATCGGGCAACCCTGCCGTCGGCGTAGCTGCCGTGGACGCACACGTGCCGCGGGCTGCCCGCAGGTCCCCCCGCACCAGCGTCACAGGCGGGCGTACAGCGACCACAGCCGGTCGGCCACCGCGTCCCAGGTGAAGTCGGCGGCACGCGCGAGCCCTGCGGCACGCAGCGCAGCCCGCTCCCCGGGATCGGCGATCAGCTCCTCCAGCGCCCCCGCGAGGGCTTTGCCGTCCCCGGCGGGCACCACCCGGGTGGCCCCACCGCCGACCTCGACGAGGGCGGGGGCGTCCGAGGTCACGACGGGCACCCCTGCAGCCATGGCTTCCACGACCGGGAGCCCGAAACCCTCCGCCCGGCTGGGGACGACGGCGAGCACGGCGCCCGAGAGGACGGCGGCCAGGTCGGCGTCGGACACGCCGCCCAGCAGGCGCACGCTGCCGTCCGGCAGGCCGAGGTCCGTCGCCATGGCGGAGGGATCGATCCCACCCCATCCCGGATGACCCACGACCGCGAGCGGCGGGAGTTCGCCACCCGCCGCGGCGAGCGCCGTGAGCAGCACGTCGAGGCCTTTCCGGGGCTCCAGGGTCGCGACCGTGACCAGGTGGCCACCGGTCAGCCCGAGCCTCGTCAGGCGATCGGCGGCATCGGCGGGTGCGCGCAACCGGTCACTCACCCCGGCTCCGGCGACCACCACGGGCGCCCGCAGCTCGACGTGGTCGCGCAACTCGCGGGCCACCGCCTCGGTGGGCACCACGACGGCGTCCGCGCCACGGCCGACCCGCTGGGCCATCGCGCGGTGCCAGCGCACCCCCCGGGGGGTGAGCGTCCCGGGGTGCGTCCACGGCACCGCGTCGTGCACGGTCACCACGAGCGGGACCCCGCGCCGGCGCGGAGGAGCCAGCAGTGTCGGTGCGTGGACGACGTCGGCGCCCCGCGGACGCGGTGGAGCACCCACTTGCCACGCGACGGTCAGCGGCCGTGCGGGCAAGGGCAGCCTCCGCGGGCCGCGCACTCCGGGCCGCCGAGCCGCCCCGGCATCGCGGTGCCACGCGGTCCACCCGGTCACGGAGTCCCCGGGGGACGCCCGGCGCGCCAGGGCCTCGGCGACCTCACCGGCGTAGCGCCCCGTCCCGCCGGGCACCCGGGACAGCACCTGCTCCAGCACGACGGCGACCCGCACCCGTCTCAGCCTACGGGCAGCGGCACGCCTACCGTGCCGACCATGAGGACCACGCCGAACCCTCCGGCCGGCGGCGACGACGACGTGACCGTCGTGGTGGTGACCTGGCAGGGGGCACACCTCCTCACGCCTTGCCTGGACTCGTTGCGGCGTCAGACGTTCCCCCACCGCGTCCTCGTCGTCGACAACGCGTCCACCGACGGGACCGCCGAACTGCTCGCGGCGCGGCCCGACGTGCGGGTGATCCGGACCGTGGAGAACCTGGGGTTCGCCGGCGGGGTGCAGGCCGGGATCGACGCCGTCGACACCCCGTTCGTCGCCCTGCTCAACAACGACGCGGTGGCCGACGACCACTGGCTGGAGGAGCTGATGACCGCAGCCCGGGCGCACCCGGGGTGCGCCGCCGTCACCTCTCTCATCCTGCTCGCCGACCGGGCAGTCCCCACCGTGAACAACGCAGGCGTCACGCTGCTCGAAACCTGGTACGGCACGGACATCGGGTACGGCGAACGGCCCCAGGACCACGCCGACCCCCGGGAGGTGTTCGGCTTCAGCGGCGGAGCCGCACTGCTCCGCACGGAGGCGGTCCGCTCCGTCGGGGGCTTCGCGACCGAGTTCTTCCTCTACTACGAGGACACGGAGCTGTCGTGGCGCCTCCGCGACGCGGGGTGGGCCATCCGGTACCAGCCGACGGCCGTGGTCCGGCACGCCCACTCCGCGACCACCGACCAGAGTTCCCGCCTCTTCGCGTACCACAACGAGCGGAACCGGCTGTGGATGCTCATGCGCCGGGCCCCGTGGCCGACGGTCCTCCGTGCCTACGTCCGGTTCCTCCTGACGACGACCTCGCTGGCGCTGCGGCACCGCGGCAGCAGGAGCGGACCGCTGCCCTGGAACATGCGACTCCCCCTGCGGCTGGCCGTCGCCCGGGACGCGCTCCGGTACCTGCCGCGCGCGGTGGCACTCCGGCGGTCGTCAGGCGCTCGTCGACCGCCCCCCGCGTGACGGAAGGGTCCCGAGCGACGGCCGTGGCGCGACCCGCCGGAAGGCGGGGGCCCTGCACCGCCCGGTGTTAGCGTGTGTCGGACGGCGTTGCGAGTCCCGCACGCAGTGAGCACGACACCGGTCCGGGCCCTCGGAGACCCCGATCGGCGGTGATCAACGTGTTGCCGGCGCACCGGCGCACGCGAAGAAGACAGGTGGAATCCGCAGCATGACGCAGGCTGTGCGGGACGTGTGGCAGTACCGCGGGCTGATCGGCAATTTCGCCAACCGCGAGGTCAAAGGCAAGTACAAGGGAAGCCTGCTCGGCTCCGCCTGGTCCCTGATCAACCCGCTCGCCACGCTGGCGACGTACAGCATCGTCTTCGGTTTCATCCTCCGGTTCCCCACACCGGTCGCGGGGAACGGGACGCTCGAGAGCTTCCCGATCTACCTCTTCACCGCCCTCACTGCGTGGAACTTCTTCCACGCCGTGACGACGAGCGGCATGGGAGCACTGGTGAGTGCGGGGCCGCTCTTGCGGAAGATCTACTTCCCGCCGTTCGCGCCGGTCATGGGTTCGGCGCTCGCCGTGCTCAACCAGACGGCGATCGAGTTCGGGCTGCTGTTCCTCGTCTACGTCCTCGTCTGGAACATCAGCTGGACGTTCCTGATGGTCCCCGTCCTCCTCCTCATGCTGGGGGCCTTCGCCCTGGGTCTCGGCATGCTGCTCGCGATCCTCAACGCCCGGTTCCGGGACGTGGCGTACATCGTCACCGTGCTCCTGGGCCTGCTGTTCTACGCCTCTCCCATCATCTACCCCATCACCCTGGTCACCGAGCTCTACGCCGAGCACCCGTGGCTGCGGATCTACGAGTACAACCCCATCACCTCGTTCATCGAGGCGTTCCGCGATGTGCTCTGGGACCTGCAGTTCCCCGGGTGGGGCCGGCTCGCATACCTGGCGACGCTGAGCCTGGCCATGCTCACCGTGGGGTGGTGGTTCTTCCAGCGAAAGGCCGCCGACGTGAGCGAGGACCTGTGACCGCACCACTGGGCAACGACACCGCACCCGGCCGCGCCGAAGCCGCCGACGTGGCCATCGCGGTGCGGGGCGTGACCAAGAAGTTCCGTCTCCACAACGACCGGAAGACGAACGTCAAGGAGCTCTTCAGCGCTCGTCGCCGCCAGTCCCGCCACGAGGAGTTCTGGGCCCTCAAGGGCGTCTCCCTGGACATCCCGCGAGGCAAGACCTTCGGCCTGATCGGGCACAACGGGTCGGGCAAGTCGACGCTGCTCAAGCTGGTCGCCGGCATCCACCGCCCCTCGAGCGGCACGATCACCGCATCCGGCCGGGTCTCGGCCATGCTGGAGCTCGGCGCCGGGTTCCACCCCGAGATGTCCGGCCGCGACAACATCTACCTGAACGGGTCCATCCTCGGGATGACCCGCAGGCAGATCGACGCCGCCATGGACGACATCATCGAGTTCAGCGGCCTCGGGGAGTTCATCGACACCCCCGTCAAGGTCTACAGCTCGGGCATGTACGTGCGGCTGGGCTTCGCCATCGCGGTGAACCTCGATCCCGAGATCCTCATCATCGACGAGGTCATCGCCGTCGGGGACGAGGCGTTCCAGCGCCGCTGCTTCGACCACCTGTACCAGCTCCGCCGGAAGGGCGTCACCATCGTTCTGGTGACCCACTCACTGGCGCTGGTGTCCGACCTCTGCGACGAGGCGGCCTGGCTCGACGGCGGCACGCTGCGCCACGTCGGCCCCGCCCGCGAGGTGGTGGACTCCTACCTCACCGAGGTGAACGCCAAGGAGGCCGCGACGGACCAGAAGGAGAGCGAGGGCGAGAGCGACGCGCTCGTCGAGTCAGCGGCGGACCCCGACGGCTTCGAGGGGAAGACCCCGCGACGCGGCTCCGGCGAGGTCCGCGTGACCGGGGTGCAGTACCTCGACGAGCACGGAGCGGACCGCAAGTTCCTCACGACCGGGCGCCCCTGCACGCTGCGGATCTCCTACGACGCCGGCACCGAGATCCCGGAGGTCACCTTCGGGCTCGCCTTCGTGCACGAGTCCGGGGTCCAGGCCGCCGGACCGAACTCCGGTTACGGCCCGGACACCTTCGCCCTGCCACGCGGCCGAGGCACGGTCGACTACTCGCTCGACTCGTTGCCCTTGCAGCCGGGCGAGTACCTCGTCAGCGCCGCGGTCGTCGACAAGGGACACATGTACGACTACATCGACCGGGCCTTCGTCCTCAAGGTGCGCGCGGAGGACGCCGTCACCGAGCCGGGCCTCATCCGCATGTCTGGACGCTGGACCCACCAGGCTGCGTTGCCGGCGGCCGACGAGCTGACCTCCCACTGAGCGAGGAACCCCGATGATCACCGAAGAAACTCTCAAGTCGCTCCTGCTCGCCCTGGCAGAGAAGACGCACGACGACGTCGAGCGCATCATCACCTCCAACGGCGGGCTGACCGACGAGGAGCGCACGTCCATCCGGCAGGCGCTGGACTCCGCCGACACCTCGGCGGGCATGGCGCGCGCTCTCGGCGACACCCTCCGCGCGGCCGGGGACATCGACTACCTCGCCAACGAGTGCTACCGGGCCGCCTTCTACCTCGGCGACGGGCTCGCCGAGCTGCGTTCGGACGACTTGTTCGGCTACTTCTCCACCAAACGGACCGGTCGGATCCTCGACAAGTGGATCCACTACTTCCCCGTCTACTCGGAGCACTTCGCGCGATTCCGGGGCACGCCGGTGCGCATCCTGGAGATCGGCGTGTACCGCGGCGGATCGCTGGACATGTGGCGCTGGTACTTCGGTCCGGATGCCGTCCTGGTCGGGGCCGACATCGACGAGCGCGCCCAGCAGGTGGCCGCCCCCGACCACGTCGTCGAGATCGGCGATCAGACCGACCCCGAGTTCCTCAAGTCCCTGGTGGAGAAGTACGGGCCGTTCGACATCGTGATCGACGACGGCGGGCACGAGATGCGCCAGCAGATCGTCACCGCGGAGACCCTGTTCCCGCTGCTGGCCGAGGACGGGGTGCTCCTCACCGAGGACTGCCACACCTCCTACTGGGACGCCTACCAGGGTGGGGTCGGTCGTCCGGGGACCTTCATCGAGTGGTGCAAGGACCGCATCGACGACATCAACGGCTACCACCGCCCCGGCCCCGTCGAGCCCGTCTGGACCGACCACGTGGCGAGCATGGCGTTCTACGACTCGATCGTGGTCA
This sequence comes from Blastococcus sp. SYSU DS0541, assembly GCF_054050875.1. Lineage (NCBI taxonomy): Bacteria > Bacillati > Actinomycetota > Actinomycetes > Geodermatophilales > Geodermatophilaceae > Blastococcus > Blastococcus sp. SYSU DS0541. Next base: position 69,611 of record NZ_JBJHAD010000001.1, on the reverse strand, counting down.
TGCGGAAGAAGCGGCGATTCGCGCCCTTCGCCGAGCAGGTGGGCCACGCCGAGTTCCTGCTCCTGCCGCGGCTGTCGGCGCAGCACTACACCGAGATGGCCGCGCGGCGGGACGCCGCGATCGCCCAGCGCGAGGAGGCCCGCATGGAGGCCGAGGCGGTGCGCACCGCTCACGAGGCCGAGGTGAAGAAGCTCCACGACGAGATCGAGGAGCTCCGTGCGCAGGTGCCGGCACCGCGCCCCCTCGGCGAGACCCGCCGCTCACCCCTCACGAGGCTCAAGAAGCTGCGCCGCCGCGACGAGGGCTGACGTCGGCCTCCTGCGCGGCGGTCAGCGGCGGGGCACGCGAGCGAGCAGCCGGCGGGCCACCAGCCCGATGCCGCCCTCGCGAAGGGCGGCGGCGATCCGCCGGCGGAGCGTGCCTCGCGGAGGTCCCGCCGGCCGGAGACCCAGCTGGAGCCGGTCCACCGCATCGAGCGCCAGGTCAGGCGCCCGCCGCGGCGCGGAGCAGAACGCCACCAGCGGACGCGCCACCCGGTCCCAGGCCAGCTCGGCGGACAGGTCACGCGCCGCGTTGCCGAGCGATGAACGCGCACCGGGCGATCCGGCCAGTTCGAGGAGCGCGGCGCTCAGCGCCTCGACGTCCCCCGGCGGCACGACGAGGCCGGCGCCGCGGCCCGACAGCACGTCGGCCAGTTCGTCGCCGGCCGTGGTGATCACGGGAAGTCCGCACCACAGGTAGTCCAGCACCCGTGTGCGGAAGGCGAACTCGGTCTCCAGGTGGTCCCAGTGGGTGCTCACCGCGATGTCGGCGGAACGGAGCCACCGATCGCGTTCCTCGTAGGGTACCCAGCCCTCGTGGAAGACGACGGTCCGGTCCAGCACGCCCGCCTCCTCGGCGGCCCGGCGGGCCTCCCCCGCGTTCCCCTCCACGCCGGCGACCGGATGGCGGGTCCCGAGGAAGAGGAGACGCAACCGCGGCGCACGGTGCTCGACCTCTGCCATCGCGCGCACGAGGGTGACCGGGTCCAGCCACTCGTAGATCCCGCCGCCCCAGACGACGACCACGTCGCCGGGCGCGATCGACGGGTGCGCCCGGGCCAGGGCGTGCCGGTCGCCGTCCACCGGGGGGCGGCGCGGGGTGCCGAACGGCACGACGGCCACGAGGGCAGAGAGATCCGGGGCCCGGTCGTAGGTCACCGGGTTGACCCGGCCGAGCGCGGCGAGATGCCCCAACCACAGGGCGCGTTGGCGCCGCGAGGCGCACAGCACCAGGTCGGCACGGGACAACTGGACGTTCAGCGCCGTGATGCAGTCCCTGACCACCGCCCGGCGAGCTCCTTCACCGAGCCCGCGGGTGCGTTCCAGCTGCTCGAGGTGGAACGGGTCGTACGCATCGACGACCAATGGCACGTCTGACTCGGCCAGCCAGGGGTGCAGCCCGAGCACGTCTCCCTGGACGACGACCGACCCCGCCGACCGGACGAGCTCACGCAGGTGCGCCCGATCGCGAGCGGCAGTGAGCTGTACCGCCGGGTCGCTGATGCCCACCTCGGACAGGGACGCGACGGTGACCGCACCGATCACTGGTTCCGCCGCGAGGGTGCGAGCGAGCTCCAGGGTGCGGATGGCCGGTCCGGCCATCCGCACGCCCAGCGGCTCAGCGGTGACGAAGAGGACGCCCGGGGCGGTCAGGCGCCCCTCCCTTCGGGGTCGCAGAGGTAGTCGTAGATCCCGCTCAGCGCACGGTCCCAGTCCCCGTGCCGTTCGGCGATGTCCTGGAGGCCTCGCGTGGACAGCCGTTCGCGCAGCGCCTTGTCCCGGCACAGACGCTCCAGCTGGTCGGCCAGGTCGTCCGCCGTGCGCTTGGAGAGCAGGCAGTTCTCCTCGTGCTCGAGGATCCAGTGCCCCCAGGGGTTGTCGAACGCGACGACGGGAACGCCGCAGGCCATCAGCTCCAGGGGCAGGTACGACGGGTGCTTGGAGACGGTGAGCGCCAGGCCCACGTCGCTGTTCCGGTAGAGCTCACCGGTCGCCCGGTAGGCCAGCAACCCGAGGGGCTTGATGTCCTCGTCCGCGCCCTGCCCGGTGGCCCAGGCGCCGGCCGTCACGATGCGGACACCGTCGCCGAGACGACGCTTGAGCTCTTCGAGCGCCAGGGACGCCATCTCCCAGCAGTTCCGCCAGTGACCGGGACGGGCGTAGACGAACACGGTCACCGGCGAACCCGGTGTGCGCTCGTGCCGCCACCGGGCGTGGAAGACCGATCCGTCGACGGCCGGCATGAACCCCATGCCCTTGCCGTCGTAGTCCTCGGCGTAGATCTTCTGCAGGTTGTGGGTGTTGCAGAGCCCGTACAGCCCCAGGCGGTAGGTCTCCTCCGCCAGGGCGTACAGCGTGCTGGCCGGGTAGAACATCGGCTCGAAGTCCTGGATCAGGTAGAACTTCCGCTTCATGTTGGGTGCGTGCGCCAGCGCGTAGGCGGTGACCCAGAGCGTCGCGATCCCGACGTCGGCCTCGGGCACGTCGGACAGGCTCTCCCGCGACCCGTCGTAGAAGACGATCTGCGAGTCGGCCAGTGAGGGGAACGCCGCCGCCAGCGCCGACCGGACGAAGTGGTCCGGAGGGCTGCCCCACACGACGAAGCGGTTCTCGACGCCGTGGTTGCGCGCCAGCTCGTCCGCGATCCGGAGCGCCGAGTTGATGCCGCCGTAGAACGGGCTGTCGATGTCCGGGATGAACCAGTTGACCGTCCGCACCGCGAACGGCTCGGCGTTCTCCCGGTGCAGCGCGTCGATGGCCGCCACGTCGGCCGGCAGTGCCCGGCACATGTCGGCGAGCATGCGCGACTCCGCGGCGTCGTTGCGCTGCCGGAACGCGGTGAAGTCGCGGCCGAGCGGACCGGCCAGGCGCTGCTGCGGGCTGGGTTCGTGCCGGCCCTTCAGGGCGGGCGTGCGGCTGCCCAGGGAGAGGCTGGGGTTCCAGTACGGGTCGCCGCCGAACAGCCAGGTGTTGTAGCGCCAGTAGCTGGCGAAGAAGTCCTGGGTCGGCACGGTCGTGCCGCGGGTGGCCGACTCCAGGTGCCGGATGCCGGAGAACGGTGAGCAGATGTTCCGGCGGCCGTCCAGGACCATGTCCAGGCCCAGCGACACATCGGAGCCGCACAGGACGAACCGCTCGTCGAACCCGCCCACCTGCTCGAACAACTCACGGCGGACGGCGCAGCAGGCCCCGGTCACGGCCAGCACGTTGCGATACCAGTCGGTCGGCCCGTACATCGAGTCGCTGCCGGGCGCCATGCCCTCGAAGACGTGGTCGGCGAACCCACCCATGCCCAGGATCACCCCGGCGTGCTGGATCTTCCCGTCCGGCCCGGTGAGCTGGAGACCCGACACCCCGATCTCCGGCTGCATGGCCCAGCCCACGAGCTCCTTCAACCACTGCGGGTCGAGGACCTCGGTGTCGTCGTTGAGGAAGACCAGCACCTCCCCCGAGGAGGCCCGCACCGCGGCGTTGTTGACGGCGCTGTAGTTGAACGGCTGCTCGTGCCACCACAGGACCTCGACCGGGTAGTCGAGGCCGCGTCCGGCGTACCACTGCTCGTTCTCCGGCGTCTGCCCGCCGTTGTCGACGATCACCACGTCGAAGGTCGGGTAGTCCGTGCCCTCGAGCGACGGCAGGCAGGTCGACAGCATCGGCCGGTTGTGACGCGTCGGGATGATGATGCTGACCGACGGCCATTCCGCCGGGGTCCAGCGCAGCCGCACCGTTCCACCGGGCGCCGGCTCCGCCCGCGCGGTGATGCCCTTCCGGTCGAGGTGCTGCTGGACGATGCGCACCGCGTCGTCGTCCGGGACCGGGTCCCGCTCGGGGACGCTGCTCAGGACACGGGTCACCCGGGTCACGCGCTCCGGCTCGCAGTCCGCGCGGAGGAGGAGGTCCCAGTGGCCGGCCTCGCCGGCGTCGACCCGCAGACCCCCTGCGGCCAGGTACCGGGCGCGGCGGATGGCGAAAGCCCGCCCGACGTAGGGGGCGCCGAGCAGGAGCTCGGGGGACCACGACGGCCGGAACCGCGGATCGGTGGGCCGGTCGCCGTCCAGGACGTCGTCGTCCCAGGTGATGACGTCCACGAGCGGGTCGCGCCGGGCCGCCATCGCCACCTGGTAGAGGCAGTCCGGACGGAGCCGGTCACCGGCCTGGAGCAGGACGACCAGGTCAGCGTCGCCGTGGATCACGTGCGTGTTGGCGGACTCGACCGGGATGCCTCCCGCCTGCACGACCCGTCCGCTGACCGCCGGCTCGACCGACGACGGGAGGACGGGGTCGCAGGCCACCGCGGTCCAGTGCTCCCAGGACTGCTCCTCGAGCGAGGCGAGGGTGTCGCCGACGGCACCCTTGCCGGGCAGGATGATCACCTGGACCGACACCGGGTGCGAGGCGCGACGGGAGTACTCGCGCTGGGCGTCCCGCTCCTGCGGGGTCGCCTCGTGCTCGCGCAGCCAGCTGCGGTAGGAGGGCGCGGTCGGCTCGACGACGCCGGGGATGGCCCACAGCGACCGGATCGTGCCGGCGGTGTGCAGCACCTCGCGGTAGGTCGACAGCGCGGCCTTCGCCACCGCGCGCTGCTTGCTCCCCTCGGGCAGCCGGTCGCGGACCGTCTCCCTGACCCGCTGCTTCCAGCCCGTCGGCAGGCTCTCCGGGATCACAGGTGCATCGGTGACGGTGGCAGGTTCACCCGGCAGCCCTGCTGAGTCCGACACCGCCTGCGAGACTGGTTCCAGGGCCTCGGGCGAGGCGTCGGACGAGGAGGAGGTCACGATTAACGGCTCCCGTGGTGGTCGGCTGTGCGATTCATCCGGGAACTCCCCGCGCGACGGGCAGGGGCACCGGAGCCCCCAACCTACCTGGCCCCCCAGGGCGCGGCCGTCCGGATGGAACGGCTGTGCCGGGAGATGCTGACGTGCGTGTAGTTCTCGACGCGACCCCCCTCCTGGGCCCTCGGACGGGGGTCGGCCGGTACGTCGCCTCCCTGGCCCGGGAGCTGGCCGTCGGCCGGGACGACCTCGCGGTCGCCTGCGTCGCGTTCACCGCGCGCGGTCGCCGCGCGCTGCCAGCCCAGCTCCCGCCCGGGGCCACGGCTGTCGGGCCGCCCGCCCCGGCCCGCCTGCTGCACCGGCTCTGGGCCCGGTCGGAGTGGCCGGCGGTGACCCGGCTCACCGGCCCCGCCGACGTCTTCCACGCCACGAACTTCGTGCTCCCGCCCACCGGCCGTGCCGCGGGCGTCGTCACGGTGCACGACCTCTCCTTCCTCCACCGGCGGGACTCGGTCACCCCGGCCGCGCGCGCCTACCGCGACCTGGTGCCCCTCGGCCTGCGGCGGGCGCGGATGGTGCTCACCCCGAGCCGGTCGGTGGCCGAGGAGCTGGCCGAGACCTACGGCGTCGCGGAGGACCGGCTGGCCGTCACGCATCTCGGGGTCGACACCGAGTGGTTCACCGCGGAAGCGCCGGACGACGTCATGCGCCGGCGGCTGGACCTGCCGTCGCGCTACTTCCTCTTCGTGGGCAACCTCGAGCCGCGCAAGAACCTGCCGCTCCTGCTGTCCGCCTACCGCGCCCTGCTGGCCACCCTCCCGGATGCACCCGGGCTCGTCCTCGTCGGGCCGGAGGGCTGGGGGCCGCAGCTGGACCTGGAGGGGATCCCACCGTCCAGGATCCGCCTCACCGGCTACCTCCCGGACACCGACGTGCGTTCAGCCGTCGCCGGCGCCACTGCCCTGGTCTACCCGACCGCGTACGAAGGTTTCGGGCTTCCTCCGCTCGAAGCCCTGGCCTGCGGCACTCCGGTCGTCGCGTCCGACCTGCCGGTCATCCGGGAGGTGGTGGGACACGATCCCGCCGTCGCGACGCTCGTCCCGGAAGGGCGTGAGGCGCCCCTGACCGACGCCCTGCTCCGTGCCGCGACGGAGCCGGAACCGTCGGGCGCGCGCGAGCAGCGCCGCGAGCGCGCCCGACGGTTCGACTGGCACGCCACGGCGGCGGCCACCCTGGAGGCGTATCGGAGAGCGGTCAGCCGGTGACCGTCAGGGTCGCGCAACCCAGCAGCGGGTTGACCGCACCGGCCGTGTCGATGGCGTAGGCGCACACGGTCCGCCGGCCCGACAGCGGGCCCAGGTAGGCGGTGTACCCGTGGGCCTCCCCGGCCCCGCTGATCGCCGCTGCGACGTCCGGCCGGGACTGGTCCGCGGTCAGCCGCCCGGCGTACCGGCCGTCCAGGTAGAAGTGGACGTCGATGGAGCGCGCGGGGAGGTCGGGGTCGTACGCCCAGCCCCGCACGACCAGGTGCCCCGCTTCTGCGGTCACCGCGTCCACCGCGCCCCGCGGCTCGACGCTGGGCGCCACGGTGACCGCGAGACAACCCAGCCGGGTGTTGGGTGCGCTGCCACCGAGGACGTTGATCGCGTACGCGCAGGCCTCGTGGCGGCCGGGCGCGAGCACGACCGTGGTGGCGAACCCGTGCGCCGACCCCGTGCCCGGGTGCGCGGCCTCGACGTCCGGGCGCGGCGCATCCGCCGTGACGTGCGAGGCCATCCGGCCGTCGACGTAGAGGTGGACGTCGATCGGCGCCGAGGTGTCCGGGTCCAGCGCCCACCCTCGGAGGGCGACGGTGGCCCCCTCGGCGGACGCCACCTCGAGGTTCCCGATGGGGGGGACGCCGACGAGCGCGGTGGAGCAGCCGAGCTGCGGGTTCTCGGTTCCCTGGCGCACGTTGATGGCGTAGGTGCAGACCTCGTGCTCACCGGGGGCGACGGCGACGTCTCCGGAGAAGCCGTGCCGCCTGCCCAGGTCCGCGAACTCGGCAGGGATGTCGTCGCGATGCTGGTCCGCGCGCAGCGCGGCCGCCCACTGCCCGTCGACGTAGACGTGGACGTCGACGGGGCCGGCCGTCTCGGGATCCAGTGCCCAGCCCGAGACGCTGATCGCCCGCGGTCCGCCCGAGACGTCGGCACGGCCAGCGGGTCGCACCTCCAACGTCGTGGTCCAGCACCCCAGTTGCGGGTTGTGCCCGCCCGACGGCGAGTTGATCGCGAAGAGGCACACCTCGTTCCGACCAGGCTGCAGCGGTACGGGTATGCGGAAACCACGCGCCGTCCCCGCGGCCGGGTAGGCCTCTGCCACGTCCGGGCGCGGCTGGTCGGCCAGAGCCTGCGTCGCCCACGCGCCGTTCACGTAGACGTGCACCGCGGTCGGCGAGGAGCTGTCCGGGTCCAGGGCCCAACCGGTCAGCTCCCCCTGCCCTTCGCGGAGCACAGCGGCGTCGATGGACCCCAGCGGCAGCCCCCGGGTGTCCACGGTGCGGCAGCCGAGCTTGGTGTTCGGGGCGAAAGCGCCGACGTTGATGGCGTACACGCAGACCTCGTGGATGCCCTGCGTGACACCGATCGTCCGTTCGTAGCCGTGCGCGCCTCCCCACGCCGGCAGCGCGGCGGCCACGTCGTCGCGGCGAGCATCGGCCGTCACCGAACCCTGCAGCTGCCCGTCGACGTAGACGTGGACGCTGATCGGGGCCGTGGTGTCCGGGTCGACCGCCCACCCCCGGATGTCCACCTGGTTCCCCGTGCGGGCGGTCACCGAGTCGAGCGCACCCAGCGGCTGCCAGGCCGACTCCCCCGGCGCCTGGGTGGACGTGAACCAGTCCGTGAAGTACAGCCAGAAGTTGCGGTTGCCGTACGCCGAGCAGGCGTCCCCGGAACCGTATCCGGCGGCGAGGGCAGCGGCGTTGGGCTGGTAGGGCGTGTAGATGTACAGGCCCGCGGTGGCCTGGTTGTGGATGTAGACCTGGCTGGATCCGCAGTCGCGATTCGGGTGGTACAGCACGGTGTTGGTGCGACCGGCCCGGTACCCGTACGACGTGGGATGAGCCTTGTAGACCTGGAACCGCCGTGCCGCGCTGTACACCTGGTTCTGGAACCCGTTGTACGCCGGGTCGCAGGGGGCCGTGTCAGGACATGCGTAGCCCATGGCCTCCCGGTAGCGCCGCTCGTACAGTGACGACCCGGTGTTGGTCACCAGCGACTGTTCCTTCTGCAGCATCACGAGGAGCACCCGGGGACTGACGTTGCACGCCCGGGCTGCCTTGCTGATGATGGTGGCCGCGCTCTCCTGGGACCCGGCCGCATAGCCGGAGCAGTACTGATCCGCGGATCGGGCGGTGGTGTCCTGGCGGTAGTCCTTGAGGCACGGTGTCCCGTCGGATCCCGCACGGCAGTTCATGCCCTTGAGCTCGATGAACTTCCGGACGTCGTCGGGGCTCATCCCGGCTCCGTCGAAGAACACCGAGTCGCTGATGATGTTGCCGGGGTTGAACTGCCCCAGGTCCGCGGTGACATCGAGGTCGACCCGGTCGGGGGACGAGCCGCCGGCGACGAGCAGACCGGCGGCAGTGGCCATCACCGTGATCCCCAGGGCCAACCGGGTCAGGAGCCGCTTCATCTGGCCGGGACCTCCACGTCCACGGCCGGGGAGACACCCGTCGACGTGTCCGACCGGTAGGACAGGACCGCCTCCCAGGTGCCGGCCGCCAGGTCGGCACCGGCGACCTGCAGGAGCCCGCACGTGGTGGTCGTCGCATCCGGAGCAGCCGTGTTCTCGACGCTGAGGCTCTGGGATCCACGTGACAGCGTCAGCACGCAGCTGCCGTGCGACTCGATGACTCCCGCGACGTAGCCGTTGACCTCGACCGACCCGGTGTCCTCCACCCAGGCCGCGAAGGTGACGACAGGATCCACCGGCGTGGCACCGCGCACCGTCGACGTCTCCGCGGGAACCGGCGCCGGTGCGGAGGTGCGCTCGGGGTCGACACCGGCGGGGGCGGTCGTCCGGGTCGGACCCCCGGCCGCGGCCCCCCCGGCGGCTGTCCCCGGGTCGGCGACCGGAGCCGGGTCAGAGCCACCATGCCCGCTCCACCACCACCACGTCACGATCGCCGCGAGGAGCAGGAGGACGAGGGCGGCACCCCCTGCCCTCCGGCGGCGGTGCGCAGATCGAGACATGGCCGTGCCTTTCATGAGGACCAGAGCCGGGGATCCGGATGTAGCGGTGCGGGTCAGACCTGGACCGTGCGGCACCCGAGGAGCGGGTTAGTCGAGCCGTGCCCGGTGTTGATGGCGTAGGCGCAGACCTGGTGCTGCCCGCTGCCCAGCGGCAGCGTGATCGCGTAACCGTGGGCCGGGCCGGCGGTGGGCACGGCCGCTGCCACATCCGCTCGGGTCTCCGCCGCCGTGATGGCCGCCCCCCAGCGACCGTCGACGTAGACGTGCACCGACGTCGCACCGGCCCCCCGGTCGGGATCCCAGGCCCAGCCGTGGACGGCCACGCCGTGGGTGCCGGCGTCGACGCCGTCGAGGCTGCCGACGGGGTTCCACGCGGATGCGGCAACGGACACCGAACGGCACCCCAGCTGCGTGTTCACGGTCCCGTAGCCGGTGTTCAGTGCGTATGCGCACACGGACCGCGCGCCCGGTGCCAGATCCAGGGTCGCCACGTAGCCGTGCCGGCTGCCCGCCGCCGGGAACGCGGCCGCCACGTCGTCCCGGCGACCGTCCGCACGGAGAGCCTTCGCAGGGACGCCGTCGACGTGCAGGTGGATCACGGAGGCCTCCTGCGGCGTGTCGTCGTCCAGGGCCCATCCCGTGACGGTCACCGTGCGCCCACTGGCGCTGACGGTGTCCAGGCTGCCGCGCGGAGCCCACGGTCCGGCCGGGGCGTCCACCGTCCGGCAACCGAGTTCGGGGTTGGTGGTCCCGGCGTTCTGGTTGATGGCGTAGACGCAGACCTTGTGCCTGCCCGGGCCCGGGCTCTCGAACGACGCCTGGAACCCGTGCGCCGGTCCTGCGTCCCGTATCGCCGCGGCGACATCGGGTCGGTCCAGCCCGGCGGTCACCGCCCCCACTGCGCTGCCGTTGACGTACACGTGCACGCTGAGGGCCGCGGTGAGCGCATCCGGGTCCACAGCCCACCCGCGGAGCGACACGGTGCGCCCTGAGATCGTGGCCGCCTCCAGGTTGCCGACCGGGTCCTTCCCCGGTGCCGGGTCGGTCGCGACGGTGACGTACTGGCACCGCGTCCAGACGTCGGCACCGGAAGGCGGGGCGTTGAGCAGCACCACGCACACCTGGTGCCGGCCCCGTGTGAGGGAGAGGGAACCGGCGAAGCCGTGGCCTGGGCCGGCCTGCGGGTGCACCGCCGCGACGTCCGGTCGGAACCGGTCGGCCGTGGCGGTGACCACACGACGGCCGCCCACCTCGATGCCCACGGCGATGCTCCCCGTCGGGAAGTCGGGATCGAAGGTCCAGCCGGAGAACGACAGCACCGAGCCGTCGAGCTGCAGGGACTCCAGGCCGCCGAGCGGACTACCGCCGGGGGACCGGCCGATGCGCCCTCCCACCATGTCCCGTAGCTGGCCCATGCGGTTGTACGCGTACTGCCCCGGGCAGGCCGTGTTGGTGACGTCTCGGTGCGCGAAGACGGTCGGCACGGTGACGACCTGCCCCGCCGGGAAGCGCGACGTGCCACCGCCGGACGTCAGCTGGGTCGTGCCCTTGGGGTCCACCCCGTACAGATCCAGCTTCCAGGCGATGATCGCGGCGACGCTGTCGAGCATGGCCTGCGGCGTGTCGACCTTCGAGTAGTCCCCCAGCATCGAGACCCCGAAGGTCCCGGTGTTGAAGCCACCGGCGTGCGCGCCGACGACGGTGCTGGACAGCCCGCCGTGACGGCCTTCGAAGATCCGGCCAAACCGGTCGACGATCACGTTGTAGCCGATGTCCCCCCAGCCCCGGCTCTTCGTGTGGTAGGCGTAGATCGACCGCATGATCGCCGGCACCTGATCGGCGGTGTAGCCGTTCGCGTCGGCCGTGTGGTGCAGCGTGGCGGCCTTGATGGTGGGCGCGTACTCGGGGTCCCAGAACCGGATCGACTCGTCCGCTCCCCACTGCGCACGGCTGTGCACCACCGGCATCGCCGACGCCGCGTGCGCCTGGCCGACCGCGTCGGAAGCGCCGAGCGCGGTATCGGCCTCGCTCGTGCCCGGGTCGATCAGCTCGACCTGCACGTCTCGCGGCTGCTCGCCGCCGGCCGCGGTCACCTGCACCTCGACGCCGCTGCTCGGGCCGGTCCAGTACGGCGCGGTTCCCGCCCGCACCTCGGCGGTCTCCGCGGACGGGGACTGCTCGACGTCATCGGCCTGGAGCTCTGCCCACTCCCCCCATCCCCCACCGACGGCGCGCGAGCGGAGCCGCACCGTCACGTCGCGGGTCTCCTCGTCGACACCCCAGGTGACTCCGACGGCGGAGAACTCCTCCCCCCGTGAGCGCGCGAACGTCAGGACCGGGTCCTCTGCTGCCACCGGCTGAGCTCCGGGCCCGGCGTCGCCGGCGACCTCCCCGACCAGTTCGGGCACGATGTCCTCGGCCTGTGCCACGTCGGCCACGGACGTGGGCGCGTCGGCGGAGCCGAGCTCGACGGTGTCGATGCTCGTCTCGACGGGCTCCGCCTCGGGCAACGGCGAGGCGTAGACAGGCAGCACGAGGAGGGTGCCGGTCAGGGCCACGAATGCGGTGGTTCCCGCGATGACGCGACACACGGTCGACCTCCGGTTGGGTGTCAGCGGGGCGGCAGCTGGCGGGGAAGGAGCCCCGCTCCACTCATCGGTCGACGGCGACACGGACTTGAGCTCGGCACGACCTCGACACGAGGGTAAGTGACTAAAACGTGACAGATCGTGACCGACACGCACGGTCGGGCATCGCCGGATTGCGGGAGACGCGAAGCGCCTCGATGGGTGGCAGCGGCGCGCCGGGTCACCGGGCCGTCGGTCGGGTCGACCCCGGAGGGGCGGCTGCCGGACCCGCACCGCGCGACGGATGGGGCCTGTTGTGCCCTGCGTGACGGACGGCACCGAAGAGGCGCCGGAGTCGCCGGGAACACCCGGTCTCTGCCCTCGGGGCCGCCCGGTGCGACGTATCGTCCCGGCACGTCCAGCCTGACGGGCGAGACGCCCGAACCTGCCCCGAGTCCGGCCCGACGTGAGGACCACCCGTGACCCGCTCTGCAGAGCGCCCCGACGGCGCCTCGAGCCCACTGCCCGCCCGACTCGACCCCCGGGCCGGCCGGCCGCGTCGCTCCCCCGATGGCTCGACCCGGCGCCGCTCACGGGACGGCGCGGCGGGTTCCGGTGGCGGCTCCGCTGGCGCCGTGACGGCCGTGCGCGCCATCGCCGCGGTGCTGTCGCTGGTGCTGCTCGGGACCGGGGGCTGGGGCTGGTACCTCGGACGGGTCGCCGATGCCAGCGTCACGCGCACCGACGCGATCCCGACCAGCGGCAACGAGGGGCTCGGGCGCGCCGGTGAGGCCATGAACCTGCTGCTGGTGGGCAACGACAGCCGCGCCAGCGCGACGGAGGACGAGCTCGAGGCGCTCAACACCGAGGCGAGCAACGGGATCAACACCGACACGATGATCTTGGCGCACGTCCCCGCCGACGGCTCACGCGCGTCGTTCGTCTCCTTCCCCCGCGACTCCTACGTCCGGATCCCCGGCTACGGCTGGGACAAGCTGAACGCCGCCTACGCCTACGGTTACACCCAGGAGGCGTCGGAGAACGCCACGGAGACCGAGAAGCAGGCGGCGGGCGCGCAGCTGCTCATCCGCACCATCAGCCAGCTCACCGGTCTGCAGATCGACCACTACGCCGAGGTCGACCTGCTCGGCTTCTTCAACCTGTCCACCGTCGTGGGCGGCGTCGAGGTCAACCTCTGCGAGCCCGCCAAGGACGGCTACTCGGGCGTGAACCTCCCCGCGGGCGTGCAGACGATCAGCGGCGAGCAGGCCCTGGCCTTCGTGCGCCAGCGGCACGGGCTGCTCCGCGGTGACTTCGACCGGATCGTGCGGCAGCAGGTGTTCATCGCCGGGATGATCCGCAAGATCCTCTCCGACAACGTCCTGCTGGACCTCGGCAAGCAGCGCGAGCTGGTCCAGGCGGCCGCCGACTCCCTCACCGTCGACCAGTCGCTGGACCTCTTCGAGCTGGCCGGCCAGATGCAGTCGGTGACCGCCGGCGGCGTCGACTTCCAGACGGTGCCCAACCTGGGGACCGACCGCGACGACCAGGATCGGTCCATCGTGCGGCTCGAGGACGAGGACGCGCTCCACGACTTCTTCGCCGACCTCTCGGCCGAGCCGGAGGAGGAGGCCCCGGTGACGACCGAGGCGCCGCGGACCGTCGACCCCGCCACGGTGACCGTGGACGTCTACAACGGCTCGGGCATCTCCGGTCTGGCCGGTGAGGCGGCCGAGTCGCTGACGGCGGGCGGGTTCTCCGTCGGGACGACCGGCAACGCCGACTCCAGCGACTACGAGCAGACGGTCGTCCGCCACGCCGCCGGCGACGAAGCGCTCGCCCTGACCGTGGCCGCCGCCATCCCCGGCGCGGTCGCCGAGGAGAGCGACGACGCCGCCACCGGTAGCGTGCAGCTCGTGCTGGGCAGCGACTTCAACGGCGTGGGTCAGGCCGTCACCCCGCAGGCACCGACCGCACCGGTGGAGGGCCAGGACGCCCGCACCGCGGCGGACACCGCCTGCATCAACTGATGCCCGCCCCCCTCACCCCCGCGGACCTCCTGGCCGGGGCGCTGGACCGCTCCCCCGCCACCCCCCTGCTGACGTACTACGACGACGCCACCGGGGAGCGGGTCGAGCTCTCGACGGCGACGCTGGCGAACTGGGTGGCCAAGACGGCGAACCTCCTGCAGGAGGAGTTCGACGTCGGCCCCGGCAGCCGGGTCGCCCTGGCGCTCCCGGTGCACTGGCAGACCGCGGCCGTGCTCCTCGCCGTGTGGAGCTGCGGGGCCACGGTGGTCGACACCGCCCCGGAGGACGACGGACGGCTCGACGACGTCGACGTCGTGCTCGCAGCGCAGGACCGCCTGCAGCCCCTCGAGGAGCAGGGGGTCGCGGAGCTGCTCGGCCTGTCCCTGCACCCCCTGGGCATGGGCATGACCGGGTACACCGGCCCGGCGCGGGACTTCGCGCTCGAGGTGCGGGTGCACGGTGACGTGTTCCACCCGTGGGCACCGCCCCGGCCGGACGGTCCGGGCCTCGCCCTGGGCGGCCTGGAGCTCTCCCTCGCCGGCCTCGTGCAGGCGGCCGGCGAGCTGGCGGAGCGGCTGGGCATCGTGGCCGGCGACCGGCTGATGGTGGACGCCTCCGTCGCCGCCGAGGCCGGACCGGTGGCCTGGCTGCTCGCACCGCTGGCCGCCGGCGCGTCGGTGGTCCTCGTCGGCTCGGCGGACGTCTCGCGCCTCGAGCACCGCGCCGCCACCGAGCGTGTCACGGCTACCCTCGGGCACCGGATCGACGGGGTCCGCGAGCTGGGCCGGGAGGCCTGACCGGCCGCGGCCCGCACCCCGCCGCCATGGAGGCCGGAGGACCGTGACCGCAGCGACGAACCCGCCCCGCAGCAGGGGGCGCCGACGGTGACCTTCTCGATCCTCGGGCGCGACCCGGGCACCGGGGAGCTCGGGGTCGCCGTCTCGTCCTGCATCCTCGCCGTCGGCCGCGCGGTGCCCGGCGCCCGACCGGGCGTGGGCGTCGTCGCCGTGCAGGCGCGCAGCCCGCGCGGGACCGGGTACGCCGTCCTCGAGGGGCTGGCTGCGGGCAGCGAGCCCGCGGACCTGGTCCGCCGGGCCACGCACTCGGCCGAGGACGGGGACCGCCAGCTCGCCGTCATGGACGCCACCGGGCAGGTGGCGGCCGACACCGGACCGGGGTCCTTCCCCGCCGGTGGACACCTCCTCGGTGACGGCTGGAGCGTCCAGGGGAACATGCTCGCGTCCGACCGCGTGCTGCCGGTGATGGCCGAGGCCTTCACCGGCGCCACCGGCGCGCTGCCCGACCGGCTGCTCGCGGCGCTGCTCGCCGGCCAGGAGGCCGGTGGCGACCTGCGCGGCCGCCAGTCGGCTGCGCTGCTCGTCGTCGCCGGGGAGCCGGCCACGGAGGAGGACGACGGCCTGCGCGCGGACCTGCGCGTCGACGACTCCGGCGATCCGGTGGCCCAGCTCCGCATGCTGCGCAACCTGCAGCGGGCGTACGACGAGCGGGACTACGAGTACCTGGCGCTCTTCGCCCCGGAGGGCGCCCGCGACCTCTACGCCGCTCTCGCCGCATCCCGACGAGGGGACCGGGACGGAGCCCGCCGGGCGCTGGAGGCGATGCGCAGCCGACCGGGCTGGTCGACATGGCTCGGCGCCATGGCCGGCGACGCCCGGCTGGCTGCGGTCTCCCGGCTCCTGGACTGAGCCGCCGTCGCGCGGCAGCTGCGCCGGCGGAGGGCTCGGCTACCTGAGCAGGCTGCGGGCGATCACCATGCGCTGCACCTGGTTGGTGCCCTCGTAGATCTGGGTGATCTTGGCGTCGCGCATCATGCGCTCGACCGGGAAGTCCTGGGTGTAGCCGGCGCCGCCGAACAGCTGGACGGCGTCGGTGGTCACCTGCATGGCGACGTCGGAGGCGAACGCCTTGGCCGAGGCCGAGAGCCCGGTGACGTCGGGACGCCCCTGCTCCCCCGCGGTGGCGGCGACGTAGACCAGCTGGCGGGCCGCCTGGATCCTCATCTCCATGTCGGCGAGCATGAACTGCACGCCCTGGAACTCGCCGACGGCCTTGCCGAACTGCTTCCGCTCCTTGACGTAGGCGACGGAGGCGTCCAGGGCCCCCTGCGCGACGCCGACGGCCTGGGCGCCGATGGTGGGCCGGGTGAAGTCGAGGGTGCGCAGCGCGGTCTTGAAGCCGGTGCCCGGCGCCCCGATGATCCGGTCGGCGGGGATGGTGCAGTCGGTGAAGTAGAGCTCGCAGGTCGGCGAGCCCTTGATGCCCATCTTGCGCTCCTTGGGACCCACGGCGAAGCCCGGGTCGTCCCGGTGGACGGCGAACGCGGAGATGCCGTTGGCGCCCTTCTCGGGATCGGTGACGGCCATGACCGTGTACCACTCGGAGACGCCGGAGTTGGTGATCCACGCCTTGGTGCCGTTGAGCACCCAGCTGTCGCCGTCGAGGCGGGCGCGGGTCTTCATGGCGGCGGCGTCGGAGCCGGCCTCGCGCTCGGACAGGCCGTAGCTGATCATCGCCTCGCCGGCGGCGATGGGGGCGAGCACCTTCTGCTTGAGGTCCTCGGACGCCGACAGGATCACCGGCATCGAGCCCAGCTTGTTGACCGCGGGGATCAGCGAGGCGCTCATGTCGACCCGGGCGACCTCCTCGATGACGATGCACGTCGCGATCGCGTCGGCGCCCTCGCCGCCGTAGGCCTCGGGGATGTGGGTGGCGTGGAAGCCCGCCGCGGTGAGCGCCTTCTGCGCCTCGATCGGGTACCGCGACTCGGCGTCCACCTCGGCGGCGTGGGGCGCGATCTCCCGCTCGGCGATGTCGCGCACCGCCGCCCGGATCGCCTCGTGCTCCTCGGTCAACGCGTACAGCCCGCTGTTCGTACCCACGCCGACGATCGTAGGACGTCCGACTACCCGCGGGTAGCGAGGCGCTCCTGGAGGGTGAGGTCCCGGGTGACGACGCTCTCGGCGAGCTCGGCCTGGAACCGCTCGACCCGGCTGCGCAGCTCCGCGTCGCCGGCGGCGAGGATGCGCACCGCGAGCAGCCCGGCGTTCCGGCCGCCGCCGATGCCCACGGTGGCCACCGGCACGCCGGCAGGCATCTGCACGATCGAGAGCAGGCTGTCCAGCCCGTCGAGCCGGTCCAGCGGCCGGGGCACGCCGATGACCGGCAGCGGGGTGGCCGCCGCGACCATCCCGGGCAGGTGGGCGGCCCCACCGGCGCCGGCGACGATCACCCGCAGGCCGCGGCCGGCGGCGGCCTCGGCGTAGTCGAGCATCCGGCGGGGGGTGCGGTGCGCCGAGAGGACGTGCGCCTCCCAGGCGACGCCGAACTCCTCGAGCGCCTCGGCGGCCGGCTGCATCACCGGCCAGTCCGAGTCGCTGCCCATGACGATGCCGACGACCGGGTCGCTCATGCCCTGCTCCTCAGTGCTCGTGCTCGTGCTCGTGCTCGAACGCGAACGCCGGGTCGACGACCCCGTCGGCCAGGTACCGGGCCGCGGCCACCGCCCGGGCGCGCACCTCGGCGAGCTCCGTGCCGAGGGCGGTCACGTGGCCCAGCTTGCGGCCCGGGCGCTGCGTCTTGCCGTACCAGTGCAGCTTCACGTCGGGCCAGTGCGCCATGAAGTGGTGGATCCGCTCGTCGAGCGCCGGGCCGGTCCAACCCTCGTCCGCCGCCGCACCGCCGAGCACGTTCGCCATCACCACGACCGGGGCGACCATCTCCGTGGAGCCCAGCGGGTAGTCGAGGACGGCGCGCAGGTGCTGCTCGAACTGGCTGGTGCGCGCGCCCTCGATGGTCCAGTGGCCGGAGTTGTGCGGCCGCATCGCCAGCTCGTTGACCAGCACCCCGTCCTCGGTCTCGAACAGCTCGACCGCGAGCATGCCGACGACGCCGAGCCGGTCGGCGATCCGCACGGCGAGCTCCTGGGCCGCGGTGGCCAGGTCGTCGGGGAGCCCGGGCGCGGGCGCGTACACCTCGGCGCAGACGCCGTCGCGCTGCACGGTCTCCACGACCGGCCACACCGCCACCTGGCCGAACGGCGACCGCGCGACCTGGGCCGAGAGCTCCCTAACCATGGCCACCCGCTGCTCGGCCAGCAGGGTGCCGTGCCGTTCCAGCAGCCCGGCGGCGGCCTCGGCATCCCCCACGACGAACACCCCCTTGCCGTCGTAGCCGCCGCGGGGGGTCTTGAGCACGACGGGCCAGCCGTGCGCCCCGGCGAAGGCGGCGACGTCGCGCGCCGTCCGCACCTCCGCCCAGGCCGGCTGCGGCTCCCCGGCCTCCGCGAGCGCACGGCGCAGCACCAGCTTGTCCTGCGCGTGCACCAGGGCATCCGGGCCCGGGGCGACGCGGATGCCCTCCTCGACCAGCGTGCGGAGGTGCTCCGTCGGCACGTGCTCGTGGTCGAAGGTGACCACCGTGGCCCCGTCGGCCACCGCGCGGAGGGCCTCGAGGTCCTGGTGGTCACCGAGTCGCACGTCGGCGGCAACGAGCGCGGCCGACTCGTCCGGGCCGGCGGACAGCACGCGCAGGGACTGACCGAGCGCGACGGCGGCCTGGGACGTCATGCGGGCGAGCTGACCGCCGCCGACCACGGCCACCACGGGCAGCCCGGTGCGCGAGTCGAGTGGAGTGGCCATGGTGACTGCCGAGACTAAGGGCAGCCCATTCCCCGCTCGTCGGGAGGGGAACGGAGCCTCGCAGCTTCTAGCCTCCCTGCGTGACGGCTCCATCACAGTGCGCACTCCTTAGCGCGCGCACGCCCCGTCCGGGTTCCCGGCTGGACTTCCTCGACGGCCTCCGGGGGGTGGCGGTCGGCCTCGTCCTGGCCCAGCACGTGGGCGAGCGAGCGTTCCCCGCCTTCCAGGAGCTGACGCATTCCGGCGTCCTGCTGGGCCAGATGGGCGTCATGGTGTTCTTCCTGTGCAGCGGCTTCATCATCCCGGCCAGCCTCGAGCGAGGCCCGGTGTCGGACGGGCGCGGCCGCCGGTTGGCCGCCTTCTGGCGCAGCCGCTTCTTCCGGCTCTTCCCCCTCTACTGGCTCAGCCTGGGCGCTGCCGCCTGGCTGGCCTTCTCCGGTGTCGCCACACCTGCAGCCCCCATGTCGGTGGGCGACTGGCTGGCCAACCTGTCCATGGTCCAGATGCTGGTCGGCGTCCCGAACGCGCTGGTGTCCTACTGGACGCTGGCCTTCGAGATGCTGTTCTACCTGGGGGTGTCGGTCCTGTTCGCCCTCCGGCTCCACCGGCACAGCGTCGCGCTCGCGCTGACTGCCGCGGCGGTGTGCCTGGCGCTCGCCCTGGGCGCCGGCTCTCTCGTGGGCGCGACCCCGCCGACCGGCGCGTTCTGCCTGGCCACCATGCTCACCGGCACGGTCTTCCACCGCTGGCACAGCGGGGCGGTGCCCTCGCGCTCCCTGGTGCTGTGCGTGGCCGCCGTCCTCGCATCGGGGGTCGCCCTGCTGCACGCGGCGGTCGTCGTGACGCCGCAGCGGCCGGATGCCCCGGCCTTCCTG
Organism: Blastococcus sp. SYSU DS0541; assembly: GCF_054050875.1. Classification (NCBI taxonomy): domain Bacteria; kingdom Bacillati; phylum Actinomycetota; class Actinomycetes; order Geodermatophilales; family Geodermatophilaceae; genus Blastococcus; species Blastococcus sp. SYSU DS0541. Next base: position 50,430 of record NZ_JBJHAD010000001.1, on the reverse strand, counting down.
GCGATGCTCACCGCCTGGCTCGGCGCGTACCTCCTGTTCTGCGCCGGCATCGCCCTCCGGCGGCGCGCGGTGCCGGCCCCCCTGCGCCGGCTGGGCGTCACCAGCTACTCGGTCTACCTGGTGCAATGCCTGGTGCTGGCCGCGGTGCCCGCGCTGCCCGGCGCCTGGCTGAGCTCGGCGCTGTGGGTGGTCGTCACCCTCGCGGTCAGCGAGCTGACCTACCGATGGGTCGAGCTGCCGGCCGTCGCGCTCGGGCGGCGAAGCCGGCCCCGCGCCGACCTCCCACCGCCGGCGACGGCTCCGGTCACCGCCGCGCCCGCCCTCGTCCCGCCCCCTCGCCGGCCTGCGCCGGCCCGGGAGGAGGCCACCGTCTGATCGGGGACTCTTCCGCGGGGACCGGCACCCGGCCGGGAGCGAGTCCGTCGATGGGGCCCGGGGTCACCCGGCCAGTCGCGAGCCGTTGCGGCCGGCGACGACCTCCAGCCGTGTGGGGATGCGGGTGCGCAGCTCCTCGAGGTGGCTGATCACCCCCACCGTGCGGCCGCCGCGGCGGAGCTCGTCCAGCACCGTCATCACGGCGTCCAGCGCCTGCGCGTCCAGAGTGCCGAACCCCTCGTCCACGAACAGGGTGTCGATCCGGACGCCGCCGGTCTCCGCGGTGACCACGTCGGCGAGGCCCAGCGCCAGCGCCAGGGAAGCCATGAAGCTCTCCCCGCCCGAGAGCGTCTTGGTGGGCCGGCGGGCGCCGGTGTACTCGTCGAGGACGTCCAGGCCCAGGCCACCGCGGGCGCCGTGCCGGCCCTGCGCGTCGCTGTGCAGGAACGTGTAGCGGCCGCCCGACATGTCCAGCAGCCGCCGGCTGGCCACCTCGGCGACCTGTTCCAGCCGCGCGGCCAGCACGAACGACTGCAGGCGCATGCGGCGTGCGTTGGCCCCCCGACCGTGCGTCAGGTCGGCCAGCGCCGTGACCTGGTCGCTCCAGGCGCGCAGCTCGGCCAGCGTGAGCTCGGCTGCGCTCACCCGCCCCACCAGGTCCTCGAGCGAGCTCGTGCAGCGGCGCGCCTGCTTGAGCTCGGCCACCGCCTCCTCCCGCCGGCGGGTGCCGGCGGCGCAGCGGCTCTCCAGCGCGCCGAGGTCGGGGCGCGGGGGGAGATCGGCGAGCTCCGGGTCGGTCAGCCGAGCGCGCAGGACGGCCACCCGCTGGTCGTGACCGTCGAGCTGCCGGTCCAGCTCGGCCAGCCGGCCGGGACCGGCCAGCGCCGACTCCGCCGCCCCGGCGTCGTCGAACCCGGCGGCCCGGGCCCGCTCCTCCGCCGCCCGGCTCGCCGCCTGGGCCTCGGCTCGGGCGCGCAGCTCCTCGACCTCGGCCGCGACCACCGACTCGCACGCCTCCGCGGCGGCCGACAGCCGGGCGACCCGGGCCGCCAGATCGGCGTCGTCGCCCCGGGCGGCGGCCAGCCGGCCGGTCAGCTCCGCGAGGCCGCTGGTCAGCGCGTGGTGCTCGGCGGTCCGGGCGCGCAGCTCCTCGCGGTCGGCGCCCAGGCGGGCCGCCGCCTCCTCCCGCTCGGCGACCAGCTCGCGCAACCGGGACTCGGCCGGGGCGAGACCCCCGGCCAGGCCGGTCGCGCTGCGCACGGCCGCGGTCAACTCCAGGACGCGTGCCGCCTGCTGCTCCGGCGGCAGCTCGCCGGCGCGGGCCCGCAGGCCGGCCAGCTCGCGCTCCGCCACCTCCAGCCGGCCGGTCGCCGCGGTGAACGCCGCCTCCGCGGCGTCGGCGAGCCCCCGGGCGGCGTCCTCGTCGGCGGCCGTGACCCGCTCGGCACCCGGCGCCGCGGGGCGCGGGTGCTCGACGGCACCGCAGACCGGGCAGTCGGCACCGTCGACGAGGCCGGCGGCGAGCTCGGCGGCCATGCCGTCGAGTCGCCGGGCGCGCAGCTCCAGCCACCGCTCCCGGGCGTCGGCCCGGTCGTCGCGCGCCCGGGCGGCGTCGTCGCGCAGCACGTGGAGCGCCCGGTCCAGGTCCGCCGCCCCCCGTGCGGCGACGAGGCCTGCCTCCGCGGACTCCAGCGACGCACGCAGACCCGGCAGCTCCGCGGCGGCCGCCCGGGCCCGGGCCACCTCCTGCTCCTGCCCGGCGAGCAGTGCCGGGAGGGCTGCGACGGCCTGCTCCCCCGCGCGGCACCGCTCGGTCAGCTCGCGGACCTGCCGTGCGAGCGCGGCGACGGAGCGCTCCAGGGCACGCGCGCGCTCCACCTCCGGGAGGAGCGCCCGCGCCTCGGCGGCCCGGTCCCGCAGCTCGCGCGCCACCACGCCGTCGGCCGGACGGCCCTCCGCGACCGGCCGCCACGTCGCGACGGCGCCGGTCAGGCATTCCGCGGCGCGTTCGGCCGCCCGACCGGCCGCGCACGCGGCGTCCAGCACGTCGCGCAGCGGTTCGGCCCGGCGAGCGGCGTCGCGCTCGGCCCGCAGGGGCGCGAGCGTCCGCGCGCGCCGCTCGAGATCCGCGAACTCCGCCGAGGCCTGGTCGCGCCGGGTGTGCCGTGCGGCCAGCGCACGGGCCTCGGTCAGCTCGGCGTCGGCACCGGCCACCTCCGCGGCGGCCGCGTCGGCCCGCGCCGTGGCCGACGCGAGCCGCGCCGCCGCGGTCGCGCGGACCTCCGCCACCCAGCGCAGCACGCCACCCCCCGCCCCGGCGCCCACCGACTCGGGGGCCAGCTCCTCGGGCACCTCGACGCCGGCCGCCTGGGCGACGCGGTCGAGCAGGGTGCCCAGCTGGTGCCGGGCGTCCTCGGTGGCCGCGCGGACCGCCGTCCGCTCGTCGGCGAGCCACTCCTCGGCCCGGGCGAAGCGGTCGACGTCGAACAGCGTGCGGAGCAGCTCGGTGCGGTGCTCCGGCTCGGCTCGCAGGAACCGCGCGAAGTCACCCTGCGGGAGGAGCACGACCTGGCAGAACTGGTGCACGTCGAGCCCCAGCCGCGTGCGCAGGTGCTCGGAGCCCTCGTCGATGCGCGTGCTGACCGGCTCCCACCCGCCGTCGGTGAGCCGGGAGACCACCAGCTTGGCCTGCTCGGTCGCCCAGCCCTCACCGCGCTTCTTCGGCCGCTGCTGCTCCGGCCGCCGCACCACGCGCAGCCGCTCCTCGCCGAGGGTCAGCTCGCAGCTGACCTCCGTGCGGGTGGCGGCGTCGGCGTGGTCGCTGCGCAACCGCTTCTCCTCGCCGCGGGCGCCGGGGACCCGCCCGTAGAGCGCGAAGACGACCCCGTCCAGCAGCGTGGTCTTACCCGCACCCGTCGGCCCCCACAGCAGGAAGAGCCCGTCCCGGCCCACCTCGTCGAGGTCGACCTCGACGGTGCCGGCGAAGGGCCCGAACGCCGTGAGGGACAGCCGGTGCAGCCTCATCGGGCCGCCTCCTCGCGGTCGGCGGCACCGAGCGCGCGGGCCAGCAGCTCGCGCTCCGCAGCGCTGGCCGGGACGCCGCGCACCGCACTGACGAACTCCCCGGCGATCTCCAGGGCGCTGCGCCCCCGCATCCGTTCGCGGTAGCTGCCACCCCCGGCCGAGGCCTCGGCGCCGGTCCAGTCCAGGTGCACGCAGTACGGGAACCGGGCCTGCAGCCGGCGCATGGGGTCGGCGGGCCGGGCCGGATCGGTGAGCCGGGCGGAGACGAAGTGGCCCTCCGCAGCCGCGTGCGCCGGGTCGGCGAGCAACTCCTCGAGCGTGCCCGTGAGCACGCTGAGCGGCCGCGGGGTGGGCAGCGGCACCGCGTGCACCCCGGCCAGGCCGGCGGCGTCCAGCTCGACCAGCCAGGCCTGCTTCTGCTGCCCGGCCTCCCCGAAGGAGTAGGCCAGCGGCGAGCCGCTGTAGCGCATCCGCGGGCTGAGCGTCTGCGGCCGGTGCAGGTGTCCGAGCGCCACGTAGTCGACCCCGTCGAAGACCGGACCGGGCACCAGGTCGACGCCGCCGACGCAGATGTCCCGCTCGCTGTCGCTGGCCACCCCGCCGCCGACGAAGGCGTGCGCCAGCACCACCGAGCGCACCCCCGGCCGCAGGAAGAGGTCGGCCCTCACCCGGTCCATCGCCTCCCGCAGCACCGCCTCGTGCCCGCGGGCACCGGGGACCCCGAGCTCGTGCCGGGCCACCTCCGGCTCCAGGAACGGGATCCCGTAGACCGCCACCTCGCCGTGCTCGTCGGCCAGGAGGACCGGTTCGTCCGACCGCGCCGTCGCCGCGCGCACGTGCAGGCCGGCGGCGCTCAGCAACCCCGAGAAGGTGCCCAGCCGCCGGGCCGAGTCGTGGTTGCCGGGCGTCAGCACGACCTGCGCGCCGGTGCCCAGGAGCCGGCCGACCACCCGGTCGAGCACCGCCGTGGCGTCGGCCGAGGGCACCGCCCGGTCGTAGACGTCGCCCGCGACGACGACGACGTCGACCTCCTCGCGGGCGACGACGGCGGCCAGCTCGCCCAGCACCTCCTCCTGCTCGGCGAGCAGGTCGGTGCCGTGGAGGGTGCGGCCGATGTGCCAGTCGGAGGTGTGCAGCAGCCGCATGGGCGCAAGGTAAGGAGGGGGTCCGACAGAACCGCCGAGGCGCGCCGTGACGGCCCCGTCACATCGGGTCCGCGGCTCAGAGCACCTCGGTGGAGCGCCAGCCGCCCTGCGGCGGCCAGTCCTCGTCCCCGCGGATGTAGCCGGCGGACTCCCGGGCCCGCCGCTCGGCGTCCTCCTCGACCATCACGTTGAGCAGCTGCTGCACCCGGTCGCTGTCGGGGATCCGGTGGAGCACGGTCGGGCCGCTGTCTCCGGCGGTCTCGATCGTGAGCGAGCCGGAGTTGACGATCCGCTCCCACAGCGTCTGGGTGTAGGAGACGTCGGTGATGCGGGACAGCCCCAGGTCGCGGCCGCGGCGGGCCAGGATCCCCTCGCGGAACAGCAACCGGTGGGTGGTGACCACGTAGTGCGTCGTCCGCCAGCGGAGCAGGGGGACGACCACGAGGACGAGCAGGAGCACGACGGCGACGCAGACGATCGCCAGCCGGAACATCCCCTGCTGCCGCCCCGGGGGCACGAGCGCCGCGCCGAACGACGCGCCGCCGACGACGAGCAGGAAGAAGAGGACCGGCCGGACGAGGGTCAGCCAGTGCGGGTGCAGGTGGCGCACGACCTCTTCGTCGTCGGCGAGCAGCTTGTCCGGGTACGGCACCCCACCAGGATGACGCCGGACCGGCCTCCCGCGGGGCGATCGGCCCCTCGGCGCGTCCGGGCGGGTTCAGGCCGGGCGGACGTGCCGGACGTCGCCGCTCGCGAGCTCGACCTGCCCCTCGGCGGTGTCCAGCACCAGGCGGCCGTCCCAGTCGATCGCCCGGGCGGTGCCGAGGAGCGCCGACCCGTCCGGCATCGTCACCTCGACCGCGCTGCCGACCGTGGAGGACCAGGACAGGTAGTCGCGGGCGAGCCCGGAGACCACCGGGTCGCCCAGTGCCTCCACCCAGCCGCGGTAGCGCCGCTCGACCGCGCGCAGGAAGGCCAGCAGGACGGGCCCGCGGTCGACGGTCCCACCGGTGACGACCGACAGCGACGTCCCGGTGGCCGGCAGCTCGGCGGAGGTGGTCGAGACGTTGAGCCCGACCCCGACGACGACGCCGGAGGACCCCCCGGTCCCGCCGACCGACTCGGCGAGGATGCCGGCGAGCTTGCGCCCGTCCCCGGCCAGCAGGTCGTTGGGCCACTTCACCGACGAGAGCACCCCCGCGACCTCCCGCACGGACTCGGCCAGCGCCACCCCGGTGAGCAGGGGCAGCCAGCCCCGGCGGGCGGCGGGCACGTCGGGGCGCAGGAGGAAGGAGACGGTCAGCCCGGCGCGGGGCGGCGACGTCCACACCCGGTCGAGCCGGCCGCGGCCGGTGACCTGGTGCTCCGCCACCAGGACGGTCCCCTCCGGGGCGCCGTCGGCGGCGGCCGCGGAGAGCGCAGCGTTCGTGCTGCCGATCTCCTCCACGACCTCGACCGAGCGCCACAGCGCGCTGTCGCGCGTGAGGGCGGCCTGCAGGGCGGGCGCGTCGAGGGCGGGCCGGTCGAGGTCGGACCAGCGCGAGGAGGACGTGTCGGGCACGAGGAGACCGTAGCCAGGGACGGCGGGGCGGTGGACGCTCGCACCGGCAGCAGGACACCGGACGGAAGGGGACGAGCCGCTCCCCTACGCTACGGATCTCGTGGCCCGGCATACGAGGTCACGCCCCGAGCACAGCAGCGCCGCCACGGCGGCCGACGAGCGCCAGCGAGGAGAACGAGGACGCGTGAGTGCCGCCGAACTGGAGAGCGCCGGGGAGCACGTCCCCGACGACGTCGACATCCACACGACCGCGGGCAAGCTCGCCGACTTCGAGCGCCGGGTGCAGGAGGCCGTCCACGCGGGCTCCGAGCGCGCGGTGGAGAAGCAGCACGCGGCCGGGAAGATGACCGCCCGCGAGCGGATCGAGGCGCTGCTGGACCCGGGCTCGTTCACCGAGTTCGACGAGTTCGCCCGGCACCGGTCGACGAACTTCGGGATGGCCGAGAAGCGGCCCTTCGGCGACGGCGTGGTGACCGGCTACGGCACCGTCGATGGCCGGCCGGTGGCGATCTTCTCCCAGGACGTCACGGTCTTCGGCGGGAGCCTCGGCGAGGTCTACGGCGAGAAGATCGTGAAGGTGCAGGACTTCGCCATCAAGAACGGCTGTCCCGTGATCGGCATCAACGAGGGCGGCGGCGCGCGCATCCAGGAGGGCGTGGTCTCCCTCGGCCTCTACGGCGAGATCTTCCGGCGGAACGTGCACGCCTCCGGCGTCATCCCGCAGATCTCGCTGGTCATGGGCCCGGCGGCCGGCGGGCACGTCTACTCCCCCGCGCTCACCGACTTCATCGTCATGGTGGACAAGACCAGCCAGATGTTCATCACCGGCCCCGACGTCGTGAAGACCGTGACCGGCGAGGACGTCTCGCTCGAGGAGCTGGGCGGGGCGCGCACGCACAACACCAAGTCCGGCGTCGCCCACTACCTCGCCGAGGACGAGACCGACGCGCTCGACTACGTCAAGGCGCTGCTGTCCTACCTGCCGAGCAACAACCTCGACCCGCTCCCGGCGGTCGAGATGGCGCCCGTCGAGACCGTCCTCCCGGATGCGCTGACCGACGAGGACCGCGAGCTCGACACCTTCATCCCGGACTCGGCCAACACCCCCTACGACATGCACACCGTCATCGAGCACGTGCTCGACGACGGCGAGTTCCTCGAGGTGCAGCCGCTGTTCGCGCCCAACATCCTCATCGGCTTCGGCCGGGTCGAGGGCCGGCCGCTCGGCATCGTGGCCAACCAGCCCACCCAGTTCGCCGGCACGCTGGACATCGACGCCAGCGAGAAGGCCGCGCGCTTCGTGCGCACCTGCGACGCCTTCAACATCCCGGTGCTCACCTTCGTCGACGTGCCGGGCTTCCTGCCGGGGACGTCGCAGGAGTGGGAGGGCATCATCCGGCGCGGGGCGAAGCTGATCTACGCCTACGCCGAGGCGACCGTCCCGAAGGTCACGGTGATCACCCGCAAGGCCTACGGCGGCGCCTACGACGTCATGGGCTCCAAGCACCTGGGCGCCGACGTGAACCTGGCGTGGCCGACCGCGCAGATCGCCGTCGTCGGCGCGCAGGGTGCGGTCGGGATCCTCTACCGCAAGGAGCTCGCCGCGGCCGAGGACCCCGACGCCAAGCGCGCGGAGCTGATCGCCGAGTACGAGGACACCCTCGCCAACCCCTACATCGCCGCAGACCGCGGGTACGTCGACGCGGTGATCCCGCCGTCGCACACCCGCGTCCAGGTGACCAAGGCGCTGCGCGTGCTGGCCAACAAGCGCCAGACGCTCCCGCCCAAGAAGCACGGGAACATCCCGCTGTGAGTGAGGGAACCGCACCCCTGCTGCGGGTGGTGAGGGGTGAGCCGACGGCGGAGGAGTTGGCGGCGCTGACCGTCGTCGTGGCCGCGATGTCGCAGCGGCGCACCCGCCGCCGGCCGACGCCGGTCGGCGCCTGGGCGTCGTACGGCGACGCGCACCGCCGGCCGCAGACCGCCGGGCACGGCGGCTGGCGCGCCGCGGGGAGGTTCGCGTGACCGCGGACCGCCGGCTGGTGCTGGCCTCGGCGTCGCCGGCCCGGCTCTCCCTGCTCCGGCAGGCCGGTCTCTCCCCCGAGGTCGTGGTGAGCGACGTCGACGAGTCGGCCTACTCGGCCCCGCGCGTGGCCGAGCAGGTCGCCCTCCTGGCGGCCGCCAAGGCCGCGGCGGTCGCCAAGCGGGAGACCGACGCCCTCGTCATCGGCGCGGACTCGCTCCTGGAGTTCGGCGGCAAGCCCCAGGGCAAGCCGGCGGACGCCGCCGAGGCCCGCGACCGCTGGCGGCGGATGGCCGGGCGTTCCGGCATCCTGCACACCGGCCAGGCGCTGTTCGACGTGCGGGACGGCGCCGTGGTGAGCCGGGACATCGCGGTCGCCTCGACCGTCGTCTACTTCGCCGACCCCACGCCGGCCGAGGTGGAGGCCTATCTGGCCACCGGCGAGCCGCTGGCCGTGGCGGGGGCCTTCACCCTCGACGGGCTGGGGGCGCCCTTCGTCCGCCGCGTCGAGGGCGACCCCGCGGCCGTGGTCGGGCTGTCCCTGACGGTCCTGCGGACGCAGTTGTCCAAGCGAGGTCTGACCATCACCGATCTCTGGCGTCGCTGAGCATCGCGGCGTCGCTGAACCACCCCGCCCGACGCGGGCACTGACAATCGTTCGACCGGCCCACAGAAGAGGGAGAGCACCGGTGCAGAAGGTCCTCATCGCCAACCGCGGCGAGATCGCGGTCCGCGTGGCCCGCGCGTGCAAGGACGCGGGTCTGACCAGCGTGGCGGTCTACGCCGAGCCCGACCGCGATGCGCTGCACGTGCGCGTCGCCGACGAGGCCTTCGCGCTCGGCGGCACCACGCCCGGTGACTCCTACCTGGTCATCGACAAGATCCTCGACGCCGCCAAGCAGTCCGGCGCCGACGCGATCCACCCCGGCTACGGCTTCCTGTCGGAGAACGCCGACTTCGCCCAGGCCGTCATCGACGCCGGGCTCACCTGGATCGGCCCCTCCCCCGAGGCGATCATCGCCCTCGGCGACAAGGTGCAGGCCCGGCACATCGCCACCAAGGCCGGCGCTCCCCTCGTCCCCGGCACCAAGGACCCGGTCGGCGGCGCCGACGAGGTCGTGGCGTTCGCCGAGGAGCACGGCCTCCCGGTCGCCATCAAGGCGGCGTTCGGCGGTGGCGGCCGCGGCCTCAAGGTCGCCCGCACCATGGAGGAGATCCCCGAGCTCTTCGACTCAGCCGTGCGGGAGGCCGTCTCGGCCTTCGGCCGCGGCGAGTGCTTCGTCGAGCGGTTCCTCGACAAGCCCCGCCACGTCGAGGCCCAGGTGCTCGCCGACCAGCACGGCACCGTCATCGTCGTCGGCACCCGTGACTGCTCCCTGCAGCGCCGCAACCAGAAGCTGGTCGAGGAGGCCCCGGCGCCGTTCCTCACCGACGAGCAGCGCGCGCGGATCCACTCCTCGGCGAAGGCGATCTGCGCCGAGGCCGGCTACCACGGGGCCGGCACGGTCGAGTACCTCGTCGGCGCGGACGGCTCCATCTCCTTCCTCGAGGTCAACACCCGCCTGCAGGTGGAGCACCCGGTGTCGGAGGAGACCAGCGGCATCGACCTGGTCCGGCAGCAGTTCCGCATCGCCGACGGCCTCCCCCTGGAGATCACCGAGGACCCGGCGCCCCGCGGCCACAGCATCGAGTTCCGCATCAACGCCGAGGACGCCGGCCGCAACTTCATGCCGGCTCCCGGCCCGGTGGACCGCCTGGAGATCCCGCAGGGGCCCGGCGTCCGCTGGGACTCCGGAGTCGAAACCGGTGGGGAGGTCGCCGGCGCGTTCGACTCGATGCTCGCCAAGCTCATCGTCACCGGCGCCACCCGCGAGGAGGCGCTGCAGCGCGCCCGCCGGGCGCTGGACGAGCTGGTCGTCGAGGGCATGCCCACGGTCATCCCGTTCCACCGGGCCGTCGTCCGCGACGAGGCGTTCACCAGCGAGCCGTTCACCGTGCACACCCGCTGGATCGAGACCGAGTGGGACAACCAGGTCCCGCCCTACGACGCCGCGCCCGCCGGTCAGGACGAGGAGACTCCCCGGCAGACCGTCGTCGTCGAGGTCGGTGGCCGCCGGCTCGAGGTGTCGCTGCCCGCCGGGCTCGCCGCCGGCGGCGGGGGCGCGGCCCCCGGCGCGACCGCCAAGCCCCGCAAGCGCGGCGGCGGGGGTGGCGGCTCCGCGGCCTCCGGGAACTCCCTCACCTCGCCGATGCAGGGCACGATCGTCAAGGTGGCCGTCGAGGACGGCGCCACCGTCGAGGCCGGCGACCTCGTCGTCGTCCTCGAGGCGATGAAGATGGAGCAGCCGATCACCGCGCACAAGGCCGGCACGATCTCCGGTCTGGCCGCCGAGGTCGGCGCCTCGGTCACCAGCGGTGCGGTCATCTGCACGATCGCCGACGCGGACTAGCGCACCCGGCACGACGGGAGCCCGTGACCGCACGCGGTCACGGGCTTCCGTGCAGGACCGGCACGGTCAGACGGTCACGTCCCGGCAGCCGAACGATGTGTTGGCCGAGGAGACCTCCTGGTCGATGGCGTACACGCAGACCCGGTGCGCCCCCGGCGCCACCTGGCCGGACCAGCCGAACCCGTGCACCGGGCCGGCGTGCGGGAAGGCGCCCCCCACGTCCGGCCGGTCGCCGTCGGCCCGCAGCGCCACCCCGGCGCCGTCGACGTACACGTGCACTGCGACCGGGGCGGTCGGGGAGTCAGGATCGAACGTCCAGCCCGACAGCGACAGCGTCGTCCCCGACGCCGACAGGGTGTCCCAGCTGCCCACCGGCCGGGCCAGCCCCACCGCCACGTCCCGGCAGCCGAAGGGCGTGTTCGCGGAGGACACCTCGCGGTCGATGGCGTACACGCACACCCGGTGCATCCCCGGCGCCAGGTCGGCCGACCAACCGAAACCGTGCGCCGATCCGGCGTGCGGGAACGCCGCCCCGACGTCCGGCCGATCCCGGTCGGCCACGAGCCCGACGCCCTTGCCGTCGACGTAGACGTGCACGTCCACCGCGCCCGTCGGGGAGTCCGGGTCGTAGGTCCAACCCGACAGCGACACCGTCGTCCCCGTGGCCGACAGCGAGTCCCAGGTGCCGGTCGGCCGGGTGAAGGCCACGGCCACGTCACGGCAGCCGAGGGAGGTGTTCGTCGACGGGACCTCGCGGTCGATGGCGTAGGCGCAGACACGGTGCATCCCGGGCGCCAGGTCGGCCGACCAACCGAAACCGTGCGCGGACCCGGCGTGCGGGAAAGCCGCCCCCACGTCCGGCCGGTCCCCGTCGGCCTGCAGCGCCACCCCGGCACCGTCGACGTACAGGTGCACCGCCGACGCCGGATCGGGGGTGTTGGGGTCCAAGGCCCAGCCCCGCACCGTCAGCGTGGTCCCCGACGCCGAGACGGCGTCCAACGAGCCGATCGGCCGGGTGGGCGCCGTGGGCACCGTGGGATCCCCCGCCGTCGCCACCCGGACGGTCGCCTCGGTGGCCGAGGCGGCGACGACCGTCACGGTCAGGTCGGTACCCGAGATCGGCACCGCCCGGGCGAACGGCAGGGCGACCTGCAGATCGCTCCTCCAACCGGACAGGCTCGACGGCGTGGCGTCGAGCAGGAACGACGTGGCACCGTGCGCCGCCCTGTCCGCGTCCGTACCGGCACGGCGGAGGAGGACACCGCTCTCCAGGCGGAGGCGGTTCGCCTCCGTCCCCAGCCACGCGTCCTGGAGGTCGGGGGTGCGGTACTCGAGCCAGTAGGCCCGGCCGTGGGAATCCGTCAGCCGCAGGGCACGGGTCCCGGTGCGTCCTGAGGTGGGCGACAGGGTGACCAGGGTCCCGGACGACGTGACCGAGACGGACTTCGTGTGCTCGGGCGGCAGCACCCCGAGCCGGGCAGCATGCGGGGCGCTGAGCGAGCCCACCTGCTCCCAGGAGACGCCCATGACGTCGTACCAGTCGTTGTAGTCGGTGACCGCGCAGGTGCCGCCCTCGACGGTCCCGTCGCACTGGTGGCTCGACGAGTGCCAGAGGCTGAAGTTGTGCCCGAACTCGTGGGCGACGAGGGACGTGGCGGTGCCCCGGGCGTAGAGCCTGCCCCCGGCTCCGGGCCCGGTTCCCACCTCGGCGAGCCCGTGGGGGCACCGGGAGGCGTCGGTGGATCCGTTGCTCACGTAGAGCATGAGGTGCTTGCCGGGGGCGGCCGTGAAGTTGACCGAAGGGAGCTTCGCCACCTCGTTCCAGAGCCCCACGTAGTCCGTGCACTTCGCGGTCGTGGTGATCCAGTCGTGGGAGGCGGAGACACCCAGGCCGATGGCCCCCTGGCTCTCCTTCGACCAGAACTGCGCCACCGGCCCGTTGACCGCATCGACGACCTGCTGCAACGTCGTGCTGTCGGTGGTCCCGCCGCCGGCGACCACCATGACCACGGTGACCTGGTTCGTCACCGTCGTCGCGGCCTCTGCCGTCGCCGGCTCCTCCGCGGGCGCCGGCTCCACGATCTCGGCGGCGAGGACCTCCCGGGCGGGCTCGATGACGCCCTCGGCCGCCGCGACGTCGGTCACCTCCCCGCCGACCGTCACCTCGACGGTGGTGCCGACCGCGATGTCCTGGACGTCGTCGGTCGGGATCCTGACCGCATCGCCGGTCTCCGGCTCGATCCAGGTGAGCGGCTGGGAGAAGAGGTCTTCTCCGGCGGAGTGGTGGTCCTCGGGCTCGGCCCAGGCCTGCACCAGCTCGCCGGTGACCGTCTCGGCGGCTGCGACGGGCTCGTCCTGCGCCCGCGTCGCCGGGGTGGAGAGCACGGTGAGTGACACGGCACCGGCGGCGACCAGGACGGACGCCCGCAGAAGTCGGGAACGGGGGGTGACGCGCACGCGGAGCTCCTGGGCCGAGGGGACTACCCCCTGTGCATCGGCGGGCGCCCGGCGGAACTGAACCGGTCGGACGGGACCGTCACCCGCGCAGGCGATGCCGACGCACCACCTGCACCAGCAGCAGGACCGAGCCCGCGAGCACCGCCCCGGCGGCCGGCAGCGCGAAGCCGGTGGAGGAGGTGGAACTGTCGGCGACCGGCTCCAGGGGGATGCCGGACCGCGGCGCCGCGACGTGGACCGGAGGGGCCAGCGGCAGCGGCGGCTGCGGCGTCGCCTCGGGGGCGCGCTGCCCGGCGGGCTCCTCGGCGGGACCCGGGGCCACAGGCGTGGCCGCCGCACCGCCCCGCGGGGTGGCGTCCTGCCCGGCCGGGGCCTGTGCCGCGGCCACTGCGGGCCGCGCCGCCGGGACCACGTCCACCACGGCCCGGCCGCCGTCGACGCCGCGCAGCGTGAGGGTGAAGTCCCCTCCGGAGAGCGGGATCGCGACCCCCAACGGCAGCGCGAACTGCAGATCGGCGTCCCAGCGGGCGGCCGGGCCGGGCGTCCCGTCCAGCAGCAGCGAGGTGTCGGGGAACGGACCCGTCCGGCGGAGCAGCACCCCTGCGTCGAGGCGGTAGACGTTGTCGCGGGTGCCGAGCCAGGCGTCGGGCCCGGTCGCGGCCCGGAACTCCAGCCAGTAGGCGTCGCCCTCGGCGTCCACCAGCCGGAGCGCCCGCAGGCCGGCGCCGCCACCCAGCGGCGCCAGGGTGACGCTCGTGGCCCCCTCCCCGACCGCCACGGTCCGCTGCGCGTCGCCGGGGAGAACACCCAGCGCCGCGGCCTGGACGGCGTTGAGCGAACCCAGCTGCGCCCAGGAGGCGCCCATCACGTCGTAGTAGTCGCGGTAGGCGGCGGTGCGGCAGGAGCCGCCCTCCACCGCGCCGTCGCACTGCTGCCCCGAGGAGTGCCCGAGGCCGAAGTTGTGCCCCAGCTCGTGCGCGATGACCGAGGCACCGCCGTCGCGGACGTAGAGGCGCCCGCCGGACGCCGGCGAGGTGCCGACCTGGGCCAGCGCGTACGAGCAGGCCGGCTGGTCGGCGGCCTGGCCGCTCAGCCGGAGCATCAGGTGCTTGCCGGGGCCGGCGCTGAACCCGACCTCCGCGGCGACCTCGTCCCAGAGCCCTTGGGGGTCCGTGCAACCGGCCGTCGTCCGCACCCAGGCGTGCCGGGCGGTCACGCCGAGGGTGACGGCGCCGCCGGTCTGCTCGGCCCAGAACCGGGAGACCGGGCCGTCGACGGTCGTCACGACGTCGCCGAGCCGCGTGCCGTCCGGCTCCGTCCCCGCCGGCGCCACCAGCACCACGGTGACCTGGTTGGTCAGGCCGCCGCGCGGAGCGGGCGGCGGCTCGGGCGTCGCGACCGGCGCCGGGGAGAGGACGTCGCTTGCCAGCACGGTGCGGGCGGGGTCGTGCCCGTCGGCGCTCGCCTCGTCCTCGACGGTCCTCCCGACCGTCAGCTCCACCGTGGAACCCGCCGGGACGTCGGCGACCTGCTCGGCCGGCACGCGCACCGCGCCGTCGGCGGTGGTCACCCAGCTCAGCCGGGCCGCGTCGTCCTCACCGTCGGCGTGGTGGCCCCCGGAGCCCTCGGCCCAGACGTGCACGAGCTCGCCGCGGACCGTGGTGGTGCCGCCGTCCGCGAGGGCCGCGCCCGGCACCACGACGACGCCCAGTGCGGCGGCGAGCACCGCGCCGGCCAGCCCGAGCGCGCGGGACGGACGACGGAGGCCGCGGGGACGACGGAGGTCGTGGTCAGGAGACATCTACTCCTGACTCGGCGGCCCGGGGCCGCGTCGGCACCGGATCGGGGATGTTGAGCCGAACTCCCGTCACACCCGGCGCAGCCGCCCCGGCCGCCCCCAAGGCTCCGCTACGCCAGGTCGTCGGCCCCCATCAGGCGACGCCCCGCCTCGGTGATCGAACCCGACAGCGACGGGTAGATGGCGAACGTCTGCGCGAGGTCGTCGACCGTCAGCCCCTTGGTCACGGCGAGCGCGATGGGGAGGATCAGCTCCGACGCGCCCGGGGCCACGACGACGCCCCCCATGATCACGCCGGTCGAGCGGCGGGCGAAGAGCTTCACGAAGCCGTCGTGCAGGTCTCCCATCTTCGCCCGCGCGTTCGTGGCCAGGGGCAGGCGCACGGCCTCGACGTCGGCGTTCTCGGCGAGCGACTTCTCCTGCACGCCGACGGTGGCGATCTCGGGGTGGGTGAAGACGTTCGCGGCGACCGTCTTGAGCTTGATCGGCGCGACCGCCTCGCCCAGCGCGTGCCACATGGCGATCCGCCCCTGCATGGCGGCCACGGAGGCCAGCTGGAAGACGCCGGTGACGTCACCGGCGGCGTAGATGCCGGGTACGGAGGTCCGGGAGACCCGGTCGACGACGACGTGCCCGGACTCGGTGACCTGCACCCCGTGCTCCTCCAGGTTGAGCCCGGCGGTGTTGGGCACGGTGCCGACGGTCATCAAGGCGTGGGAACCCTCGACGCAGCGCCCGTCGGTGAGTGCGACGGAGATCCCCTTCTCGGTGCGCGTGACGCCGGCGGCCCGGCCGCGCTCCAGGCGGCCACCGCGGGACTGGAAGACCTGCTCGAGCACCTCGGCGGCGTCGGAGTCCTCGCCCGGGAGCACGCGGTCGCGGGAGGACACGAGGGTGACCGGCACGCCGGCCTCCAGGTAACCGGAGGCGAACTCCGCGCCCGTGACGCCCGAGCCGACGACCACCAGGTGCTCCGGCGCCTCCTGCAGGTCGTAGACGTCGCGCCAGTCGAGGATCCGCTCGCCGTCGGGTTCCGCCCCGGGCAGGACACGCGGGTCGGCGCCGGTGGCGATGAGGACGACGTCGCCCTCGACCTCCTCGGTGACGTTGCCGTCGTCGTCGAGGATCTCCACCTCGTGCGCGGCCAGGCCGGGCTCGTCGTCGGCCAGCCGCCCCCGTCCGGGGACGATCCGCACGCCCTCGGCGTCCAGCCGGGCGTGGATGTCGGCCGACTGCGCCATCGACAGGTTCTTCACCCGCTGGTTGGCGGCAGGGAGGTCCAGGCTCACGGTCGCGAGCTCCGCGCCGTGCACGCCGAGGACGGCGGAGTCGCGCACCGACGTCATCGCGCCGGCCGCCGCGATCAGGGCCTTGGAGGGCACGCAGTCGGTGAGCACGCTGGCGCCGCCGATGCCGTCGCGCTCGATGACGGTGACCTGCGCACCGAGCTGCGCGGCGACGAGCGCGGCCTCGTAGCCGGCCGGGCCACCACCGATGATGACGATGCGGGTCATGGGTCCATCTTCCGTTGCCGAGCGTGGGTCGTCGCCATTGTCCCCGGTGCGGGCCCGATCGGCGTCACCCGCCCACCGGCGCCCGCCGGGTCGCCTGGCTAGTCTCGCCGGGATGGGCCTCTACGCCGCCTACGGATCCAACATGGACCCGGCTCAGATGCTGCGCCGGTGTCCGTCGTCCCCGCACGCCGGCACCGGCTGGATCCGCGGCTGGCGGCTGACGTTCGGCGGCGAGGACCTCGGCTGGGAGGGCGCGCTGGCGACCCTCGTCCCGGAGGACGACGACTCGCCGGGCGTGTTCGTCGCGCTGTACGACCTCACCGAGGCCGACGAGCGGGCCCTGGACGCCTGGGAGGGTGCCGACTCCGGCCTCTACCGCCGGGTGCACCTCCGGGTGCACACGCTGGGCGGAGACGTGGTCGCCTACGTCTACGTGCTCGACGCGTTCGAGGGTGGGCTGCCCTCGGCCCGGCACCTGGGCGCGATGGCCGACGCCGCCGAGGCCGCCGGCGCGCCTGACGACTACGTGCGCGAGCTCCGCTCCCGGGACTGCCGCAGCGCCTTCTGACCCCACCTCCCCCGGTGATCATGGCGCCGTGACTCTCTCGGGCCCGTCCGGAGCGGTCACCGCACCATGATCGCGGCGGGACGGGCGGTGAGCTGACGGCGCACCTGCTCCACCATCGCCTCCGCGCGGCGGTAGACGTCGACCGCGGTGAAGTGCAGGAGCCGCCAGTCCCGCTCGCTCAGCCAGTTGTGGCGGTCGCGATCGGCGGCGAGCTGCTGCCGGGTCATGTGCGCCTCCAGCCCGTCGAACTCCGCTCCGACGCGGTGGTCCTCCCACCCGACGTCGAGACGGTGCCGTCGGCCGCCGTCCTGGACCTCGAGCTGGACGGCCGGCGGCGGCAGACGGGCCGCCAGGAACCGCCAGCGCATCCGGGACTCCATCGGTGACTCGGACCGACCGTCAGCGGCCGGGATCAGCTCGTCCAGCCGTGCCACCCCGCGGAGCCCGCGCTGGCGCACCCGCTCGTGGGCGAGCTGCTCGCGCGTGCAGGCGCCTGCGCGCAGGGCCCGGTCGAGGGTCGCGAGCGCATCGATCGGCGCGCCGAGCCGGGCGACGTCGCATGCCGTGCGCGCACCCGGCGTGCACCAGACTCCGTCCAGGAAGACCGCATCGGCGGTGTCGAGCGCCGACGGGTGCACCTGGAGCTGCCGCAGCAGCCGGTTGTCCATCTCAGCCGGCCCCAGGAAGTGCAGACGGTCGGTGGCGGCCGCGGTGTCCGACCGCAGGTCGAACCCCCACAAGAGGGCCGCTGTGCTGTGGCAGGCGACCAGGTCGCCGCCGAGCCAGAGCGCGGCGGCCCGGACCAGCGCCGGGATCTCCTCGGGCAGCTCGCCGTCGACGTAGATCCCCCGCCAGGGCGTGCGCCGCCAGCGACCGCTGCGCACCACCGCCCGGATCCGCGCCGGCGAGTGCCACTCGAGCGCCTGCTCCCGCGTGAACACACCGCCCTGGCGGGCCACCAGGCGCACGAAGCTCTGCGACATGCCGCCGACGTTGGCCCGTCATCTCGAGGCTCGGAGGCATCACCCGGAACCTGTGGACAGGGCCGACGATGGGGATCGACGCAGCCCCCGCCGCCGATCATGGCGCCGCGACCACTGCTGCGCCGCATCGAGTGGTCGCCGCGCCATGATCGCGGGGGGAGACGCGGGTCAGCCGGCGCGGAAGGTGTCCAGGACCTGCCGGGCGGCCAGGGCCGGGGTGAGCTCGCCGGCGAGCACCGCCTTCTCGAGGTCGGGCACGGCGGCACGGACGCCGGGGTGGGCGCGCAGCGCGTGCTCCAGCCCGTCGCGCACCAGCTGCCAGGTCCAGCGCACCTGTTGCGCGCGGCGGCGCTCGTCGAACTCCCCCGAGACCTTGGCCCGCTCCTGGTGCTCGAGGAGCTTGGCCCAGACCTCGTCCAGTCCCTCGCCGGTGAGCCCGGCGCAGGTGAGCACCGGGACGTCCCAGCCATTGCCGCGCCCGCGCAGCAACCGGATCGCCTGGGCGAGCTCCCGGGCGGCCTTCCGGGCGTCCGCGGCGGCCGGCCCGTCGGCCTTGTTGACGGCGATGACGTCGGCTATCTCGAGGATGCCGCGCTTGATGCCCTGCAACTGGTCGCCGGTGCGCGCGATCGTCAGGAAGAGGAACGAGTCGACCATCTCGGCGACGGTGATCTCCGACTGCCCGACGCCGACGGTCTCGACCAGGACGACGTCGTAGCCGGCCGCCTCGACCACGACCATCGACTCGCGGGTGGCCTGCGCGACCCCGCCCAGGGTGCCCGACGTCGGCGAGGGCCGGATGAAGGCGTTCGGGTCGACCGCCAGCCGCGCCATCCGCGTCTTGTCGCCGAGGATCGAACCGCCCGACCGCGCCGACGACGGGTCGACGGCGAGCACCGCGACCTTCGACCCGGCCCCCGTCAGGTCCACCCCGAGCTGGTCGATGAACGTCGACTTCCCCACGCCGGGGACGCCGCTGATGCCCACGCGGCGCGCTCCCCCGGCGTGCGGCAGCAGCTCGACCAGCAGCTCCTGCGCCTTCTCGCGGTGGTCGGCCCGCCGCGACTCCACCAGGGTGATGGCCCGCGCCACCACCCGGCGGTCCCCGGCCAGCACCCCCTCGACGAGGACCGGGACGTCGACCTCTCGAGCCATCAGTGACCGAGACGGGAGGACAGCGTCCGCAGCAGCTCCTGCGCCGCCTCGGCGATGACCGTGCCGGGCGGGAAGACCGCGGCGGCGCCCATCTCCTTCAGCGTCGGCACGTCGTCGGGCGGGATGACACCGCCGACGACGATCAGCACGTCGTCGGCACCGAGCTCGGCCAGCGCGTCGCGGAGCGCCGGCACCAGCGTGAGGTGGCCGGCCGCGAGCGAGGAGACGCCGACGACGTGGACGTCGGCCTCCACCGCCTGGCGGGCGACCTCGTCCGGGGTCTGGAACAGCGGGCCGACGTCGACGTCGAAACCGAGGTCGGCGAACGCGGTCGCGATGACCTTCTGGCCGCGGTCGTGCCCGTCCTGGCCCATCTTGGCCACCAGGATGCGCGGCCTGCGACCCTCGGCCTCGGCGAACTCCTCGGCCAGCCGCCGCGTCTCCTCCATGGGCCCGGATGCTCCTGCCTCGTCGCGGTAGACCCCGGAGATGGTGCGCACCTGACCGGCGTGCCGGCCGTAGACGACCTCGAGGGCGTCGGAGATCTCCCCGACGGTCGCCTTGGCCCGCGCGGCGTCGACGGCAAGCTTCAGCAGGTTGCTGTCGAGGTCGTTGCCACGCGTGCCGTCGGCGGCGGCGCGGGCGGCGTCGGTGAGCCGGCCTAGCGCCTCGGTGACGGCGCGGCCGTCGCGGTCGGCGCGCAGCTGCTCGAGCTTGGCCTTCTGCTGGGCGAGCACGTCGGCGTTGTCGACCTTGAGCACCTCGATCGCCTCGTCGGCGTCGACCCGGTACTTGTTCACGCCGATCACCGGCTGGCGGCCGGAGTCGATGCGGGCCTGGGTGCGGGCCGCCGCCTCCTCGATGCGCAGCTTGGGGATGCCGTCGTCGATCGCCTGGGCCATCCCGCCGTGCTCGGCGACCTCCTGGATGTGCGCCCAGGCGCGGCGGGCCAGGTCGTAGGTCAGCTTCTCCACGTACGCGGAGCCACCCCACGGATCGACGACGCGGGTGGTGCCCGACTCCTGCTGCAGCATCAGCTGGGTGTTGCGGGCGATGCGGGCGGAGAAGTCCGTGGGCAGCGCGAGCGCCTCGTCCAGGGCGTTGGTGTGCAGCGACTGGGTGTGCCCCTGGGTGGCTGCCATCGCCTCCAGGCACGTGCGGACGACGTTGTTGTAGACGTCCTGCGCGGTCAGCGACCAGCCCGAGGTCTGCGAGTGGGTGCGCAACGACAGCGACTTGGGGTTCTGCGCGCCGGCCTCCTTCACCAGCTTCGCCCACAGCAGCCGCCCGGCCCGGAGCTTCGCGACCTCCATGAAGAAGTTCATGCCGATGGCCCAGAAGAAGGACAGCCGCGGCGCGAAGGCGTCGACGTCCATGCCCGCGGCCTGGCCGGCCTTCAGGTACTCGACGCCGTCGGCGAGCGTGTAGGCCAGCTCCAGGTCGGCCGTCGCCCCGGCCTCCTGGATGTGGTAGCCCGAGATGGAGATCGAGTTGAACTTCGGCATCCGCTGCGAGGTGAACGCGAAGATGTCGCTGATGATCTGCATCGAGGGCTTGGGCGGGTAGATGTAGGTGTTGCGCACCATGAACTCTTTGAGGATGTCGTTCTGGATGGTGCCGGTCAGCTGACCCGGCTCCACCCCCTGCTCCTCGGCCGCCACGATGTAGAGCGCGAGCACCGGCAGCACGGCGCCGTTCATCGTCATCGACACGCTCATCTTGTCCAGCGGGATGCCGTCGAACAGCTGCCGCATGTCCAGGATCGAGTCGATGGCCACCCCGGCCATGCCGACGTCCCCGGGCACCCGGGGGTGGTCGGAGTCGTAGCCGCGGTGGGTGGGCAGGTCGAAGGCGATCGACAGCCCCTTCTGCCCGGCGGCGAGGTTGCGCCGGTAGAAGGCGTTGGACTCCGCCGCGGTGGAGAAGCCCGCGTACTGGCGGACGGTCCACGGCTGGGTGGTGTACATCGTCGGGTAGGGGCCGCGCAGGAACGGCGGCAGGCCGGGCAGGGTCTCGAGGAAGTCCAGGCCCTGCAGGTCGGCCGGGGTGTACAGCGGCGGGACGGAGATCCCCTCGGGGGTCTCCCAGGCCGCCTCCTCGACGCTGCGGCCGGTCGCCTCCTCGAACGCCTTGGCCCAGTCGCCGGCCGAGGCACCCGCGGAGGGTGCGCCCAGCTCCACGGAACCGAAGTCGGGGATGCCGCTCATGCCCGCTCTCCTTCCAGACCCAGCTCGGAGTGCACCGTGCGCAGCGCCGCGAGGGCGTCGCACCCGGCGTGCACGTACCCGTCGACGCCGTCGACGGCGAGGTCGGGCTTGCCCGCCAGCCACACCTGGGTGGCGCCGGCCGCCTTCAGCTCCGCCGCCAGCCCGGCCGCGTGCTCGGCGTAGTCCTTGTCGGTGCCGCAGATGCAGGCCACGGTCGTGCCCGCGTCGGCCAGCGCGGTGGCGCCGTCGCCGGCCGGGGTCGCCAGCCCGCCGGCCTGGAACAGGTTGGCCGCGAAGCTCGCCCGGGCGGTGTGCCGGGCGATGGGGCCCAGGGTCGCCAGGTAGACGGACGGCCGCTCCCCCGCAGCGTCGGCCGCGTCGCGCAGCGCCTCGAACTCCTGCGCCGCGCGCACCCGCGGCAGCCCGCCGGTCGCCGGCAGCACCTCGGCGGCCGGTCGGCGCTCGGGCAGCTTCTCGGTGAGGTTGGGGAACTCGCTGACGCCGGTGATCGCGTCCGCTCGGGTGGCCAGCCGCTTCGCCCTCGCGTCCCAGGCCTGCGCGATCCGGTCGCGGACCAGCCCCGAGGCCAGCGCCGCCGACAGCCCGCCGGCCCGCTCAATCTCGGTGAACCACGCCCAGGCGGCGCGGGCCAGCTCGTCGGTCAGGGACTCCACGTACCAGGAGCCACCGGCGGGGTCGAGCACCCGGCCCAGGTGGCCCTCCTCGACGAGGAGGTTCTGGGTGTTGCGCGCGATCCGGCGGGAGAAGGAGTCCGGCAGGCCCAGCGCGGCGTCGAACGGCTGCACGGTGACCGCGTCCGCGCCCCCGACACCCGCGGCGAAGCAGGCCACGGTCGTGCGCAGCATGTTGACCCACGGGTCGCGCTTCGTCGTCATCACCGAGGAGGTGACGGCGTGCTGCCGCTGGGCGCGGGCCTCGGGCGAGGCGCCGCTCACCTCGCCGACGCGGTCCCACAGCCGGCGGGCGGCGCGCAGCGCAGCGATGGTCGTGAACTGGTCGGCCGACGCGGCGTAGCGGAACTCCAGCTGGGCGGCGGCCTCGTCGACGGTCAGCCCGCCGTCCGTGAGGGCGCGCAGGTAGGCGAGCCCCGCGGCGAGCGAGCAGCCGAGCTCCTCCACCACCGAGGCACCGGCGTCGTGGAAGACCGTGCCGTCGACGACGACGGCGCGCAGGGCGGAGCCGGGCCGACCAGCACCGTGGGCGGCGGCGCGGCGGGCGACGTCGGCGAGGCCGGTCAGGTCCTGCCGCTCCCCGGAGGCTGCCTCGACGCCCAGCGGGTCCAGGCCGAGCGAGCCGCCGGACGCGAGGTCGGAGCGCCCCTCGACCAGGTCGAGGAAGGCCGCGGCGGCCGGGAACCCACCCTGCACGGTCACCGGCGCGAGGTCGAGGTAGACGTCGGCGAGCACCTCACCCAGCGCGTCGACCGGGATCGCGCCCTCGCCGAGCACCAGCCACAGCGAGGTGACGCCGTTCTCCAGGTCGGCGGCGATCGCCTCCTTCGTCACCGCGACGTCGGGGTGCGCGTGCCGCTGGCGGATGTCCCACCCGCCGGACGCGCCGCCCTCGGCGCCGCCGGACGCCGTGACCTCGGCCGAGCCGGCCGGCCCGCCGGCGGGGCGGGCACCGCGCACGAACGGCGGCAGGCCCGGGACGCCGATCCCCGCGGGGAGGTCACCGGCGTCCTCGGCGGTGTAGAGGGGGGCCACCGAGACACCCGGGGCCACCGGCCGGCGCAGCGCGTCCTCGACCGGGTCGGGGAGCTCCTCGCGACCGGCCTTGCGCAGCACGCCGGCCACGAGCTCGCGCCACTGGTCGCGGGTCACCGCGTCGAACTCGCCCGCGAGCGCGAGGTCCTCCGGGACCGCGTGCTTGGCCGGCACCTCGGCGTCAGCCGCCGCCGGCCCCTGGCCGGTCGTCTCGTCGGTCGTGCTCATCCTGGGGTTCCCGCCTCTCGTCGACGGCTCGTCGGGCAGAAGTGTCTCCGGGAGCGGGTCTGCGCGTGCGAGGGGGTGCCCCGGAGCTGCCCGGGGACGGTTCGGCGTCGGCCTCCAGCGCGAGCAGCGCGGTGCGGGCGAGCAGCCGCACCCCGACGCCGATGGCCCGCTCGTCGACGTCGAAGGTGCCCCGGTGCAGGTCCAGGGGGGCGCCGCCGCCATGGGTCCCCAGCCGGGCCAGCGCGATCGGCATGACGTCGGCGAACCAGCCGAAGTCCTCCCCGCCCATGCTCTGCGGCGAGAGCAGGAGGTTCTCCGCGCCGACGGTGCCCAGCGCGGCCGAGCGCAGCAGCGCCACGGCACGCGGGTCGTTGACCACCGGCGGCACCCCGCGGACGTAGTCGACGTCGACCTCGGCGCCGGTGGTGGCGGCGACCCGCGCCACGAGGGAGCGCATCAGCTCCTCGGCGTCCTTCCACGCCTCCCGGTCCAGCACCCGGACGGTGCCCCGCAGCGTCCCCCGCTGCGGGATGGCGTTGGCCGCGACACCGGCGTTGACCGCGCCCCAGACGAGCGACATCCCCGTCCGCGGGTCGACCTGGCGGGAGAGCAGCCCGGGCACGTCGGTGATGATCCGCCCGAGCGCATCGACGAGGTCGACGGTCATCTGCGGCCGGGCGGTGTGCCCGCCGGGCCCGGTGAGCGTGACGTCCATCCGGTCGCAGGCCGCGGTGATGGGGCCCGTGCGCAGCCCGATCCTCCCGGCGGGGATGGACGGGTCGCAGTGCAGCGCGAAGGCGCGGGATGCGCCGTCGAGGACGCCGGAGGCCACCACCTCGGTGGCCCCGCCCGGCACCGTCTCCTCGGCCGGCTGGAAGACGCAGCGGACCGTGCCGGGCAGCCCGTCGAGCGAGGCGAGCGCGACGGCGACGCCGAGGACCACCGTCGTGTGCACGTCGTGGCCGCAGGCGTGGGCCAGACCCTCGCGGGTGGAGGCGTACGGCACGTCCTTGAGGTCCTTCAGGGGGAGCGCGTCGATGTCGGCCCGCAGGACGACGATCGGTCCCCCGCCCGCGCCGACGTCGACGCTGAGGCCGGTGCCGGTCGGCAGCCGGCGCGGGACCAGCCCGTGGTGGCGCAGCCGCTCCTCGAGGAAGGAGGTCGTCTCGAACTCCGCGTAACCGAGTTCGGGGTGGGCGTGCAGGTGCCGCCGGGTGGCCGACAGCGCGGGCCCGTTCGCGGCGACCCACTCGTCGACCGCGGCGCCCAGCTTCTCGACGACCGGGGTCATGCGGCGTGCCCGCCCTCGCACGAGGCCGGACCCGGCACCGGGCCGTCGGGCTGCCCGGCGGGGCCCGAGGAGGGCAGCCCGTCCCGGAGCTCGGCCAGCAGGCCGTCCACGACCGGCGCCAGGTCGCCGTCGTTCGCCAGCGCCACCGCCCGCTGCCGCTGGTAGGAGGCGCCGACCTCCAGCACGCGGAGCACGTCGGCGAGCTCGGCCTCGCAGTCCAGCCGCTTGGCCGTGGGCATCAGCTCCTCGACCAGCTCGGTGATCGCCTCGCGCACCGGCCGGACGGCGTACTGCTCGTCGACGATGATCTCGGCGTCCAGGCCGTAGCGGGACGCCCGCCACTTGTTCTCCCGCACGACCCACTCCTCGGGGCGGGGCAGGGTGTAGCCGCGGTCGAGCTGGGTGTCGAACTGCTCGACCAGGCACTGGGTGAGGGCGGCGACCGCCCCGATCTCGTCGAGGGTGGGCAGGCCGTCGCAGATGCGCAGCTCCACGGTGCCGAAGTCGGGGTGGGGCCGGATGTCCCACCACACCTCGCGGACGCTCTCGATGCTCTTCGTGGAGATCAGTGTCTCCATGTACTCCTCGAACTCGCCCCAGCCGTCGAGCTGGAAGGGCAGCCCCGCGGTCGGCATGCCCTCGAAGATCTTCGTGCGGGCCGAGGCCAGGCCGGTGTCGCAGCCGACCCAGAACGGCGAGGACGACGACAGCGCCAGGAAGTGCGGCACGTACTGGCACAGCGCGTTGACGATCGGGATGACCTTCTCCGGCGCCCGGACCCCGACGTGCACGTGGACGCCGAAGATCTGCAGCCGGCGGGCCAGCCACTGCATGCGCTCGACGAGCTGCCCGTAGCGCTCCTTCGGCGAGATCTCCTGCGTCTGCCAGTCGGTGAACGGGTGGGTGCCGGCGCAGAGCAGCCCCAGCCCCCGTTCGTCGGCCGCGGCGACCACCTCGGCCAGGGTGCCCGCGAGGTCGGCCTTCGCCTCGCGCACCGTGGTGCAGACGCCGGTGATGATCTCGATGGTCGACTGCAGCAGCTCGTGCTTGGCCTTGGGGTGCTCGTCGGCCCCCTCGGGGCGCATCGCCTCGAGGATCTCGACGGCACCGGGTGCGAGCTCGCGCGTCTCGCGGTCGACGAGCTGCAGCTCCCACTCCACGCCGAGGCTGGAGCGCTCCGAGCTACGGAAGGGGATCTCCACCTCCGGGAGTCTAGAAGGACCTGCCTGCCCCCCGTCCCTCGCTCGGCTCGGCGGAGGCCCCTGCAGGCAGGCAGTCCCAGCCCCCGACGGGTCGGGTTCCCCGGCCGGCCGCGCCGGCCAGGCGTCGAGGACGCCCTCCGCCCGTCGTGCCCACCGGGCGCGGCGGACATCCACCGCGTTTCCCGGGCTGCGTTAGCGTCCCTGCGTGAGCGAGCTCCCCGGAACCGACCCCACCGCCCTGGCCGCGCAGGCGGCCGACGCCCTGACCACCGCGCTCGGCGGCCCGCACGACGTCGCCGTCGTCATGGGCTCGGGCTGGGCACCCGCCGCCGACGCGTTCGGCGAGGCCGCCGGGTCGGTGGCGATCGGCGACCTGCCCGGCTTCGCGGCCCCGACCGTCGTCGGGCACGGCGGCGAGATCCGCTCGGTGCGGGTCGGCGAGCGGAAGGTGCTGCTCTTCCTCGGCCGCACCCACTACTACGAGGGGCGCGGCGTCGAGGCGGTCGCCCACGGGGTGCGGACGGCGGTCGCCGCGGGCGTGAGGACGGTCGTCCTGACCAACGCCGCGGGCGGGCTGGCCCCCGAGCACCGGGTCGGCCAGGCCGTGGTGATCTCCGACCACCTGAACCTGACCGCGCGCTCCCCGCTCGTGGGCGCAAACTTCGTCGACCTCACCGACCTCTACTCCTCGCGGCTGCGCGCGATCGCCCGGGAGCTCGACCCCTCGCTGGCCGAGGGCGTCTACGCGCAGCTCCCCGGCCCGCACTTCGAGACGCCGGCCGAGATCCGCATGCTGCGCACCCTGGGCGCCGACCTCGTCGGCATGTCCACCGCGCTGGAGGCGATCGCCGCCCGGGCCGCGGGCGCGGAGGTGTTCGGCCTCTCGATGGTCACCAACGCCGCCGCGGGGATCACCGGCGAGGCGCTGAACCACGAGGAGGTCCTCGCGGCGGGCAAGGCGGCCGCGGGACGGCTCGGGGAGCTGCTGGTGCGGCTCATCGAGCGGCTGCCGTGACCGGCCACGAGGCGTCGCCGTCCGGCCCGGTCGTCCTCACCGGCGCGGCCGGGCGGATCGGCACGGTCCTGCGGGGCGGGCTCCCCGAGCGCGGGTGGGCGGTGCGCAGCCTCGACGTCGTCCCGGTGCCCGAGCCCCGGCCCGGCGAGGAGCACCTGGTCGCCGACGTCACCGACCTCGACGCGATGACCGGTGCGCTGCGGGGCGCCGCGGCCGTCGTCCACCTGGCCGGCGTCGTGGGCGAGTCCACCTGGCCGGCGATCAGCCACGCGAACATCCAGGGCACGTACGCCACGGTCGAGGCAGCTCGCCGCGCCGGCGTCCGGCGCGTGGTTCTGGCCAGCAGCAACCACGCCAGCGGTTTCACCGCACGCCCCGCGGAGGGGCTGCTGCGCGAGGTCGACGCGCCGCCGCGGCCGGACACCTACTACGGCGTCGCCAAGGTGGCGATGGAGGCGCTCGGGTCGCTCTACGCCGACCGGTACGGCATGGAGGTCGTGTGCCTGCGCATCGGCAGCGCCTTCCCGGAGCCGACGACGGTGCGCATGCTCGCCACCTGGCTCTCCCCCGCCGACACCGTCTCCCTGGTGGACGCGGCACTGCGGACGCCCGACCCGGGCTGCACGGTGGTGTGGGGCGTCTCGGCCAACACCCGCAACTGGTGGGACCTCGCCGCTGCGCGCGCCATCGGCTACGAGCCGGCCGACGACGCCGAGGTGTACGCCGAGGCCCTCATCGCGGCCCAGGGCGAGCCGGACCCCGAGGACCCGGTGCACGCGCGGGTGGGCGGCCAGTACACGCTGCCGGAGTTCGACGCCGAGAACGTCGAGGCGGCGGGGGGCCGGTTGTGAGCGACGTCGTGACGCAGGCCCGCGCCTGGGCCGACGCCGATCCGCACGAGGGCGACCGCGCGGAGATCCTCGCGCTGGTCGACGCCGGCGACACCGCCGAGCTCGCCCGCCGCTTCTCCGGTCCGCTCACCTTCGGGACGGCGGGGCTCCGCGGTCCGCTGCGGGCCGGACCGGCCGGGATGAACGCCGCCGTGGTGCTGCGCGCCGCGGCCGGGGTGGGCCGGTACCTGTTGGACACCGGGGAGGGCGGCGGGACCGTGGTGATCGGCTTCGACGCACGGCGGCGGTCCGACGAGTTCGCCCTCCTCTCGGCCCAGGTGTTCTCGGTGCTGGGGTTCCAGGTGCAGCTCATGCCGCGCCCGCTGCCCACCCCGGTGCTGGCCTTCGCCGTCCGGCAGCTCGATGCCGCGGCCGGGGTGATGGTCACCGCCAGCCACAACCCGCCCGACGACAACGGCTACAAGCTCTACCTGCGGGGCGGGGCGCAGCTCGTGCCGCCGGCCGACCGCGCGATCGAGGAGTCGATCGCCGCGGTGGGCCCCGCGCGGGAGATCCCCCTCGCCGGCGGCCACGGGGTCCTGGGCGACGACGTCCTCGCCGAGTACGTCACGGCGGTCGTGCGGGCGCTGGATCCCGAACGGGTGCCGGCCGCCGACCGGGCGGCGCTGCGCGTGGCGTACACCGCCATGCACGGGGTGGGCGCGTCGACGACCCGGCTGGTGTTCGCCGCAGCGGGGTTCGCGGAGCCGGCCGGCGTGCCCGAGCAGGACGCACCCGATCCGGCGTTCCCGACGGTCGCCTTCCCGAACCCGGAGGAGCCCGGGGCGGTGGACCTGCTCACCGCGCTGGCCGAGCGGTCCGGGGCCGACGTCGCCATCGCGCAGGACCCCGATGCCGACCGCTGCTCGGTGGTCGTGGGCGGGCGGCAGCTGACCGGTGACGAGGTGGGGGCGCTGCTGGCCGACTGGCTGCTGCGCCGCGGGGTGCGCGGCACCTACGCGTCCTCGCTGGTGAGCGGCTCGCTGATGCACGTCGTCGCCGAGTCGCACGGCGTCCCGTCGGAGGAGACCCCGACCGGCTTCAAGTGGATCATGCGCGCGGGCTCCGACGCCGCGCCGCTGGTGTTCGGCTACGAGGAGGCGCTGGGCTACTCGGTGGCTCCGTCGGTGGTGCGGGACAAGGACGGCATCTCGGCGGCGCTCGCGGTGGCCCTGCTGGCGGCGGAGCTCAAGGCCGGGGGCCGCACGGTGCTGGACCGGCTGGACGAGCTGGCCACCGAGCACGGCCTCTTCGTCACCGGCCAGCTGTCGGTGCGGGTCGAGGACCTCTCGGTCATCTCCGGGGCGATGGCTCGGCTGCGGTCGCGGCCGCCGTCGTCGCTGCTCGGCCGGCCGGTGGAGTTCGCCGACCTCGCCGGGTCCACCCCACCGGTGGACGCCGTCCGCCTGCTGGGCGACGGCGTGCGGGTGATCGTCCGGCCCAGCGGCACCGAGCCCAAGCTCAAGGCGTACCTGGAGACGGTCGTCCCGGTGCACGACGACGCCGGCCTGATCGCCGCACGCGGCCGCGGCGCCGACGAGCTGGACCAGCTGCGGGCGGAGATGAAGGCGGCGCTGGGCTTGTGACCCCCTGCCGCCGCGACGTCGCGGCGGTCAC
Source organism: Blastococcus sp. SYSU DS0541 (assembly GCF_054050875.1). Lineage (NCBI taxonomy): Bacteria > Bacillati > Actinomycetota > Actinomycetes > Geodermatophilales > Geodermatophilaceae > Blastococcus > Blastococcus sp. SYSU DS0541. The sequence goes on along the minus strand of NZ_JBJHAD010000001.1, from coordinate 21,200 downwards.
CCCGGGACGCGCTCGCGGCACCCCGTGTCCAGGGCGCGGGCCGCCGTCGCCAGGACCGCCACGACGTCCCGGCCGAACCCCACGTCGCAGGGGTGGGTGCCACCGGCGATCGCTGCGGAGGTCAGCTCGTCGACGGCGACGGCGAAGGCGTCCACCGGGGCCTCGACATCGGGCAGGAGCACCAGCCGGCCGGCGTCGCCGTGGACGAAGAACTCGATGCCGGTCGACATCGGCGCCACCGTGTGCGACAGGGTCACGGTGGAGGCCGTCCCCGATTCGTGGGTGAGCACCAGGTGGACGGTGTCGTGCAGCCCGGCCCCGGCCTGCACCGCGACGACGGGCCCCAGCGCCGGCAGGAACAGCGACAGGGCGTGCGGGCCGATGTCCCAGAGCGCGCCGTGCTGCTGCCGCCACGACGAGGCGCCGAACGGGGAGCCGGCGATGGACGACAACCAGGACCCGGCACCGCCGGCGAGCTCCGTGCGGGCCGCCTGGGTGAGCCAGGTCGACGTCGCGGTCTGGAAGCGGAACGTGAAGAAGACGACGGAGGCGACACCGGCGTCGCGGACGGCGGCGACCACCCGGTCGGCGGCGGCGACGTCGAGGGCGACGGGCTTCTCGAGCAGCAGGTGCTTGCCCGCGGCGGCGGCGCGCTCGGCCAGCGGCGCCTGCACGTGCGGCGGCAGCGCGATGGCGACGGCGTCGACCTGCTCCAGCAGCTCGTCGAGGTCGGCGAAGCCGGGGACGTCGAAGTCGGCGGCCACCGCCTCCGCCTTGGCGACGTCACGGCCCCAGACGCCGACCAGCTCGGCGGAGGGGTGCCCGGCCAAGGCGGTCGCGTGGATCTCCTTCGCCCAGAAGCCGGTGCCGAGCACCCCGAACCTCACGGTCAGACCGCGCCGAACTGGCGGTCGCCGGCGTCGCCGAGCCCCGGGACGATGTAGGCCTTGTCGTTGAGCCCCTCGTCGACGCTCGCGGTGAACACCCGCAGCGGCAGGCCGCTCTCCTCGAGACGACGGAGGCCGTCGGGCGCGGCGAGGGCGCAGAGCACCGTGATCGACGTCGTGCCCCGGGCGGTGAGCAGCTCGCAGCAGTGCACGAGCGAGCCGCCGGTGGCGAGCATCGGGTCGAGCACGAAGACGTCGCGGCCGACCAGCGACTCGGGCAGCGAGGCCATGTACGCCTCCGGCTGGAAGGTCTCCTCGTTGCGGGCGAGCCCGACGAAGCCCATCTGGGACTCCGGCAGCATCCCGTGCGCGGTGTCGGCCATCCCGAGACCGGCGCGGAGCACGGGGACGATCAGCGGCGGGGCGGCCAGCCGGTACCCGGTGGTCGTGGTGACCGGGGTGGTGATCGGCTCCTCCGCGATGGCGAGATCGCGGGTGGCCTCGTAGACCAGCATCTGCGTCAGCTCGCGGAGCGCGGCGCGGAACATGGCGTTGTCCGTCCGCTCGTCACGCATCTTGGAGAGACGGGCACGGGCCAGCGGGTGGTCGACGACGGTCAGCTGCACGCCGGACACCGTATCGGCCGGCACGGCAGAGCCGGGCGCCGTCCTCGCAGCCCCCGTCGTGCACACGAGACAGGGCTCAGCCCGCGCGGGAATTGGCCGACTCCGCGGTGATGCGGGGGAGGACGAGGATCTCGGTGCCGTCGGGCCGGTAGGTGCGCCATCGGCCGTCGGGTTGTCGTTCGACGCGGAACCCGTGGTGGATCTTGGTGTGGTGCCGTTCGCAGAGCAGGGCTGAGTTCTCCAGCGAGGTGTCCCCGCCGTCGGCCCAGTGCACGATGTGGTGGACGTCGCACCAGTGGGCGGGGGCGTGGCAGCCTGCGAACGAAAGGACCCCTCCGCCCCCCGCCACTCGCAAGCTCGCGGCGGGCCCCTGCGAAGGGGCCGAACGCGGCCGACGTCGAGGGGTTGGCCTTCGGGGCCGATGACGATGCGGGTGACGGTGCCGTCGCAGGCCAGCCAGCGGGCCCGGGCGGCGGAGATCGTGGCGCCGAAGCCGAGGGTGGCCGCGCCGGGGCCGGCGTCCGGGTCGATGAGGTCCTCCAGGTCCACCCGGACGACCACCTGGGGTTTGTGGGTGCGCAGCACCGGCAGGGCGCCGGCGGCCAGGGCGTTGTCGGCGAGCTGCACGAACGCGTCGCCCTGCTGCTGGGCCCGGGTGCGCATGTCCCCGGCGGGCCGGTCGGCCTGCACCACCGACTCCAGCGCGGCCTGCACCTTCTCCCCGCCCACGGCGTCCAGTTCGCCGCGGAAGGAGACCGACCCGTCGGCGTGCTCGACGAAGGTGAGGGAGCGTCCCTCGGTGGGATCGGGCTCGGGGCCGTCGGGGTCCAGCCGGGCCAGGTAGTGGGCCACCACCTGGCGCAGCTCGGCGTGCGGGCGGGTGGCGGCCACCTCCGCGAGCGCCGCGTCCACCCCGGCCAGGTCCACGCCCTGGGCTGCGGCGGCGGCCAGGTTGGCCGGGGCGGCCACCGGGGCGATCACCGCCAGGGCCTCCGGCGGCAGGGCCCCGGTCGCGGCCGCGGCGGCGACCGCCGGTAGGGCCTCCATCGCCCGTCCGGTGCTCACCAGCCGGGAGGCGGCGGCGGACGAGTACCGGGCGTGCCCGCGCAGCCAGGAGGCCATCGTCTTCTGCCCGTCGTGCTCGGCGGCCCCAGTGAGCTCGCACTGCCGCACCGTGCGGGCCATCTCGGTGGTCAGCCGGTTCCCGGCCACCAGCAGCGGGGCCAGCCGTTCGATCAGCTGCGGCCCGAACGCACCCTCGATCCGCTCGCCGGCCAGGTCATCCAGCGCGGCCACCAACCGGGCGAGCGCATCAGACGCACCTGTCGAACGCATGTGCGAATACTACCGCTCGTGGACGACACCCGTAGCGCGAATCCCCAGTTCAGCGGCCTGTCCACTGATCACCAGGAGGGCGGAACGGCGACGAGGAACCTGCGTCGCGAAGGTGGGCCTGCACCCCCATGCCCCTGCGGATCGCCGACGTCCCCACCGGCCCAGGACGCCTCGGCGGACGGATCGACCACCCTCGGTCGCGTCCTCCTGCTCCGGCAGGGTGAGCGGGTTCGGGGACCGGCGCACGGCAGGGGAGAATGGCGCGCATGACCCACGTCCTCGACCCCGACGCGCTCCCCGGGGCGACCTCCGCGGTGCACGCGCCGTCGCCGCCGTACGACGACGTGACCCGCTCCGACGCGGCGTTCCGCGCCTTCCTGCACGGCCTGCCCGGCGTGGACCAGGTGGGTGCCGAGGCGCGCGCGGCCCAGCTGGGCACCCGGTCGATCAAGACCACCTCGAAGGCGTGGGCCATCGACATGGCCATCTCGATGGTCGACCTGACCACCCTCGAGGGCGCCGACACCCCGGGGAAGGTGCGCAGCCTCGCCGCCAAGGCCCGGCAGCCCGACCCCTCGGACCCGACGACGCCGCAGGTCGCCGCCGTCTGCGTGTACGGCGACCTCGCAGGCGTCGCCCGGGAGGCGCTCCAGGGCACCGGCATCCACGTCGCCGCCGTCGCCACCGCCTTCCCCAGCGGTCGCGCCAGCCGCGCGGTGAAGCTCGCCGACGTCCGCGACGCCGTCGAGAACGGCGCCGACGAGATCGACATGGTCATCGACCGGGGCGCCTTCCTGACCGGCCGCTACCTCGACGTCTACGAGGAGATCGTCGCGGTCAAGGAGGCGTGCTCCCCTCCCGGCCGCACCCCCGCGCACCTCAAGGTGATCCTCGAGACCGGTGAGCTGAAGACGCTCGACAACGTCCGCCGCGCCTCCTGGATCGCCATGCTCGCCGGCGGGGACTTCATCAAGACCTCCACCGGCAAGGTCACCCCCGCCGCCACCCTTCCGGTCGGCCTGGTGATGCTCGAGGCGGTCCGCGACTTCCGCATCGCCACCGGCCGCCAGATCGGCTTCAAGCCCGCCGGCGGCATCAGGACGACGAAGGACGCCATCAAGCACCTCGTGATGATCAACGAGACGGCCGGCCCCGACTGGCTGGACCCCGACTGGTTCCGGTTCGGCGCCTCCAGCCTGCTCAACGACCTCCTCCTCCAGCGGCAGAAGCTGCGCACCGGCCACTACTCCGGCCCCGACTACGTCACGGTGGACTGACCGCAATGCCTACTCCCCCGCCCAGCCCGGCCCGGCCCACGTCCGTGTTCGAGTACGCCCCCGCCCCCGAGTCACGCTCGATCGTGAACATCGCCCCCTCCTACGGCCTGTTCGTCGACGGCGAGTTCGTCGACGGCACCGGCGAGCCGTTCAAGACGGTCAACCCGGCCACCGAGGAGGTCCTCAGCGAGGTCTCCGCCGCGAGCGAGGCCGACGTCGACCGCGCCGTCCGCGCCGCCCGCCGGGCCTTCGAGAAGACGTGGGGCCCGATGCGCCCCGCCGACCGCGGCAAGTACCTCTTCCGCATCGCCCGGCTGCTGCAGGAGCGGGCGCGGGAGTTCGCCGTCCTCGAGTCGCTGGACAACGGCAAGCCGATCCGGGAGTCGCGCGACGTCGACGTCCCCTTGGCCGCGGCCCACTTCTTCTACCACGCGGGCTGGGCCGACAAGCTCGAGCACGCGGGCCTGGGCCCGGCCCCGAAGCCCCTCGGCGTGGCCGGCCAGGTCATCCCGTGGAACTTCCCGCTGCTCATGCTGGCGTGGAAGGTCGCGCCCGCGCTCGCCACCGGCAACACCGTCGTCCTCAAGCCGGCCGAGACCACCCCGCTCACCGCGCTGCTGTTCGCCGAGATCTGCCGCCAGGCGGACCTCCCCGCGGGCGTGGTCAACATCGTTCCCGGCGCCGGGGAGACCGGCCGGGCCGTCGTCGAGCACGACGACGTCGACAAGGTCGCGTTCACCGGGTCCACCGAGGTCGGCCGGTCGATCGCCCGCGCCGTCGCCGGCACCCGCAAGAAGCTGACGCTGGAGCTCGGGGGCAAGGCCGCGAACATCGTGTTCGACGACGCCCCGATCGACCAGGCCGTCGAGGGCATCGTCCAGGGGATCTTCTTCAACCAGGGCCACGTCTGCTGCGCGGGCTCCCGGCTGCTGGTGCAGGAGTCGATCCACGACGAGGTCATCGCCTCGCTGCAGCGCCGGATCGGCACCCTGCGCATCGGCGACCCGCTGGACAAGAACACCGACATCGGGGCCATCAACTCCGCCGAGCAGCTGGCCCGCATCCGGGAGCTCTCCGACATCGGCGAGGCGGAGGGCGCCCAGCGCTGGCAGCCGGCCTGCGAGCTGCCCGCGCGCGGCTACTGGTTCCCGCCCACGGTCTTCACCGACGTCTCCCCCGCCCACCGCATCGCCCGCGACGAGGTCTTCGGCCCGGTGCTCAGCGTGCTCACCTTCCGCACCCCCGACGAGGCCGTGGCGAAGGCGAACAACTCCACCTACGGGCTGTCGGCGGGCATCTGGAGCGAGAAGGGGTCGCGGATCCTGAAGATCGCCGACCAGCTCCGCGCCGGCGTGGTCTGGGCCAACACCTTCAACAAGTTCGACCCGACGTCGCCCTTCGGCGGCTACAAGCAGTCCGGCTACGGCCGCGAGGGCGGCCGCCACGGGCTGGCCGCCTACCTGACGGGAGCTGACAGCAAGTGAGCATCGCAGCGAGCGCCGGCGAGCGAGGAGCGCAGCGCGCGCGAAAGCTCCCCAGAGGAAAGGGTGCTGACCAGTGATCGGGAACGACCGGCTCGCCGTCCGGAAGACCTACAAGCTCTACGTGGGGGGCGCCTTCCCGCGCTCGGAGTCCGGCCGCACCTACGAGGTCACCGACGCGAAGGGCCACTTCGTGGCCAACGCCGCCCGGGCCTCGCGCAAGGACGCCCGGGACGCCGTGGTCGCCGCCCGGGCCGCCTTCCCCAAGTGGTCGGGCGCGACCGCCTACAACCGCGGCCAGGTGCTCTACCGCGTGGCCGAGGTGATGGAGGGCCGGCACGTCCAGTTCTGCGAGGAGGTCGCGCACGGCGAGGGGCTGTCGGCGGGGAAGGCTCGCGCCGCCGTCGACGCCGCCATCGACCGCTGGGTCTGGTACGCCGGCTGGACCGACAAGCTGGCGTCCGTCCTCGGCGGGGCCAACCCGGTCGCCGGGCCGTACTTCGACTTCAGCCTCCCGGAGCCGACCGGCGTCGTCGCCGTCCTCGCCCCGCAGCAGTCGAGCCTGCTCGGCCTGGTGAGCGTGCTCGCCCCGGTGCTCGCCACCGGCTGCACCGCCGTCGTCGTCACGTCGAAGGAGCGGCCGATCCCGGCCGTCACCCTCGGGGAGGTGCTCGCCACCAGCGACGTGCCCGGCGGTGTGGTCAACCTGCTCACCGGCGACGCCGAGGAGCTCGGCCCGTGGCTGGCCGAGCACGCCGACGTCGACGCCATCGACCTCACCGGCGCCCCGGCCGGCCGCGCGATGGAGTTCGAGCGGGAGGCCGCCGGCACCATCAAGCGGGTCGTCCGCCCGCCGGTCACCGAACCGGACTGGACCGCTGACCCGGGCCTCTCCCGCATGACGCCGTTCCTCGAGACGAAGACGGTGTGGCATCCGATGGGCGTCTGATGAAGGACCCCCTCCTCCTCACCTCTCGCAGGCCGGGGGGCCCGGGAGGGGGCCGTTCCACCCGTCTCGGTGGCCGGTGACCTCGGGGAGGCCACCGGCCACCGTCGCACTACCCTCGCCCCGTGCCTCATTTCGACGTCGTCGTCCTCGGTGCCGGCCCCGGCGGGTACGTCGCCGCCATCCGCGCCGCCCAGCTCGGCAAGAGCGTGGCGGTGGTCGAGTCCCAGTACTGGGGCGGTGTGTGCCTGAACGTGGGCTGCATCCCGTCGAAGGCGCTGCTGCGCAACGCCGAGCTCGCCCACCTGGTGCGCGACGGCGCCGACACCTTCGGCATCTCCGGCGACGTCTCCTTCGACTTCGGCGCCGCCTTCGACCGCAGCCGCACGGTCGCCGAGGGCCGGGTCAAGGGCGTGCACTTCCTGATGAAGAAGAACAAGATCACCGAGATCGACGGCTGGGGCACCTTCACCGACCCCCACACCCTGAAGGTCGCCCTGAACGCCGGCGGCGAGGAGACCGTCAGCTTCGACGCGGTGATCATCGCGACCGGGGCGCACACCCGGTTCCTGCCGGGCACGGAGCTCTCCGAGCGCGTGGTCACCTACGAGGAGCAGATCCTCAGCCGCGAGCTGCCGGCGAGCATCATCATCGCCGGCGCGGGCGCGATCGGGGTCGAGTTCGCCTTCGTGCTCCGCAACTACGGTGTGCGGGTCACGATCGTCGAGTACGCCGACCGGATGCTGCCGCTCGAGGACGCCGCCGTCTCCAAGGAGCTGGCCAAGGCCTACCGCAAGCTCGGCGTGGAGGTGCTCACCTCCACCAAGGTCGAGCGGATCGACGACACGGGCGATCAGGTGACGGTCACCGTCTCCGATGCCAAGGGCACCCGCGAACTCCACGCGGACAAGGTCATGCAGGCGATCGGGTTCCAGCCCCGCGTCGACGGCTACGGCCTGGAGAAGCTGGGCGTCGAGCTGACCGAGCGCGTCCGCGCGATCGCGATCGACGAGCGCATGCGCACGAACGTGCCGCACGTCTACGCCATCGGCGACGTCACCGCCAAGCTGATGCTCGCCCACGTCGCCGAGGCCCAGGGTGTCGTCGCCGCCGAGACGATCGCCGGCGCGGAGACCATGGAGCTCGACTACGTGATGATGCCGCGGGCCACGTTCTGCTCGCCGCAGGTCGCCAGCTTCGGCTACACCGAGGCGCAGGCCCGCGAGCTGGCCGACGAGAAGGGCTGGAAGGTCAAGGTCGCCCAGTTCCCCTTCACCGCCAACGGCAAGGCGCAGGGGCTGGCCGAGCCCGGCGGCTTCGTCAAGCTGATCGCCGACGAGACCTACGGCGAGCTGCTCGGCGGGCACCTGGTCGGCCCGGAGGTCACCGAGCTGCTCCCCGAGCTGACGCTCGCGCAGAAGTGGGACCTCACCGCCACCGAGCTCGCCCGCAACGTGCACGCCCACCCCACGCTCAGCGAGGGGCTGCAGGAAGCGATCCACGGCCTCGCCGGCCACATGATCAACCTCTGAGACCCCCCGCGCGGCCCGGAGATGCGTCCCCGGAGCGACAGGGCAGGATGGGCGGGTGGCCAGGCCCAGCATCGTCCCCATCGCACTGACCCTCGACGACCGCACGGGGTACACCCTGTGGGCTCCGCCGTGGGAGGAGGACGGCGAGGAGTGGCAGGCGTTCCTCGGCACGACCGAGGGCGACGTCGCGACCGTGCACCTCTTCCCGACGCCGGCGAAGCTCGCCGCCTTCTGCCGCACGCGCACCGACCACGACCTCGCCGACCACCCGGTGTGGCCGGTCGTCGCCGGGCTGGCGGCCCCCGACCTGACCCCGGACGAGGACCACCGGTACGACCTCGACGGGGTCTACGACATCGCCGCCGAGAACCCCGACCGGTGGGCGGTGGAGGAGCTGGCCGCCACCGTGGACATCGTGAGCCGGCTGGCCGAGTGCCTGGACACCACCGACGAGGACGACGACGAGGAGCAGTTCGAGGCCGTCGCCGAGCTCGCCGCCAAGCCCGAGATCGGCTCCCTCGGCCTGGGCGTGGAGGCGTTCGCCGGGCGCTCCGGAGAGGACGCCTGGATCGGTGTCGGGAGCGTCTTCGACGAGTTGTGGGAGGACGTCGTCGAGGAGCTCTCCGACCACTTCGACTGGACCGGCGGCGGCACCGCCACGCTCGAGGAGTACCCGTCGGCCTCCGAGGCCGGCGACGACGTGCCCGGCGACGAGGAGGACCTGCCCGACCAGGTGGAGATCGCCGACGCCGAGCCGGCCGGCGCAACGGCCGCGTCGGTGGCCGGTCGGCCGGGCGTCAGCACGATCGCGCGCGGCAGCCGGGTGACCGCCTCCCCCGCCGCGGTCGCCGCCGCCGCCGAGTTCTGGGAGGCCGTCGGCATCCTGCCGGTCGAGGTGGTCGTCCCCGAGGGCGCCGGGGTGACCCTGCGCTGCTACGTCGAGGACGTCGCCCGGTTCCTCGGCCGCGACGGCGAGGTCTTCCTCTTCGACACCCCGGCCGACCTCGCGCGGTTCTGCGCCGGCAACGAGCGGCACGACCTGGTCGAGATCGCCTCCTGGCCCGAGGTCGCCGACACCGACACACCACCCCTGCCGGCCGAGCAGGACCGCTACGACCTCACCGAGCTCTCCGAGGTGCTGGGCGAGGTCGCCGACGGCGCCGCCGGGCTGGTCACCCACCGGGCGCTCGTCCAGCCCGCGGAGGGCGTGCGCGACCTGGGCGAGTACGCCGGGCTGACCCGCGTGGAGGAGCTGCTCGCCCCCACCGCACCGCTCGGCCGGGCGCTGGCGCGTGCGGACCGGCAGCCCGACGAGCCCCTGGACGCCGTCGAGGCCGCCCGGTTGCGCACCGACTGGGACGAGGCCGTGGCCGCGGTGAGCGGAGCCCTGGTCTTCCGCGAGTGAAGAAGACCCGGTCCAGAGGCTCGCGGCGAGCCCCTGGATGGGGCCGTACGACGGCGGCCCGCCCCGGATGTCCGGGACGGGCCGCCGTCTGCGTGCTGGGGTGGGGTCAGCTGCCCTGGCGCGGGGGTCGGGCCGAGCGCTCGCCGCCGAACCGGCGGTCACTACCGCCGGGCCGGCCGGACCGCTCGCCGCCGGAGCGGTTGCGGTCCCCGTAGGAGCGGCGGGGGCCACCGCGGTGACCGCCACCGGGCCGGTCGCCCTCGCGGCGCGGACGGCCGCCGGGACCACCGGCGCGACGGGAGTCGCGGACCGGGCGCTCGACCGGCTCGACGTGCACGCCGCTGGCGACGAGCTCGGCGATCTCCTGGTCACCCGGGGTCACCCGGCGCAGGACCGGGTCGACCTTGGCCTGGCGGAACCGGCGCTTGGACTGGCCGACCTGGTCGGGCAGCAGCAGCGACACGACGACACCGGCCGCACCCGCGCGGGCCGTGCGGCCCGACCGGTGCAGGTAGGTCTTCGAGTCCGCCGGCGGGTCGTAGTGCACGACCAGCGAGACGTCGTCGACGTGGATGCCGCGGGCGGCGACGTCGGTGGCCACCAGCACGGGCGAGCGGGCGTCGGTGAACGCCTCCAGCGCGCGCTTGCGAGCCGCCTGCGGCAGGCCGCCGTGGATGGCGGCCGCCTTGACCCCGGTCTCGAGCAGGTGCTCGGTCAGGCGATCGGCACCCAGCTGCGTGCGGACGAAGATGAGCGTCCGCCCGGGGCGCTGGGCCAGCTCCTTGGTCAGCGCGACCTTGTCGCGGAACGCCAGGGTGTAGGCGCGGTGCTCGGCCGGCGGTGCGTCGTCCCCGGGGCGCTTGACCTCGTGCCGCGCCGGGTCCTTGAGGTACCGGCGCACCAGGGCGTCGACCTCGCCGTCCAGCGTCGCCGAGAACAGCAGGCGCTGGGCGTCGGCGGCGGTCTGGTCGAGGAGCTCCTTGACGACCGGGAGGAAGCCCAGGTCGGCCATGAAGTCGGCCTCGTCGAGGACGGTGATGACCACCTCGGCGAGGCTGGCCTCGCCCTGGCTGATCAGGTCCTGCAGCCGGCCGGGGGTGGCGATGATGACGTCCACGCCGCGGCGCAGCTGCTGGATCTGGCGGTACATGGGCGCGCCGCCGTAGACGGTGGCGAGCTGCACGCCGGTCGCCTGGCCGAGGGGCGCCAGGTTGTCGTGCACCTGCTGGGCGAGCTCGCGGGTGGGCACGAGGACCAGCCCGCGGGGGGCGCGGCGGCCGTGCTTGACCTCGGCACCGATGCGGGCCAGGAGCGGCAGGCCGAAGGCCAGGGTCTTGCCCGAGCCGGTGGCTGCCTTGCCGAGCACGTCGCGGCCGGCGAGCGCGTCGGGCAGGGCCGACGTCTGGATGGCGAAGGGGTGGCGGATGTCGCGCCGCTCGAGCGCGGTCACCAGCGGCTGGGGCAGACCCAGCTGGGCGAAGGTGGGACCGGCGGGCGCCTCGGGGGCCTGGACCGGGGTGGTCTCGGCCTCGTTCGACTCGAGCGGGGCAGGGTGGATCAACGTCATGCGGGGTGGGGCTCCGATACTGCTCGGAGCGCGTCCCGTGGAAGAGGACGAGCCCCGGCACGTGCCGGCGTCCTCACTTGGCGATCAGCTGCGACCTGGCAGGACGCGGGATCTGCACGGATGCGCTCGTTCCCGGACCGACCGTCCGGGAGGATGACCGGCCTTGTGCCGGTGCCTCTACCGTAGCAGCGGAGATCATGGCGCCATTCCCGCGGACGGGGGTGACGGCGCCCACCCGACCGGAGTCAGTCGGCGTCCTCGTCCCGGTGCCCGGCCGAGACCGCCAGCACCCCCTCGAGGTCGGCGAGCCGGGCGGCGAGCGTCGTCACCGGCCCCGCGCCCTCCAGCGTCAGCCGCACCGTGGCCTGCGGGACACCGCTGCGCTGCTCGGGCTCGACGGACGTGTCGAGGTTGCGGACCGTGAAGCCCTGCTGCGTGCACTCGGCCAGCGCCCGGCGCAGCACGCCCTGCCCGTCCCGGTAGGTCAGCACCAGCGGGTAGGCGTGCGCCGCCCGGCCCGAGAGCCGGCGGGCCAGCGGGGTGAAGGCGTAGGCGATCAGCAGGTGAACGGCGGTGGCGACCGCGGCGTACGTCCACAGCCCCGCCCCCGCCGCCATGCCGACGGCGGCGGTGAGCCAGACGACGGCCGCGGTCGTCAGCCCACGGACGGCGTCGCGCCGGACGAAGATCAGGCCGCCGCCGATGAAGCCGAGCCCGGAGACCACCTGGGCGGCGATGCGGGAGTCGCCGAACTCGGCCCCGCTGATCACCATGAACAGCGCCGCGGCGAACCCGACGATGGTGAGCGTCCGCAGCCCGGCCGCCTTCTGCCGCAGCTCCCGCTCGAACCCGATGAGTGCCGAGAGGGCGAACGCCACCCCGAGGTCGGCCAGCCGGTCCACGGACCCCCCGGTCGTCTCGGCGAGCAGGACCTCCACGGCTCAGCCCTCCAGCGCGGCGTACCCGGGGCGGACCACCTCGTCCAGCAGCCGCCGGCGCTCGTCGTCGGGCAGGAAGGCGGCGGCCAGCGCCCGCTCGGTCACCGTCTGGACGTCGTCCCATGTCCAGCCGAACGTCGTCGCCACGTCGGTGACCTCGCTGGTCAGCGAGACCCCGCTCATCAGCCGGTTGTCGGTGTTGAGCGTGACGGCGAAGCCCAGCCGGTGCAGGCGGTCCACCGGGTGCTCGGCCAGGGAGGGGTAGGCGCCGGTCTGCACGTTGGACGACGGCGCGACCTCCAGGGTGACCTGCGCGTCGCGCACCCGCTGCGCGACCGGGCCCAGGGTGCCGTCAGCGGCGACCTCGTCGGCGATCCGCACGCCGTGGCCGAGCCGCTCGGCGCCGGCGCCGTCGAGCGCGGCCACGATGCTGCCGATGCCGGCGGCCTCCCCGGCGTGCACCGTCCGGTGCGCCCCGGCGCGGTCCAGCAGGGCGATCGCGGCGGGGATCCGGTCGGGCGGGAACCCGTCCTCGGGGCCGGCGAGGTCGAAGCCGACGACGCCGGCGTCGCGGTAGCGGACGACGAGACCGGCGACCTCCTCCCAGCGGTCCTCCTGCCGCATGGCGCACAGCAGGGTGCCGATGCGGATGCAGGTGCCCGCTGCAGCGGCGTCCCGGCTGCCCCGCGCATAACCGTCCAGCATGGCCTCGACCGCGGCCTCCAGGGGCATCCCGCCGGTGAGCAGCTCGGGGGCCATGCGGACCTCGGCGTACGCGACGCCGTCGGCGGCGAGGTCCAGCGCGCACTCCCGCGCCACCCGCGCCACGGCGTCCGGGGTCTGCATCACCGCGACGGTGTGCGCGAACGTCTCCAGGTACCGCACGAGGGAGCCGGAGTCGGCCGCCTCGCGGAACCAGCGCCCGAGCGCCTCGGCGTCCGACACCGGGAGCTCCCGGTAGCCCAGCTGGTCGGCCAGCTCCAGCACCGTCTGCGGTCGCAGCCCGCCGTCCAGGTGGTCGTGCAGCAGGACCTTGGGGGCGCGACGGACGTACTCGGCATTCAGCGGTGCAGGCACACGGGAAAGCTACCGACCCACCGATCGGTGTCATGACGAGGTCCGGAGGACCGCAGTGTCGCAGTCACCGGTCCTGCCAGCGGAAGGTGCGGACGCACAGCAGCAGGCCCAGCACGCACCAGACGGCGAGGACGACCGCCACCGTGCCGAGCTCCCAGGAGCCGGCCGGCTCGCGGGCGGCGAGGGAGTCGGGCAGGAAGACCGAGCGCAGGCCCTGCGCCAGCCACTTCACCGGGAAGACGGCGGCGACGTCCTGCAGCCAGCCCGGCACCTGGTCGAAGGGCATGAAGACGCCGGAGATGAACTCCAGCACCAGCGCGATCGGCGTGACCGTCGCCGAGGCGGACCGGGAGTTCCGGGCGAGGGAGGAGACCGCGATACCCAGCAGCGTGCAGGCCGCCGCCCCCAGCACGGTGACCCAGGCGAAGGTGAGCCAGTCGGCCCCGGTGGGCAGGTCGATGCCGAACACCAGGATGCCGACCACCAGCAGCAGCACGATGGTCGCGATCGTCACCGCGACGACCTGGGCGACCTTGCCGACGAAGTAGGCGGTCCTCGGCATCGGGCTGCCGGCCAGCGCCTTGAGGGTGCCGTCGGAGCGCTCGCCCGCGATGTGGATCGCCATGTTCTGCAGGCTCGCGCCGACGATGCCCGCGGCGATCACCCCCGCCATGAAGTACTGCGGGAAGTCCACGCCCGAGCCGAGGTCGTACTCCAGCACCGCGCCCAGCCCCAGCAGGAGGATGACCGGGAACACGAGCGTGAAGACGACCGACTCGCGCTGGCGGAAGAACTCCTTGAGCTCCACCCCGGCCCGGGTGCGGGAGACCCGGGCGACCGAGGGCAGCGGGGCCGGCGCCGGGGCGGGGGTGGTCACGAGCGGTCCCCGATCATCTTGAGGTAGACGTCCTCCAGGGTGGGCCGGCTGACCGCGAGGTCGGGCACCTCACCCGGGAAGCGGGCAGCCAGGTCGGCCACGAAGGCGGTGGGCGTGGCGGTCTCGGCCGTGCGCCGGGCGCCGTCCTCGGTCCAGCTGACGACGGCGGGCGCAGTGCCTCGGCCGCCGAGCGCGGTGGGGACGGCGACCTCGGCGAGCTGGCCGTGGGCGATGACGCCGACGCGGTCGGCGAGCTCCTCGGCCTCGTCGAGGTAGTGGGTGGTGAGCAGCATCGTGGTGCCCAGCTCGCGCAGCGACCGGATCAGCGACCAGAACTGGCGGCGGGCCTCCGGGTCGAAGCCCGTGGTGGGCTCGTCGAGGAAGAGCAGCCGCGGCCGGCCGACGATGCCCAGCGCCACGTCGAGCCGGCGCCGCTGCCCGCCGGAGAGGGTCCGCCCGCGGGCGCCCGCCTTCTCCGTGAGCCCCACCAGCTCCAGCACCTCGTCGGGATCCCGCGGGTCGGCGTAGTAGGACGCCTGGGCGGTGAGCAGCTCGCGCACCGAGAGCTGGCTGTCCCCGGCGCCGGACTGCAGCACGATGCCGAGCTCGGCCTTCCAGCGGCGCCCGCCCCGCGCCGGGTCGACGCCGAGCACGCGCACCTCCCCGCCGTCGCGGTCCCGGTACCCCTCGCAGATCTCGACCGTCGTCGTCTTCCCGGCCCCGTTCGGCCCCAGCAGCGCGAAGATCTCCCCGCGGCGGATGTCGAGGTCCAGGCCGTCGACGGCCGCGCGGTCGCCGTAGCGCTTGACCAGGCCGCGGATGGATATCGCCGCGTCCGGGTCCACCGGCTCCCTCACGGGTCCCGCCGCGAGCCCGGGAGTGGTGGGGAGGAGGGAGTCCTTCTGCACGAGGGAACAGTCTCCCCCCTCGGCCCGGACCGCCCGCGCCCCTCCCCCCGTGATCATGGCGCCGGGACCACGGATCCGGGTCCGGAAGTGGTCACGGAGCCATGATCACGACGGGGGTCAGGCGGTGATGCGGTCGAGCACCAGCGGCAGCGGCTGGTCGCCCGTGTCCACGCCGATGGCACCCTCGAGCGCCTCGAGCGCCCGCGGGATGCGGTCGGCGTCGTCGGTCTGGAGCTCCAGGAGCGGCTGGCCCGCGGTCACCCGATCCCCCACGCCCGCCGTCAAGGTGATGCCGGCGGCGGCCGAGACCGGGTCCTCCTTGCGGGCCCGCCCCGCGCCCAGCCGCCAGGCGGCGACGCCGAGGGAGTAGGCGTCCAGCCGGGTCAGCGTGCCGTCGGCGGGGGCGGTCACGACGTGCCGCTCGGCAGGCTGCGGCAGCGGGGCGTCGGGGTCGCCGCCCTGTGCCGCGACCATGCGGCGCCAGACGTCCATCGCCCGACCGTCGGCCAGCGCGTCGGCGGGGTCGACGTCGTCCCGTCCGGCGCCGGCCAGCATCTCCCGGGCCAGCGCGAGGGTCAGCTCGACGACGTCGGCGGGCCCCCCACCGGCGAGCACCTCCACCGACTCCGCGACCTCCACCGCGTTGCCCGCGGCGCGGCCCAGCGGCCGGTCCATGGCGGTCACCAGGGCGACCGTGCGCACCCCGGCGGCCTCCCCGAGCCCGACCATCGTGCGGGCCAGCGTGCGGGCGTCGTCGGAGTTCTTCATGAAAGCGCCCGAGCCGGTCTTGACGTCCAGGACCAGCGCGTCCGCACCCTCGGCGATCTTCTTGCTCATGATCGAGCTGGCGATGAGCGGGATCGACTCGACGGTGCCCGTGACGTCGCGCAGCGCGTACAGCAGCTTGTCGGCCGGGGCGAGGTCGTGGCCGGCCGCGCAGATCACCGCCCCGACGTCGCGGAGCTGGGCGAGGTAGGACTCCTCGTGCACGTCGGCCCGCCAGCCGGGGATCGCCTCCAGCTTGTCCAGCGTGCCCCCGGTGTGGCCCAGGCCCCGGCCGGAGAGCTGCGGCACGGCCACCCCGCAGGCGGCGACCAGGGGCGCCAGCGGCAGCGTGATCTTGTCGCCGACCCCGCCGGTGGAGTGCTTGTCGGCCGTGGGGCGGCCCAGCGACGAGAGGTCCTTGCGCTCGCCCGAGTCGATCATCGCCTGGGTCCAGGCGGCGAGCTCGTCAGCGGTCATGCCGCGGAAGAACACCGCCATGAGCAGCGCGCTCATCTGCTCGTCGGGGACCTGTCCCGCGGTGTAGGCGCCGATCACCCAGCGGATCTGCTCCGGGGTGAGCGGGACGCCGTCCCGCTTGGCCCGGATGACGTCGATCGCGTCGTGCCCGGCCATCAGCCCTGCCCTCTCTCGGCCGCCGCCACCAGGTCGTCGGGGCCGAAGGCGTCCGGCAGCACCTCGCGCATCGGCACGATGCCGAGCGACACCGTCTCGATGAGCATCTCGGCGCCCCCGTGCTCCCACAGCAGCTGGCGGCAGCGGCCGCACGGCATGAGCGGCTGGCCGTCCCCGCCGACGCAGGCCACGGCGACCAGCCGGCCGCCCCCGGTGCGGGCGAGGTCGCTCACCATGCCGCACTCGGCGCACAGGCCCAGCCCGTAGGAGGCGTTCTCGACGTTGCACCCGGTGACGACGCGGCCGTCGTCCACCAGCCCGGCGACGCCGACCGGGAACCTCGAGTACGGCGCGTAGGCGTGGGTCATCGCCTCGCGGGCCGCGGCGCGCAGGGCGTCCCAGTCCGGCTGCATCAGTGTTCCCCTCGTCGGTAGACCAGTCCGTCGGCCTTGGGCATCCGCAGCCGTTGGGAGGCCAGCGAGAGCACCAGCAGCGTGGTCAGGTGCGGGGTGAAGAAGACGATGCCGTCGGGCAGCTCCTCGATCGAGAGGAAGCCGACCAGCGCGGCCGCCGCCACCACGGCGGCGAGCACGGCGGGGATCCAGCGACGCCGCATCGCCTGGTAGACCGCGACGCCGACCAGCAGGATCGCGACCAGCAGCAGCAGCGCGACCACCGCCGTCCGGCTGCGCAGCTGCAGGGCGTCGGAGAAGCCGAAGAGCCCGGCGCCGGCGGCCAGCCCACCCGGGCGCCAGTTGCCGAAGATCAGCGCGGCGAGGCCGATGAAGCCGCGCCCGCCGGTCTGGCCCTCGCGGTAGATGCCCGCGACGAAGACCAGGAAGACGCCGCCCAGCCCGGCCAGCGCACCGGAGATGATCACCGCGAGGTACTTCATCCGGTACACCGGCACGCCCAGCGAGTCGGCGGCGGCCGGGTTCTCGCCGCAGGAGCGCAGCCGCAGCCCGAACGCCGTCCGCCAGAGGACGACGTAGGAGATCGGGATGAGCAGGATCGCCAGCAGCGTGACCACGCCCAGCCCGCTGGTGAGCCCGCGCAGCACCCCCGCGAGGTCGCTGATCAGGAACCAGCCGGTGTTCTCGACGTCGCCCAGCAGGTCGGGTCCCGAGGAGAGCACCGGGACCGAGAAGCTCGGCGGGTCGCTGCCCACCGACGGCGACTGCGTCGGCCCGCCCCCGGTCCCCTCGACGTAGACGAGCTCGGAGAGGAAGCGCGCGACGCCGGCGGCGAGGATGTTGATCGCCACGCCGGAGATGACGTGGTCGACCCCGAAGGTCACCGTCGCGATCGCGTGCAGCAGGCCACCGATGGCACCGAGCACGGTGCCGCCGATGATGGCGCCGACCCAGCCCCACTGCCAGCCGGCCCAGCCGGCGCCCCAGGTGCCGAGGATCAGCATCCCCTCGAGGCCGATGTTGACCACGCCGGCGCGCTCGGAGTAGAGCCCGCCCAGCGCCGCCAGCCCGATCGGCACCGCCAGCAGCAGGGCTGCCCGCATCGTGGAGGACGAGGTCAGCGCCTCCTCACCCGAGATCGCGCGGGTGACGGAGAAGACGAACAGCAGGCCGAGGACCAGCCACACGATGCGGGTGCCGCGGCCGCCGCCGGTCAGCCGGTCGGTCAGCGGGCCGCGGCTGGGCCGGGTGGCGGTGCTGCCCCCGGACGGGGTCGCGGTGGTCATGCTCCCACCTCGCTGACGCTCGGTGACCCCATGCCCACTGGTGGCTCTGCCTTTCTCGAGCTCGCGAGCTCGCTCATGCGCGCGCCTCCTCGGAAGAGCCGGGAACCCCGGTGCGGACGCGGTGCCCGCCGTCCGGACCGGTGCCGGGCCCGGGACCGCCCGGGTCGGCGCTGCCACCGGGGTCCGGGGGCGCGCCGGTCGCCTCGGCGCCGGAGCGCTCGGCCGAGCGCAGGGCCAGCCGGCGGGCGATCTCGTTGGCGATGACGACGGCGAGCACGATCGTGCCCTGGATGATCGTGACGACCGACGCCGGGATGTCGGCGAACTGCAGCGGCAGGGCGGCGCGGTCGAGGAAGGCGAACAGCAGCGCGGCCAGCGCGATCCCCACGACGTTGTTCCGGCCGAGCAGCGCCACGGCGATGCCCAGGAAGCCCAGCCCGGCGGTGAACTCGGTGCCGAAGGCGCGGGTGTCGCCGAGCAGGTCGGGCAGCCCGATCAGGCCGGCGACCGCGCCCGAGAGCAGCATCGTGGTGACCACCATGCGCCGGGCGTCGACCCCGCTGGCCGTGGCCGCGGAGGCCGAGATGCCGGTGGCCCGCAGGTCGAAGCCGAAGCGGGTGCGCTGGATCAGCACCGCGATCACGATGCCCACGACGACGGCGACGAGCAGGAACCCGAACAGCTCCGTGCGGGGCTCGGCCAGCCCGAAGGCGCCGAGCACGCCGTTGAGCCCCGGGAACCAGGCCGACTCCGGCAGCGGCGTCGTCGTGATGATCGACGCGCCCTCGGGGCTCCCCCGGAACGGGCCGGTGAGCAGGAAGGACGCCAGCCCGAGCGCGATGAAGTTCAGCATGATCGAGCTGATGACCTCGCTGACGCCGCGGGTCACCTTGAGCACACCCACGATGCCGGCCCACAGCGCGCCGACCACCATGGCGACGACGATGACCAGCAGCACGTGCAGCGGGCCGGGCAGCACGACGGCCGCACCGACGGCGGCGGCGACGACGGTGGCCAGCCGGTACTGGCCCTCGACGCCGATGTTGAACAGGCCCATGCGGAAGGCGACCGACACCGCGAGCCCCGCCAGGAAGAGCGGGACGGCGCGGTTGAGGATCACCACGATCGACTGCACCTGCTGGGAGGGCGCGTCGCCGAGGTCGGTCATGACCTGGAGCGCCCGCATCGGGTTCTCGCCGATGAGCGCGATGACCAGGGCCGAGATGACCAGGGCGACGAGGACGGCGAGCGCCGGGCCCAGCAGCGCCAGGCCGGTGCTGCGCAGACGGTTCACGCCGCACCTGCCGCGGTCCGGGCGCCGGTCATGTACCCGCCGAGCTCCTCGGGGGTGACCTGGCGCGGGTCCACCGTCGCCACCAGGCGGCCGCGGAACATGACGTGCAGTGTGTCGGAGAGACCGATCAGCTCGTCGAGGTCGGCCGACACCAGCACGATCCCCATCCCTTCGCCCCGGGCGTCCTTGAGCAGCTCCCAGATGACCGACTGCGCGCCGACGTCGACCCCGCGGGTGGGGTGGGCGGCGATGAGGAGGCGGGGGGCGGCGCTCATCTCGCGGCCGACGATCAGCTTCTGCTGGTTGCCACCGGAGAGCGCCACCGCGAGCGTGTCCGGGCCGGGTGCCCGGACGTCGTACTCGCGCATGATCCGCTCGGTGTCGGCGCGCGCGCCCTTGCGGTCGATGAACGGCCCCCGCGCGGCCGGCGGCCGGGTCTGGTGGCCGAGGATGCGGTTCTCCCAGAGCGGGGCGTCCAGCAGCATCCCCTGCCGGTGCCGGTCCTCGGGGATGAAGCCGATGCCGGCCTCCCGGCGGGCGCGGGTGCTCCACCCGGTGAGGTCCTGCTCGCCCAGGTGCACGGTGCCGGCGGCCAGCGAGCGCAGGCCCATGATCGCCTCGACGAGCTCGGCCTGGCCGTTGCCCTCGACCCCGGCGATGCCCACGACCTCGCCCTCGCGGACGGTGAGGTCGACGCCGTCGACCAGCGGCCGCCCGGCGTCCGAGGCGACGGTGACGCCCGCGAGGCGCAGCACCGGCGTCTCGCGCACGGTGGAGCTGCGCAGCTCCGGCGTCGGCAGCTCGGCCCCGACCATCATCTCGGCGAGCTGCTTGGCCGTGGTCGTGCGGGGATCGGCCTCGCCGACGGTGGTGCCCCGGCGGATCACGGTGATCGCGTCGGCGACCTTCCGGACCTCGTCGAGCTTGTGCGAGATGAAGATGACGGTGAGACCCTCGCGCTTGAGCTCCGCGAGGTTGCCGAAGAGCTCGTCGACCTCCTGGGGGACCAGGACGGCGGTGGGCTCGTCGAGGATCAGCGTCCGGGCGTTGCGGTAGAGCACCTTGGCGATCTCGACGCGTTGCCGGTCACCGACGCCGAGGTCCTCGACCAGGTCGTCGGGGCGCAGCCCCAGCCCGTAGCGCTCGGAGATCTCCTCGATCCGGCGGCCGGCGGCGGCCCGGTCCAGCCGGCCACCCTTCGTCGGCTCGCTGCCCAGGACCACGTTCTCGAGGACCGTGAAGTTGTCGGCCAGCATGAAGTGCTGGTGGACCATGCCGATGCCCGCCGCGATCGCGTCGGCCGGGCTGCGGAACTGCACGGGGCGGCCGTCGACGAGGATCGTGCCCTCGTCCGGCCGGTGCTCGCCGTACAGCGTCTTCATCAGCGTGGACTTGCCCGCGCCGTTCTCACCGACGATCGCGTGCACCTCGCCGCGGCGGACCGCCAGCTCGATGTCCTTGTTCGCGACGACGCCGGGGAAGCGCTTGGTGATGCCGCGCAGCTCGACCGCGTACGGCGACCGCGCCGCCCCGCCGTCGGGCTGCGCGGCACCGGCTCCTGGAGCCTGGGCCATGGGTGGGCCTCTCTCTCACGGTGCGCCGCGCGGGCGGCGCTGGTCTCGATCCGGCGCACCGGTGACGACGCCGGTCCGGACGTCGTCCCCCGGGCTGCCGGTGGTCGGGCGGGGAACCCGGGTGAGGGCACCTGCCGTGGGCATGATGACGCACCCCCGCGGCGACCGGGAGCGCGCCCCCCGCGCGGGTGGGGTGGCGCCCCGCTCACCACGACGGCGGGCCCGGGCAGCACGCCCGGACCCGCCGTCGGTGGTTCACTCCGGTGGGGGGGGGGGGGGGGGGGGGGGGGGGGGGGCGGGGGGGGGGGGGGGGGGGGGGGGGGGGTGGGGGGCGGGGGGGTGTGGGGGTGTTTGGGTGGGTCTCTTTTTTGTTGGGTTT